>NZ_JBIDCW010000022.1:0-147043 GCF_043204795.1 Streptomyces sp. NPDC047706 | reverse complement strand
GATCGCCGCCGCAGCCCTCGTCCTGCTCCAACTCGAATACGACCGCACCATCTGACGATCACACACCGTCATGATCCATTACTGGGAAAGGCTCAGTGGTTCACCGGCTAACACCATGGCTAACGCCAGCCGCTACAACAGCTTCTGGGACAAGTCGGCCGTCGTAATTCGCGATATTGCCGGTAGCCACATGTTGAACAATGGAAACAAGCGCACGGCCCAAGCTGTCGTGGAAGAGCTGATGCGTCGGAACCGGGTCACGAGTGGCCCAGCCTCTGCCGACCTTCGAAGCGTCATCGACAGAGTTGGTAAAGGTCAGCTGCACGACGTCAGCGACATCTCGGCAGCCTTGAGGGGTTACTGATGGGAGTACAAGGGATGGATATTGAGCAGCTCATGGAAAGGCTGGGCCGCTCAGGCGTCACCATGATCCTCAAGGTGGACGACGAGAGGATGGCGGAAGGTGGCGAGCCCTGGACTCTGGTGATGTCGGGGCCAGGACTGGGCGAGCAGGGATTCATTCGCGCTGAATCTTCCAGCCTGAGTGACTGTCTCGAACAGGGATTCAGCCGGTTGCGGTCCCGGCCCGGCGACTGGGAATGGTTGGCGGAATTCGCGTAGCCATTGCCACGCGGCCCTCCCGAGCTTTCGGGAGGGCCGCGTGGCGTTTGACGGCAGTAGTTGACGGCAACGTCAGCGGACGAGGGCGGAAAGGGGCGGCGGTTCGTCGCCGTCGCCGTTGGCCGATTCCATGGTCGTGCCCGGGTTCCGCGCAATTCGGCGGCCTAGTACTCCAGCTGTAGATCGTGATTTTCATGTCTGGGATGCGGCTTGTCGCCGGTAGTGGCTGGTGCGTGATCGTGCCTGGTGGCGACGGCGCCAGTCGGACCAGGCAAGCCGGTGGGCCGCGTCGCGGGCGGGCTGGACGACGAGCGTGATGAACAGGCGGCAGATCTCGTTGCAGGACAGTGGGATCAGGTCGTCCGGTGTGGAGCGGTGTGCGTGTTCGTCGGCGCGGGCGACGGCGAGGAAGGCGTGGGCCAGCATGGCGAGGGTGACCCAGCGGGCCCGGGAGGGGTAGCGGCGGACCTGGTGCTCGTCCAGTCCGGCCAGCCCCTTCTCGGTTTGGAAGGTCTCCTCCACATGCCACTCGACAAGCTCCCTGGGTGCTTCAGCTGATTCTCTCAATTTTACATCGGGTGATTTCGGGGTGCCGTACCATCTCCGCAGAAATCGCAGCAGGCCCGGGTTGTCGGTCGGAGTGAGAAAGTTCCTGTGAGACATTATGCGCTACATGCCGGGCTCGACGGGTGTCTGCAAAGCGCTAGCTAGCGGCTTCGGCGAGGCTTTGCGGCTGATCAGTTCCTTCAGTCATCCATGCCAAGGCTTCTTGGCCTGAGGTTCCCCCGAGATGCGGAGGATGGTGACAGAGGGGCAGATGGTTCTCATGAGAGGAACCTCGACCATGGCTGCCCTCAGGAAGTACTCGCTGGAGTTGCGTGAGCGTGCGGTGCGGATGTACCGGACCTCCGATCCGAAGCCGCAGATCAAGAAGCTCGCGGTCGACCTCGGCGTGCATCCCGAGGCCCTGCGCGGCTGGATCCGCCAGGCCGAGGTCGATGCCGGGCGAGCGTGACGACCGGCTGACCACCGACGAACGCGCCGAGCTCGCCGCGCTGCGCAAGGAGAACGCCCAGCTCAAGCGGGCGAACGAAGTTCTGCGGACGGCCTCGGCTCTTTTCGCGGCGCAACTCGACCCGACCCGGCCCAAGTGACGGGGCTCCTCGACGAGCACCCTCAGCTGGGGGTCGAGTGCGTACTGCGGGAACTGCACATCCCTTCCTCGACGTACTACGGCATGTGCTTCGGCGCTCATGGGCACGCCGTCCGGGCCGTCGAGCTCGCTGAGTGGCTCGGCGGTCTGCAGAAGCGTGTCACTGTCCTCGATCAGCCGAGTCCCGGCGGCCTGAAGCTGCGGACGGACCCGCTCACGGGCGTGCTGCTCTTCACGGTCGTCGCCGCTCCCACTGCACCTGGAACTCGAAGTCCCCACCGCTTCGAAGGCTACGACCCGGGTCTGACATTCCACGCCGCGATCACCGGCCGCCCGTGCTCGGTGCCCAGCCGGCACACCGTCCCCGTCGCCAGCTGGAACAGCGCGCCGTCCGCCGGCGGCAGCCCCAGCCGCCGGGCGGTGAGCACCCGCAGGAAGTGCCCGTGGGACACCAGCACCACCACGCCCTCGGTGTTGGCGAGGGCGGCGTCCACCTTGCTCAGCATCCGGTCGGCGCGCGCCCCGACCTGCTCCGCGCTCTCCCCGGGATGCTCCGGCGGCCCCGGGACCACCCCGTCCCTGAACAGGAACCAGTCCGGCCGTTCCTGCTGAATGTCGACGGTGGTGATCCCCTCGTATCCCCCGTAGTCCCACTCCACCAGATCCGCGTCCACCCGCACCGCGCCGTGCAGCCCGACCAGCTCGGCCGTCTCCCGCGCCCGCTGCAGCGGGCTGACGAAGCAGGCCCCGATCCGGTGCGACCGGATCAGCGGCACCAGCCCGCGCGCCTCCTCCCGGCCGTGCTCTGTCAGCGGTACGTCCGTCAGCCCGGTGTGCCGCCCGGACCGCGACCACTCGGTCTCGCCGTGCCGCACCAGCATGATGTCACCCATGCGGCACACGCTATGCGCCGGGCGCTGGTGGCGCCTGCGATGACACATACCCGCGCCGCCGCATCAGGCGGAGACGTGTGCAGTGGCCTGCTCACGCCGGTCATGGCATATGCGCCGGTCATGCGTGGTAGGTATGTCGGTCCGGCTGCCGTGATCAAGGGGGACGGGCGGGCGCGCGCCGGCGTGAGGAGATCACCAGTGCGGTGGACGTGGCTCGGGCTGGAAGGGGGATCGGGGCGCAACGCCTCGTGGACCTGCCTGGGCCGAGCGGTTTGCACCGGTGAGCCAGGCGTGTTCACGATTGACGCGCGGGGAACGATTTGCCCGCCGACCAGGTGGAGTCCCTGCGCCTGGCCGGACCCCACGAGCCGTCGGGCGACACGGCAGGGCACGCCGTACTGGAGGCCTCCCGGAGCGGCTCCGCGCTGACCGTGCGCGTCGCCGAGTTCGCGCAGCCACCCGACCCGCACCTGTGGGTGCGCAAGCAGCCGCCCGCCTTCCTCATCGAGGCACTGCGGGACCGGTTCCGCATCCTTCAGGACGCCCCTCCTGCCGCGCTGCCCGCAGAGGGACGCCCCGGCGGCGCTGCGGGGACGGCCGTCCCGCCGGCGGGTCTGCTCCCGGCGGGCAAGAGCACGCGGACGAGTTCTCCCGGCCGCCCACCTGTCCCTCCTGCCACCGCGACGACATCGAGATCCGCCGCGGTCAACGAGGCAACTGGTACTGGCGCTGCTACGACCGCACCTGCCCGCACGGCACGGGAAACCGGGCGTGGAAACGGGACATCGTCGTGGACCGGCGGGGGAGGAAGGCACGGTGCGGCCGGCCGGTGTCGGGTGATCTACGTCAACGCCCCGCGCCCGGTACGCAACCGGACGCGGGGCGTCGGCATGTCGTACGTCAGTGATCGGCGGCGTACGAGACGAAGGCGGCCCACTGCTGGGCCCCGAAGCCGAGCTGGGGGCCCTGCGCGCGCTTCGAGTCCCGTACGTGAACGGTCTCGGGGGCGAAGGCGACCTCCACGCACTCCGGGCCTTCATTCGTGCTGTAGCTGCTCTTGAACCACTCCAGCGCGGAACCTTTCCCCGTCGAGGGGTTGCTCATCACGTCTCTCCCAGCACTTTCTCGATGAAGGCCAGTGACTCACGGGGGGTGAGGGCCTGGGCCCGGATGATGCCATAGTGGATCTCGGCCAGCTGGACCTCCTTGGGGTGCGAGATCAGCCGACTGATGAGGTGAGCCTCGTTGTGCCCCACGGTGTCTCCCTCCTTGAGCCGGAGCAGCTGAAACGGCCCCGCCAGACCGCCGTGGTCCTCACGATCCGTGGGCATCACCTGGATCTCCACGTTCCGTCGGGTGCCGGCCTCCAACAGGCGTTCGAGCTGCTTCCGCATCACCATTCTGCCCCCGAGCGGGCGGCGCAGCGTCACCTCTTCCTGGACAAAACTGAAGACGGGTGCGGGCTGCCGGTCGAAGAGTTCCTGCCGCGCCAGGCGCGCCGTGACCAGCCGCTCCACCTCCTCCTCGCTGAACGGCGGACGCCGCATCCCCTGCCGACCGTGCGCAGTACCGCCGCCGACTCCTCGTCATCGGTGCCGTACGGCTCCATGCCGTCACCGTTCTGCGGCCCCTGCCCCGTCACACCCATGCTGCTCCACCTCCACGTGCCGCCCGTCCTCAACTCCCGACCGGTGCACGGCGTAATGCCATGCCGCCCGGACACGGCCGGACAGCGACCGGACAGTGACGCTGAGTACCGCCGTCGTCATTGGTCAGGGCAGAGACGGCCGACCACGCTGAGTGACGTGAACGCCGATATTGCCCACTCGACGGCCCCCCGGGACCCACCCAGCCCACCACCCCCACCCGCCACTTCACCTCCGCCTCTCGGTCACCCCTGGAGGCGCCCGCCTCGCCCGCCGCCTCGCCGCCGAGCAACTCCACACCCGGGGCCGGCCGTACGACACGGAGGCCAACCGCACAGCGGCACTGCTGGTGGCCGAACTCGCCACGAACGCGGCGGCGCACGGCCGGGTCAGGGGCCGCGACTTCCGTCTCCGTCTCACCCTCCACCCCGAGGACGCGACGCTCCGCATCGAACTCACGGACCCCCGCCCCGACCGACTGGGACCGTTCGCCGCTACTGCCGGTACCCGCCGAGGAACCGCCCGATCCGCCCGATGGCCGCCTCCAGATCATCCGCGTGCGGCAACGTCAGGATCCGGAAGTGGTCGGGGGTCGGCCAGTTGAAGCCCGTGCCCTGGACCACCTGGATCTTCTCCCGAAGCAGCAGGTCCAGGACGAACTTCTCGTCGTCGTGGATCTTGTGCACCTTGGGGTCCAGGCGCGGGAACGCGTACAGCGCGCCCTTCGGCTTCACGCACGACACGCCGGGGATCTCGTTGAGCTTCTCCCAGGCCACGCTGCGCTGCTCGTGGAGCCGGCCGCCCGGCGAGGTCAGCTCGTGGATGGACTGGCGACCGCCGAGCGCCGCCTGGATGGCGTACTGTGCGGGCGCGTTGGAGCACAGCCGCATGGAGGCCAGCATGGTCAGGCCCTCCAGATAGTCCTTCGCGTGCTGCCTGGGTCCGGTCACCACCAGCCAGCCGGAGCGGAAGCCGGCCACGCGGTACGTCTTGGACAGGCCGCAGAAGGTGAGGACCACGAGGTCCGGGGCGAGCGCGGCGGCCGAGTGGTGCACGGCGTCGTCGTACAGGATCTGGTCGTAGATCTCGTCGGCGAACACCATCAGGCCGTGCCTGCGGGCCAGGTCGAGGACGCCCTCGACGATCTCCTTCGGGTAGACCGCGCCGGTGGGGTTGTTCGGGTTGATGATGACCACGGCCTTCGTGCGGTCCGTGATCTTCGACGCCATGTCGTCCAGGTCGGGGTACCACTCGGCCTGCTCGTCGCAGAGGTAGTGCACCGCCTTGCCGCCGGCGAGGGTGGTCACCGCCGTCCAGAGCGGGAAGTCGGGGGCGGGGATGAGGATCTCGTCGCCGTCCTCCACCAGCGCCTGGACGGCCATCGACACGAGCTCGGAGACGCCGTTGCCGAGGAAGACGTCGTCGACGCCGACCTCCAGGCCGAGCGTCTGGTAGCGCTGGGCGACCGCGCGGCGGGCGGAGAGGATGCCGCGCGAGTCGGTGTAGCCGTGCGCCTGCGGCAGCATCCGGATCATGTCCTGGAGGATCTCCTCCGGCGCCTCGAAGCCGAAGAGCGCCGGGTTGCCGGTGTTGAGGCGCAGCACGCTGTGACCCGCCTCCTCCAGCGCGTCGGCGTGCTCGATCACCGGGCCGCGGATCTCGTAGCAGACCTCGCTCAGCTTGTTCGACTGCCGGAACTCCATGCGGTGCGCCCCTCCGGTTGTGGTGTTGCTTGGTTTTACCAAGTGTGAGCTTGGAAAGTCCAATGACATGTCTAGACTGCGTCGCATGCCACCTCGTCGAAGTTACGACCAGTACTGCTCCGCCGCGCGCGCGCTCGATGTCGTCGGCGACCGCTGGACCCTGCTGATCGTGCGTGAACTCCTCGCGGGTCCGCGCCGCTACACGGACCTGCACGCGGATCTGCCGGGCGTCAGCACGGACGTACTGGCGTCCCGGCTGAAGGACATGGAGCGCGACGGGCTGACGACCAGGCGCCGGCTGCCGCCGCCCGGCGCGGCGTACGTCTACGAACTCACCCGGCGTGGCCGGGAGTTGCTGCCCGTGCTCCAGGCGCTCGGCGTCTGGGGGCAGGCCGGGCTCGGCGAGCGGCGGCCCACGGACGCGGTCCGCGCCCACTGGTTCGCGCTGCCCCTGCTTCGGGCGCTGGAGGGCGAGGGGCTCGTCGAAGTGCGGCTGGAGGAAGGCGACTTCCACCTGTACGTCGGTGCGGAGGGGGGGCCCGTGTGCGGCGACGGACCCGCGCCGGGCGAACCCGACGCGGTGCTGGTTCTCGACACCGCCACATGTGCGGCGGTCGGCCGTGGCGAGGTGAGCGTGATCGACGCGGTCCGGGACGGACGGATCACGGTGACCGGTGACGGCACGGTGGCCAAGGCGTTGCGGGAGGCGTGACGGAAAGGCGGAAGGCCCGCACTGGGCGGGCCTTCCGGTACGGCGTCAGGGTCGGCTCGGTCGCCCCGACCCCCGCGTCAGCGCATACCCCCCGACTCCGGCCAGCGCGGCCAGCGCGCCGCCCACCGCCGTCCACACCCAGCGGTCGGACCACCAGCCGGAGGCCCAGCCGTCCTCCGGCTCGATGCTCGACAGGACGGCCGAATCCTCCTGGTCCTTCTCCGACGTGACGGCGGCTCCCGGCACCAGCGGCTCGGCCAGCGCCCCGTCCACCGCCGCCGCGCCGCCGATCTCCTTGACGTCCACCCGCACCTCGGTGCTCACCGGCAGCCCCAGGTCCGACGTCGGCAGACCCACCGCCGTGAGACGGACGTAGTACGTGCCCGGCAGCGGGTCGTCGGCCCACGGCTCCGACCAGGCACGGACCGTGCGCATCGTGCACGCCAGCTCCACGGAGGCCGCGTCCGCCGGGGCGGTCCGCGTCTGGGACCCGTACTGGCAGGCCTGGCGGCGCCGCAGACCGTCGTACACGTCGATCTGCCAGGTCTCGGCGGCGTGGGTGTCGGGCAGCTTCACCGTCGCCCTGACGGTGGGCCGCCGGCCGGCGTCCGCCGGGAACGACCAGTAGAGGTAGTCGCCCGCGGAGCCGTTCGCCGTGGCCGTCTGTCCCGGGTCGAACTCGGTCGCCGTACGGAACGACGTGCCCGCCTCGGTCGGGGCGGCCGCGTCGTCGTCCGACGGACTGGCCGACGGGGAGTCGGCCGCGGCCGGAGCGACGGCCCAGCCCAGCGCCAGCAGAGCGACGCCCAAAGCCCTTACGCTACGCATCAGTTGCTCCTCCAGACCGCGACCCGCCAGCGCGAGAGCCAGCCCCACAGCAGACCGGCGACGAAACCGGTCAGGACGAGGGCGCCGAGCAGCCACCAGCCGCGCCCGAGGCCGAAGGCGGCCACATCGCTCGACGGCGAGGGCCCGTCGACGACGTCGATCGTCAGCTCCAGCGGCAGCCCGGGCGTGGTCTTCACGCCGGACGCAGCCGAGAAGGAGTGGGTGACCTGAAGGCACACGCTCTCCGCCGCGGGCTCGTCCTCGTCGCTGTCGCGCTTCGGGTAGCGCAGCCCAGTCGAGATGACATCCGTGCGGCCGTTGCCCGCCGCCTCGCCCCGTACGATCTCGCGGCCCTTGACGGTGACCGCCCGCAGCAGCACCCCGTAGGACGGATTCACGTCCCGGTCCGCCGACACGCTCACGGAGGCGCGCAGTTCCTGGCCGGGCAGCACGTCCACCCGGAACCAGCGCTGCTGCCCGAACTCCTCGCGGTCCGTGTAAAGGCCCGACTTCACCGTCGGCGCCTGAGCGCACCGCTGCGCGCCCTCGACGGCCACCGGCGTCACCACCGGGTCGGCGGCCCGGTCGACCAACTGATTGACACGGTCGGTGAGTTCGTCCGTGTGCCGCACCGAGGTGTAGGTGCCGCCGGTCGCCTCGGCGATGCAGCTCAGCTGCTGCCGCATCCTGGTGCTGGGCACCAGGCCGAGCGTGTCGATGGTCAGGCCGATGCCCTTGGCGGCGATCTCGCGGGCCACCTCGCACGGGTCGAGCGGGGCGCAGGTGTCCTCGCCGTCGCTGATCAGCACGATCCGCTTGGAGCCGGTGCCGCCGTCGAGGTCGCCGGCCGCCTTCAGCAGCGCCGGGCCGATCGGGGTCCAGCCGGTCGGTGTCAGCGTGGCCACCGCCGCCTTGGCCTCGGTGCGGTCCAGCGGGCCGACCGGGTAGAGCTGCGCGGTGTCCTTGCAGCCCGTCTTCTGGTCGTCCCCGGGGTAGTTGGCGCCGAGGGTGCGGATGCCGAGCTGCACGTCCTCGGGCGTCGCGTCCAGCACCTCGTTGAACGCCTGCTTCGCCGCCGCCATCCGCGACTGGCCGTCGATGTCCCGCGCCCGCATCGAACCGCTGACGTCCAGTACGAGGTCGACCTTGGGCGCGGCGGCCGTGGTCTCGTCGGCGAGCGCCGTCGACGGGAGCGCGATCCCGGCCGCCAGCGCGGCGAGCAGGGCGCAGGCCCCCGCCGCCAGCCGTTGTCTTGTGATCATCGGCGGATCCTATTGATCAGAGGTGTCGGGCTCCAAAACAGCAGATCGTCGGGCCCGCACGGCAGGCCGTCCGGCTCCCCAACAGCCGGTCAAAGAAGCGGATTGGGCAGCTCCGTCCACAGATCGCCGACCCGCCCCGGCGACAGCCGCATCAGCGTCAGCGCCTTCGCCGGCAGGGGCTCCTCGCACAGCGCGGCGAGGTCGGCCGTACGCGGATGCTCCCGTACGGCCGTCCTGAGCGCCTCCGCCAGCGCCGGCCCCGACCCGGCGGCACCGGCCAGGGCGCCCCCCACCAACGAACCGAACACCTTGCGCCGCAGCGCCGTCACGTCGTCCGTGAGGATGCGGGCGGGCAGCTGCGGGACCGGGATGCCGTGCCGGGCCAGCCGGGCCGGGCTGACCCGGATGTCGGCCAGGTCGCGGTAGACCAGCCGCACCGGCACGCCGCTTTCGGACAGCACGACGAGCAGGTTCTGGCCGTGCGCCTCCAGCGCCACACCCAGGTCCAGCAACCGCAGCCCGACGGCGAGGGCGAGCCGCGCGAACTCGCCCAGCCAGGCCGCGGACCGCCCGAGCCCCGTGGTCGCGAGCGCCGCCACCGGCAGCACACGCTCACCGGCACCCCCGTATTCCCCCGGTGACTCCCGCAGCACGGCCGCCAGATCCGGGGAGCCGTCCGTGACCGCGCCCAGCGTGCGCGTGACGTGCATCAGGCCGTCCGTGCGCGCCGCCAGTTCCTCCGCGAACGCCGAAAGAGTCATGGACGCGGCGACCGACGGCACCGAGATGTCCCGCACCGACGACGTCAGACGCGCGCTGAGCGCCGTCTTGACATGCACTGCGTCGTCCAACGCGAGCGTGCGCAAGGACATCAGCGGGTGCCCGGTGAGCCGCTCCTCGCACGTCCGCTTCAGGACGTGGGCCGCCTGCCAGGGGTGCACCGGGATCAGCACGCGCCGCCCGTCGCGCAGCGCGTCCGGCCAGGCCCCCGTCACCAGGCACGCCTCCGCCGGGACCGGGACCAGACCGAGTCCCACCACGGGACGGTGCTCGGGGGCGTGGGCGAGCTGCTCGGCCACCGAGAACCCCGGCCGGGAGCGGCAGTTCGGGTGGTACGGATGCCCGTCCACCACCCGCTGCTCCCACTCCCAGTCCTTTTCGGGCCACCCTTCAGGATGAGTCGGCTGCGCCGCCCTTGACAGGGCCAGGGAGGCGGCGCTGTGGTCGAGGTCCACGGCGAGTTCCGCGCCGTGCGGTACCGCGAGATCCGTCATCAGCAGTGCCGGACGGTCGTACGGCACGCCGTCCAGCCGTACGGCGGTGACGTACGCGGCGGTCGCGTACGGGTCCGGCTCGGGCCCGTGCAGCCGGCGGCCGTCGCGCAGCCGCACGGTGACGCCGTCACGCCCCGGCACACGGCCCTCGATCCAGGGGAGCGGCTCATGGGTGAGCGCACGCCACAGGCGCGTCAGCACGGCCGCCCGGGCGGCGGGCAGTTCGGCCGCGTACCGCGCGGCGAGGTCCGGGCGGACGACGGACAGTTCGTCGGCGACCCCGGCCTCGGCGGTGGGGGGACGGTGCACGGGCGGGCTCCTCGGGGCGGGTCGGGCCAGGACGGCCTGACCTGGGCGGTCACGGCGGCGGATGACGACCGGGATACTGATCGTCTCCGCACGAATGAACCGTAGGGAACGAGTGGAACGCGTGGACCTCATCCCCCCACCCGGCGGCGCCGACGCCGCGGCACCCGACGACGTCGGCGATCTGGCCGACGCCTACGCGGCCGCGCCGCTGCTCAACTGTCTGCTGCGCGAGGTGGCCCGGCCGCTGCCCGGCCGGGAAGGGGTCCACCGGCTGCCCGGCGGTGACCGGCTGCTGCGGGTGCGCGGCGGCCGGCGGCCCACCGCACCCGAGGTGTACACGCCACGCGGCTGGCACCGCCTCGACCACACCGAACTCGTCAAGCTCGTCGCCGAGGAGCTGCGCCGCCACACCGGCCTGGCCAACCACGAGCTGCCCGCCGAGATGTCCGACAGCCGGGACGCCGTCGCCGCCATCCTCACCGCACGCGCGCGTGCCACCCCGCCCGAGGACCCCTATCTGCTCTCCGAGCAGTCCCTGGTCACCGGCCATCCCCACCACCCCGCCCCCAAGGCGCGCGGCGGCGGACCGGTCGCCGGCTGGCTCCCCTACGCCCCCGAGGCGCACGCCCGCTTCCCCCTCGTCCTGCTCGGGCTGCGTGAGGACACCGTCGTCGAGGAGGGGGACACCTCGGCGCTCGACGCCCTCGGCGAGCCCCCGCCCGGCTACCGGCTGCTGCCCGCCCACCCCTGGCAGCTCGACCTGACCGCCCGCGACCTCGCCCCCGCCTTCGCCGACGGGCGGCTCATCCGGCTGGGCACCACCGCCTCTCCGGTCTGGCCCACGGCCGCGATCCGCACGGTGTACGCCCCGGAGCGCGACCTCTTCCTCAAGTTCAGCCTCGACGTGCGCATCACCAACGACGTACGCCGGCTGTGGCGGCACGACCTGCTCCGGCTGCGCCGTACCGACGCCGCCACGAGCCGGGCTTTCGCGGGGGTTACGGCGGCCTGGCTGACGGACCGGGGATACCGCACCGCCGGGTTCGCCTTCGAGGAACTCGCCGTCCTGGTCCGTGACGGGCTGCGCGGTCACCTCCTGCCCGGCGCGACCCCCTTCCTGGCCGCGGGACTGGCCGAAGGCTTCACGGGCAGCCCGCTGGACGGCGCGACGGACCCGGCGCGCTGGTGGGAGGCGTATCTGCGCCAGATGGTGCCGCCGGTCCTCGGGGCCTTTGCCCGCCACGGCGTCGTCGTCGAGGCCCACCTGCAGAACTCGCTGGTCGCCTGTGACGCAGACGGGGCCCCCGTGCAGGCGCTGTTCCGGGACGCGGAGGGCGTGAAGCTGCTGCCGGAGGTGTCGCGGGCGGCCGGGTGGGAGCGGCTGGTGTACTGCCTGGTCGTCAACCACCTGGTCGAGGTGGCCGGGGCACTGGCCGAACGGCACGCGGGAGTGGACCCCTGGCCCGCCGTCCGCCGCGAGCTGGCCCGGCACGACCTGCCCGAGGTCGCCGCACTGCTCACCGCGCCGACACTCCCCGCGAAGACCAACCTGCTGCTGCGCTGGACGGGCGCGGACGGCGCCGACGCCCGCTACCGGCCGTTGCCCAACCCGCTGCTGACCGGGGGATAGGCCCCGGTCAGCCGTGCGCACGCCTGGCTTACTCTGACCGGTGTGCCGGACGGTGGCCGGCCAGGGGCGGAAGGGCGGAGCATGCTGGAGCCGGTGGGACTCACGGACGCCGAGACCGACGCGTACCGCGCCCTCGTCCTCGCCGTCACGGCGTCGGCGTCGGACGTGGCCACGTCGACGGGCACGGACGCCGGGACCGCCCGGCGCCTCCTCGCGGCGCTGGAGGAGAAGGGCCTGGCCCGCGGTGTGGAAGGCGCGCCGGGGCGGTTCGCCGCCAACCCGCCCGATGTCACACTGCTGCCGCGGCTCGAACGCCGGGCCGGCGACCTGGACAAGGCCCGCAGCGTCATCGCCGAGCTCATGGAGGCCTACCGCCGCCACGCCTGGGCCCGTGACGCGGGCGAGGTCGTCGAGATCGTCACCGGCGCCGGGGCGCTGCGCCAGCGTCTGCAGCAGGTCCAGTCGACCGCCCGCAGTGAACTGCTCTGGTTCTGCAAGGCGCAGTACGTCGCGATGCCGTCGGGTACCAACGAGGCCGAGTTCGAGGCCATGGCCGGAGGGGTCGCCTACCGGGTCCTGTACGAGCAGGCGTTCTTCGACGACGCGGGCGCCGTCGACAACGTCGTCAAGGCCGTGCGGGCGGGTGAGGTGGCGCGCGCCGTGCCCGCGCTCCCACTGCGCATGGCCGTCGCCGACCGGTGCCTGGCCATCTGCCCCCTGGCACCGGCCGGCCCGGCGAGCGACCCCCGCGACGTGACGGCCGCCGTCATCCGCGGCAGCAGCCTGCTGGCGGCGCTCGTGGCGCTCTTCGAGCGCTACTGGGAGATAGGCGTGCCCCTGCACGTCACCCCGGAGGGCCGGCTCGGCGGATCCGGCGCGCAGACCGACCCCACCGCGCTCACGGCGGACGACCGGCACCTGCTGTCGCTGATGGTCGCCGGACTCACGGACCATGCCATCGCCGGCCAGCTCAACATCAGCCGCCGTACCGTCCAGCGCCGTATCCAGGGCCTGATGAGCCTCGCGGGCGTCGCCACCAGGATGCAGCTCGGCTGGCACGCCGCCCGCCGCGGCTGGATCTGAGCCGGGTGCGGGGACCCGTGCACCGGCGGCGGGTCCCCGCACCCCGGGACGCTCAGGCGCGGGCGGGCTGGGCGTACAGGCTCTTGCCGCCGCAGACGTACAGCACCTGGCCGGTGACCGACCGGCTCGCGGGCGAGGCGAAGAACCGCGCGGCCCAGGCCACGTCGGCCGGTTCGCCCAGCGTGCCCATGGGCTGGGCCAGCAGCAGCCGGTCCATGACCTCCGGGGGCTCGCGGCGCAGCAGCGGCGTGTCGATCAGGCCCGGGGCCAGGCAGTTGACGGTGATGCCGTACTTCGCCAGCTCGATGGCGAGGGACCGGGTGGCCGAGACGACGCCGCCCTTGGAGGAGGCGTAGGACAGCTGGCCGTACCAGCCGAGCCAGGCCCGGGACGCCACGTTGACGATGCGCCCGGTGCGGCGCGGGATCATGGACGCGGCGGCCGCCTGGCTGCACAGGAAGACGCCGGTCTGGTTGACGGCGACGGTCCTTGCCCACTCCTCGTCGGTGATGTTGCGGACGCCGTGGTCGATGCTGATGCCCGCGTTGTTCACGAGGACGTCCACCGGGCCGAGCCGCTCCTCGACGCCGGCGAAGAGCCGCGCCACCGTCTCGCGCGAGGCGACGTCCACGGGCAGCCCGACCGCTTTCGCGCCCAGTTCCCGGAGTTGCCGGGCGGCGCGCTCCGCCCGGTCGGCGTCGATGTCCGCGACGGCCACGCTCGCTCCGGCGGTGGCGAACTCGCGGGCGACCGCCAGCCCGATGCCGCTGCCGCCACCGGTGACCACGGCCACCTGTCCGCCGAGATCCATGGGTGTTCCTTCGTTCTGGTTCATCGTGCTTTCCGGGTTCAGACGGACAGGCTGGACAGCAGGCTCGCACCGCCGCAGACGTACAGGACCTGGCCGGTGACGTAGCCGCTGCGGGCGTCCACGAGGAACGCGGCGGTCTCGGCGATGTCCTGAGCGGTCACCGGATGCGGAGTGAGCGCCTCGGGCTCGTACAGGTGGGTGTTCTCGGGGCGGCCGGAGTCACGCAGCGGGCTGCCCTCGGGCGGCAGCGCGGCGATCACGTTCACCGTGGTGCCGGTGCGGCCCAGCCGCAGCGCCAGGCTGCGGGCCGTGGAGATGAGCGCCCCGCTCTCGGCCGCCAGGTCGGGCCGGCTCGGCCAGCCCAGCCCGTCGCGGCTCGCCACGACGACGACACGGCAGCCGCCGTGCTCCCGGGGACGCAGACGCGGACCCAGCAGGTCGAGTGCGGTGACGAGCTGCTCCGCCGGGCGTCCGGAGACCTCGTCGTCCAGCAGTCCGGGCTCGTGGACGACGACGTCGTAGGGACCTGCCGGTTCGGCAGGGACGCGCGCGGCGGTCTCGACGGCGTGACCGGCGGCCCTGAGCCGGGCGGCGATCGCGCGCGCGGTGGCGGTGCCGGCCGGGTCCAGGACCAGGGCGCGGCGAGGGGAGGTGGTGTCGGACATGAGGAGAAGGCCTCTCGGTCGGCTCAGTCGGAGGTGAGGATGTGGACGGAGCACGCGCCGTTGTCGACGCCGAAGATGCCGCCGCCGGTGACATGGGTGAGTGCCACGGAGGCGCCCGGCACCTGGAGATCTCCGGCCTGGCCGGTGAGCTGCCAGTAGGCCTCGCAGATCTGGGTGACCCCGGTGGCGCCGACGGGGTGGCCACGGGACATCAGGCCCCCGCTCGGGCTGACGGCGACGCGTCCGCCCCGTTCGAACTCACCGTTCCTGACGGCCTGGTGGGCCTTGCCGCGCTCCGCGATGCCGAGGGCCTCGGAGTGCAGGAGCTCGGCGATGCTGAAGGCGTCGTGCAGTTCGACCACGTCGAGGTCGCCCGGCGACAGCCCGGCCAGGTCGTACGCGGCCCAGGCCGTGCGCTCGGTGATGTCGGGCCAGGTCATGTCCCGGTACCCGGTGTGGAAGGTGCCCGACCGTACGACGCTGGCGCGCATGCGCACGCTCGGCGTTCCCAGGTCGCGGGCGGCCTCGGCGGTGCACAGCAGCACCGCGGCGGCGCCGTCGCTGTTGGGGCAGCAGTGCAGCAGGCGCAGCGGGTCCGCAACCGGCCGCGAGGCGGCGACGTCGGCCTCGGAGACCTCGCGCCGGAAGTGGGCGCGGGGATTGAGCGCGCCGTTGCGGCGGTTCTTGACGGACACGGCGGTCAGGTCGCCCACCGAGGCGCCGAAGTCGTGCAGATACCGCTGGGCGCGCATGGCGTACGCGGCGGGCATGACCATGCCCTGCTCGATCTCGATGTCGTTGGTTGTCAGCGGGAGCGTGCCGCCGCCGAACGACGAGAGGTTCTCGGCGCCGAAGGCGATCACGACGTCGGCGGCCCCGGACGCCACTGCCTGCCAGCCCAGGTGCACCGCGGAGGCGCCGCTCGCGCACGCGTTCTCGACGGTGAAGACCGGCGGGCCGGACACGCCGGCGTGCTGCAGGACGCGCTGCGCGAGCAGCGAGCCGCCGTACGTCGAACCGCCGAAGCCGGCGTCGACCGCGTCCGGTGTGACACCGGTACGGCCGAGCAGTTCCCGGACGGCCCGTTGGCCGAGGTCGGCGGCGGTCAGGCCGGGGTGCTTGCCGAACGGGTGGACGGCCGCGCCGGCGACGTGGACGGCTCTCATCGGGTACCTCCGGTGATTTCGCGGCCGTCGACCGGGGTCACGGCGTACGAGGTGAGCGCGGACTCGCCGGTGCCGGCGATGGGCGCGACGGTCAGCCGCACCGGGGTGTCCGGTGCCAGCGCCTGCGAGGCCCCGGGGCTGTGGGCGAGGAGACGTACGCCGCTGATGTCGACGTACGCCAGGACGTAGGGGGCCTGGAAGCCGTGCGGGGCGATTCTGACGACGCTGGAGGCGTAGACGCGGCCCTCCGGCTCGCTCTCCACGTTCTGCACGTCGGCCGACGCGCAGCGGGCGCACGCCTCGCGGGGCGGGAACCAGCGGGCCGCGCAGTTCTCGCAGACGGTGATGGTCAGCGTCGTGCGCTGCGCGTTCCGGCGGGTCCACTCGGCTCCGACCTGGCGGCCGGCCGACGGTGGCGACTGGGATGACGACATGGGATGCGAACTCCTCACGTGGACAGGGGGGATCAGCGGCCGTGGAACTCGGGCGGGCGCCGCTCGGCGAAGGCGGTACGGCCTTCCACGCGGTCGTCGGTGTCCCGCAGCACGCCCCACAGCAGTTGCTCGACGGCGATCGACTGGGTCAGCGGCAGGTCCTGCGTGCGGTCGGCGAGGGCCTTGAGGCTCTTGACCGCCAACGGGCCGTTGGCCGCGATGCGGTCGGCGATGTCCAGCGCGGTGGGCAACAGGTCCCCGGTGGGCACGACATCGCTGACGAGGCCGACGCGATGGGCCTCCTGGGCGCCGATGCGGTCGCCGGTGAGGATCATCTTCATGGCCACCGCGCGGGGGATCGCGCGCAGCAGCCTGGTCACGCCGCCCACCGCGGGAACGCTGGCGACGCGGGCCTCCGGCAGGCCGAAGGTGGCGTTCTCACCCGCGATCCGCACGTCGCACTCCAGCGCGATCTCGGCGCCGCCGCCGAGGGCGTGCCCGTTGACGGCGGCGATCAGCGGCTTGCCGATGCCGAGCTCGCTGAGCGTGAGGGCACGGACGTACAGCCCCTCCTCGACGCTCTGCTCGTACGGCGCGAAGTAGGCGCCGGCGAACGAACTCCGCGGCGGGAGCGTCTTCTTCAGGTCGGCGCCGGTGCAGAAGGCGCGGTCTCCGGCGCCGGTGATGACGCCGACGGCGAGCTTGGGGTCGTCGCGGAAGTCGCGCAGCACCTCGTTGAGGGCGCGCATGGCGTCCACGTCGAGCGCGTTGAGCGCTTCCGGGCGGTTGATGCGCACGATCAGCGTCCTGTCCGTGCGCTCGGTCTCGATGGCCATGGTCAGCCCACCACTCCTTCATTCGCGAGGTGTTCGTACGTGCCGGGGTCCAGGCCGAGCAGGTCCACGCAGACTTCGCGGGTGTCGGCGCCGAGCAGGGGCGCCGGTGCGCGCAGTGCGCCCGGGGTGGCGGACAGCCGGTAGGGGATGTTGTCGTAGACGCTGGGGCCCATGACGGGGTGGTCCAGGACGGACCAGTGGCCCCGTGCGTTCAACTGCGGGTCGGCGAGGACCTGTTCGGCGTCGCTCACCTCGGCGGCCGCGACGCCTGCCGCGGTGAGCGCGTCCGCCAGTGCGCCCGCCTGCCGGGAGGCGGTTTGCGACGCCATGAGCTCGTCCAGCTCCTGGCGGGCGGCGCGGCGGCCCTCGGCGGTCGCGAGATCCGGCCGCGATGTCCAGGCGGGGTTCCCCAGGGTCCGGGCGAGCGCGGTCCACTGGCCGTCGGTGCAGACGCTCACGGCGCACCAGCGGTCCTCGCCGGCACAGGGGTAGACGCCGTGCGGTGCCGCGACCGCGTCCGCGTTCCCGGACCGGCCGGTGGGCAGCCCGGCGGCCGCCGCGAGCAGCGCGGGGCCGATCACGTTGACCGTGGACTCCAGCTGGGCCAGCTCGATGTACTGCCCCTCGCCGGTCCGGCGCCGGCGGCGCAGCGCGGCGAGGACCGCGACCGCCGCGTGCAGCGGATTGGGCACGTGGTCGGGGTAGTTGGTGCCCGTGCCCACCGGAGGCCGGCCGGGGTGACCCGTCAGCCCCAGCAGGCCGCCGGCCGCGGCGATGGTCAGGCCGTAGCCGCGGAAGTCGCGGTGCGGTCCGGCGTTGCCCTGCATCGGCATGTCCAGGTAGACGATGTCCGGCCGCACTTCGAGGACGTCCTGGTGACCGAGGCCGAGCCGGTCCATCGTGCCGGGCGTGAAGTTGTTCGCCACGACGTCGCTGCGCGCGATGAGTTCGAGGGCCAGGTCCCTGCCGCGCGGGTCCTTGAGGTCCAGGCAGACGGACCGCTTGCTGGTGTTGCGGTTGGCGAAGTAGCCGCTGCGGTCGGTGCCGGGGGAGCCGTCACGGAACGGGGCCATGCCGCGGATCGGGTCGGTGCGTGTACGGGACTCGATCTTGATCACGTCGGCGCCGTGGTCGGCGAGCGGTTTGGTCAGGAACGGGCCCGCGCCGACCCAGGTGAAGTCGGCGACGCGTATCCCGTCGAGCGGGAGCCGGGAGGACATGGTGCGGTTACTCCTTGGGGCGTGCGGGCGTGGGGGTGGTGGTGCCGGGGAGCGCGTCCAGCACCGCGCGCGTGTGGGCGCCGGGTGCCGGGGCGTCGCCCGGCGCGACGTCCAGGCCGCCGAAGCGGTACGGCGATCCGGGGAAGGGCAGGGTGGCGTCGCCGACGGCGACCTGCCGGAAGAAGGCGCGCTCGGTGAGCTGAGGGCTGGTCAGCAGGTCCTCGGGGGTGGCGACCGGCGCGATGCTGATGCCACGCCGCTGCCCGCCCTCGTAGAGCTCCCGCTTGGTGCGCGGCGCGGCGAACCGCTCGAAGAGCGTCCGGAACGTGCGCACCCCGCTCGCGCTGCGGCGCCAGGCCCGCTGCTGCCAACGGGGTTCACGCAGCCGCGCGGCCTCCTTCAGGCCCCCGGCCTGCAGCCACTCGGTCAGCGCGTCCCAGGCCAGCGGGAGCCCGCCGAGGCCTCCCACCAGGTAGATCCAGCCGTCGGCACAGGCGAACAGGCCGGTTCCGGCCTCGGCGGGCCCGGCGCCGGCGCGTGTCCTGACAATGCCTTCGAGGTCGACGTACTGGACGGCGTTCTCCAGCGAGTGGGCCACCGCCTCCTGGGCGGACACGTCCACGATCTGGCCGTGGCCGCCGTCCTCCAGCGCGAGCAGGGCGATCAGTGCGGCGGTGGCCGCGTGCACACCGGCGATGAGCGAACTCTGCTCGCCCCAGGCCCGCACCGGCGGCAGGTCCGGATCCCCGGCCAGGGCGAGCAGCCCGCCTGCCGCGAGCAGGGTCAGGTCCGAGGCCGGGCGGTCCGCCCAGGGCCCGGTGAGCCCGAACGGGCTGACGGACACATGGATCAGGCCGGGATGCCGGCGCGTGACGTCGTCCGGGTGCAGCCCGCGCCCGCGCAGTCCTGCCGGACCCTCACTGGTGAGCAGGACCTGCGCGCCGGCCAGCAGTCGCTCCAGTTGATTCGCCCGGCCGGGGTCCGCGAGGTCCAGTACGACGCTGCGTTTGCCGGCCTCGGTGAAGGCGAACGTCAGGCTCGTGCCGTCCTCGGTCAGTGGGGGCACCGCACGCTCCGGCAGGCCGCCCGGAGGCTCGACTCGGACGACGTCGGCGCCGAGATCGGCGAACAGGCGGCCGGTGTACGCGCCGAGGCGTGTGGTCAGGTCGATGACGCGGACACCGTCGAGCGGGCGTGCGGCGCTCGCGTACGGGGCGATCGGGCCGGGGCTGTCGTGCACGGTCATGTTCACCAATCCGCCAGAACGGTCAGGCCGGCCCAGCTCACCAGGGGCGCGGCCAGGACGAGGCCGAAGCCCCACTTCATGAGGTGCCGGTAGACGACGGCCTGCTTCTCCTCGGGCGCGTTGGCGACGACGATCGCGCCGTTGGTGGAGAAGGGGCTGGAGTCGACCACGGACGAGGAGATGGACAGCGCGGCGACCAGTCCGACCGCACCCACCTGACCCGTGGCCAGGAGTGGAACGGCCAGCGGGATCAGGGCGCCCAGGATGCCGGTGGTGGACGCGAAGGCCGAGACGACGGCGGCGATGTAGCAGATCAGCAACGCGGCGAGAAGCGGTGCGTCCAGCTTCGAGATGGCGTCACCGAGGTAGTCGACCGTCCCGACGCTCTGCATGAGGCCGCTGTAGGTGACGATGCCGCAGACCAGGAGCACGATCCCCCAGCTGATCTGGCCGACGGCGTCCTTGGCCTGCGCGGGCGAGAGCAGGGTGAGGACGACGGCCGCCGTCAGGGCCATCAGACCGACGTCGAGGTCGAGCACCAGGGCGCCGCCCACCATGGCGACCATGCTCAGCAGGGTGACGGCGCGGTCCCGGTCGAGGGCGAGCGCCGGCGTCGGCGGCACCGTCTTCGGCGGGGCCCCGGTCTCGGGAAGCCGCGTCGCTACGCCGGTCCCAGCGGGCCGTCCGCCGGGCTCGGGCGACCTCGGAACGCCGCGAGCGCCGCCGGGGGCGGTGTCCGTGTCGGGGTCCGAGCGCCCCGCGCGCAGGAGCTTTCGGCCGCCGAAGGCGAAGAAGACCCCGAGGCCCAGCAGCACGTTGAAGACGACGTTGCTCAGGAAGAGGCCCGTGGCGTCGCCCGGGATACCGCTGCGCTCGACGACTCCGCTGGTGACCACGCCCAGGACGCCGAGGGGGGAGAAGTTCCCGGCCGCGGAGCCGTGGACCACCATGAGGCCCATGAGCAGGGGATTGATCCCGTAGCGGGCCGCGAACACCATCCCGACGGGGGCGATGATCGCGACGGCCGCGGGGCTGACCGCGCCGAGCGCCACGAGGACGCCGCTGATCACGAACATGACCCAGGGAATGGCCGCCACCCTGCCGCCCACCGCGCGGACGGCGGCCTGGACCAGCCATTCGACGGTGCCGTTGTTCCGGGCGATCGCGAACAGGTACGTGACGCCGACGAGGATGACGAACAGTTCGGCCGGGAAGCCGGCGAGCACCTCGGACGCGTCCATCCCCAGCATCCCGACGCCGACCGCGAATGCCGCGACGAAGGCCAGGGCGCCGAGGTTCACCGCACGGACCGTGCCGATCACGAAGATCGCCAGCAGCGCGGCGATGGATACAAGCTCTGCGGACAAAAGGGATCTCCTAGCTGTCGCGGATCCAGCTGCCGTATCGCCGCCGGGGGCCACTGCGTCACTTCGAGTTTTCGAAGTTGACTTCGCATTTACGTAGTCGGGGATGCTAGGTCGACAGAGAAGTGCAGTCAAGAGGTCCCGTTTTATGAACCGTCGGCGGCGGTGATGGCTCCCGGCGCTTCGTATACCCGAATAGTGTTTCGGGAGTGCATGGACGACGCTGACTGCCTCGACATCGAAAGAGGGGACACGCCATGAACCCGGCCCGTATCGACCGGGCGCTGGTGATCCTGGGGTACCTGGCCCAGCACCAGGAGGGCTGCACGCTCAAGCGCCTGTGTGACGACCTCGCGCTGCCCATGAGCAGCGCGCACGACCTTCTTCAGGCGCTGGTCGAGATCGACGCGGTCAAGCTCCTCGGGCAGCGCACGTACGCTCTCGGTCCCCGCTCCGTGGTGCTCGCCCTGTCGATCGTGGACAGTGTCGACATCCGGCGTGTCAGCCGGCCCTACCTGGCCGAGCTGTGTGAGGAGATCAACGAGAACACCTACCTGGCCGTGCGGAGCGGCAGCAGCGTCGTCTACGCGGACCGCCAGGAGGCGGGTCAGACCCTCTCCGTCGTCATGAAGCTGGGCGGGCCGCGCCCGCTGCACAGTTCGGCCGTCGGCAAGCTCATGGCCGCCCGCAACGAGGACCTCGAACAACGTGTCCTGCACGCGCCCGAGTTGGAGCAGTCCACCCCGTACACGCTGGTGCGCAGGGACCGTCTGCGCCGCGAGTTCGAGAACATCCGCGCCTGCGGCTACAGCGTGAGCGACGGTGAGAGTGTCGAAGGGATCCTCGGCGTCGCCACCCCCGTCGTCGACGCGTCCGGCGCTGTGAGCGCCGCGGTGCACGTGTCCGCGCCCCGGGGGCGGCTGTCCCCGGACCGGCTGCCGTTCGTCGTGGCCGCGATGTCGCGGACCGCCGCGCAGATCTCGCGGCAGCTCGGGGCCGCGCAGGACGCGGTCACGCTCAGAACCATCGACGAGATCCGCGACTTCGAGCGGGAACGGCACGGCGCGCGAAGCTGACAGGGCGGTGTCCATGCGCGCGCTCCCCAGGGCGCGTACGGACACCGCCCACGGCCGCCCGCGCCGCTCTGCGGGTACGGCCCCTGCACCCTGTCGCCACCCGATGCGGTGCAGGTGTCGGTGTGGCGGGCCCGCTTCAGCGGGCCCGCGCGTCAGTCACTCCCGCCGGGCAGCTCGGCTTCCCGGACGCGCCGGTGCCTGCCGCTGCCGGGCAGCCCGAGGAGCACGGGGTGTTCGTGGGCGCGCCGGCCGCGGTGGCGGCCGCCACCGGTGGCATCGCCTGTCGGGTGCAGCTGTGCGGTGGTCAGGAAGATCGTGGTCTTGGGCATGGGAACTCCGGGAAACGCAGAGGTCGAAGCGGTGGCCGTGGTCGGGGCCGGTGAGTCTGCGGCTCCTGGCCATCGCGCTTATATTGAACCTAACAGATGATTTATGAAGTTCAATGGTTTAACCATGGTGATGGTTCTCTCCTTGATAGTGTGGGGGCATGAGCGTGAACGAATCCGTGTCCGGTGCGGCCGGGAGTGATCCTCTGAACCGGCTCGGATTCCTGCTGGCAAGGAACGGCGCCATCGCGAACAGTCGTGTCCACCATGCCTTCGAGGGCTGTGGGCTGGCCGCCCGGCCGGGTGCGGTGCTGATGCTTGTGGGCAGGACCGGATTCATGAGCCAGCAGGCCCTGGCGACGGCGCTCGAGGTGGACCCCAGCGTCATGGTCGGGATTCTGAACGAACTGGAGTCCGCTCAGCTCGTGGAGCGCCGGCGCGACCCCTCCGACCGTCGGCGCCACATCGTCGCCATCACGGAGGAGGGGCGCGCCCTCTTGGGGCAGGCTCAGGATGCCGTGGCCGAGGTGGAGCGCGGGCTCTTCGCCGACCTCTCGCCCGAGGAGGTCGCGACCCTGCGTGATCTGCTGGCTCGCGTTCGCACCAGCCCCGGCGACCCGGCCTGCGCCGAGGAGTGACCGGCGCCCTGCCCGCATGCGCAGCCGGGTCTCCCTGACGGCACGGTGGCCCCGGGTTCCGGTGTGGTCGCTACTCGGTGCAGGCGGGCTCGTCCGCAGGTGTCTCGATCCTCAGGAGCAGGCTGCGCAGCGTGGCGATCTCCTCCGGGGAGAGATGGCCGAACAGGCGCTGCTCCACATCGGTCACGGCCTGATCGGTCTTGGCCAGGAGGCATCTGCCCTCGCTGGTGATGGCGACGATGTGACGCCGGCGGTCGGACGGGTCGCGACGGCGCTCCGCCAGCCGCGCGGACTCCAGCTCGTTCAGAATCCCGACCATCACGCTCGGGTCGACGCCGAGCGCCGCGGCGAGGGCCTGCTGTCCCATGGACCCCGACGTGCCCAGCAGAATCAGCGCCGTGCCCTGCCGTGGGGTGAGCCGGAAGCCCTCCAGGGCGCGCCGGATCCGGCTGTCCGCCACTGCGCCGTGCCTGGCCAGCAGGAATCCGAGCCGGTCCAGGAGATCGCTCTCCGCGTCGTCTGTCGGGCGCGCGTCAACTGTCACACCTCGATGCTAGCAGTGGGTAAATCGTCAGACGATGCTTATCGTTAATCCGATTCCATCAATTCGGTTCGGTGCCGACCGTGGCGTAGGCGGAGCTCACGCGGGCGTGACGCGCTCGGTGCGGCGCCGTCCTGCCCTCGGTCGTGCGGGCGCGCGGAGTCTGTGCGTGCTCGCGGGCCCTGGAGGAGACTGGACGGGTGCTAGGCTCCGCGGCGAGGGAGAGCTGATCCTTTATGTCTGCGTCGCACACCACCGGCAGGGGGCGCCCGGTTCATGACCCCGGGGCCCCGGAGCGGATTCACGTCCTGGTCGACCGCCAGGGGCGCCTGACGGGATGGAGTCCGGCCGCCGAGAAACTGCTCGGCTACCCGGAGGAGGCCGTACGGGGACGTCCCGCCCTGGGGTTGCTGGCCGACCCGGCTGTCGACGGGCGTCCGCCCGGCCCCGGTGAGGACTACGCCGTCTCGTTGCGGCGCCGCGACGGTGGCGTGGTGAGGTGCCGGCTGGCCGTCCGGCCCCAGGGCGTGGGTGACAAGGGCTCGGGGTGGGAGGTGCTCCTCGCCCCCCTGGAACAGGACGGGACGGGGGCGGCAGGGCAGGACGGCACCCCCGAGCTGGAGAGGGCGCTTCTGGAGACGCTCTTCACGCTCTCACCCGTGGGCTTGTTCCTCCTCGACCCCCAACTGCGCATGATCCGGTTCAACCCCGCGGGCGAGGGCATGCAGGGCGTCTCCGTGGAGGAAGCGGTCGGCAGGCGCCCGACGGAGGTGTGGACCGGCGTGGAGAGGGTGGAGCGAGTCATGGCGGAGGTGCTCGCCACGGGCCGGCCGGCGATCGGCATCGAGAAGCGGGTGCGTCCCCCGGGCGATCCGGACCACGATCATGTCTACTCGGCCTCCGTCTTCCGCCTGGAGGACGCCCGGGGCAGGATCCTCGGCATCGCCGACGCCACCGTCGACGTCACCGACCGCCACCTCGCCCACGAGCGGCTGACCGTGCTCGCCCGGGCCAGCTCCCGGATCGGCTCCACGCTGGACGCGCTGGACACGGCCCGGGGCCTGGCGGAGGTGTCGGTGCCCGTGGCGGCCGACGGTGTCGCGGTCGAGGTGCTCGAAGAAGTGCTCGCGGGCGAGGACCTGACGGCAGGGCCCGTGCGGCCCGGCGCTGTGCTGCGCCGGGCCGCTTCGTGCTTCCGGGACGACCGGACCTCCGGGACGGCCGCCGGCCATGAAGGCCCGCTCCCCGGCGCGGTGGCCGCCGAGGTCCTCGCCGATCTCGAGCCGCGTCTGGTGGATCCGCTGAGCTCCCTGGGGAGGAAGGTCCTGCGTGGCATGGGGAACCCCACGCGAGGAGGGGAGGAGGCGCACTCGCTGATCGTGGCGCCGCTCGCCGCCCAGGACCGGGCGCTCGGCCTCGCGGTCTTCTGCCGCTGGGGAGGGACCAGGCCCTTCGGGTCCGATGACCTGACCCTGGTCGCGCAGCTCGCGCGGCGCACCGCCGAGAGTCTGGACAACGCCCGCCGGCATCTGCGCGAGCACAACTCCCTGGTCGCCCTCCAGCACACCTTGCGTCCGGGTGGACTCCCGCCCCAGCAGGCGCTGGAAGTGGCGCACAACTCCGTGTCCGCCGGGTCGGGCGGTGACTGGGTCGACGCCGTACCGCTCTCCGGAGCCCGGGTGGCCCTGGTGGCCGGACACGTGCCGGGCCGGGGCATCCAGTCCGCCGCGGCGGCAGGAGGGCTGCGGGCCGCGTTGCAGACGTTGTCGGACCTGGACCTGGAACCGGACGAACTTCTCGCCCGGCTCGACGACATGGTGCGCGGGACCAGCGGGGCGAACGGTCACGGCGGCGGCGACGGCCACCTCCTGGCGCCGGGCTCCGGCAGGTCCCGCGACGGTCAGTTGTGCGGCGCCACGTGCCTCTACCTCATCTACGATCCCCTGTCCCGGCGCTGCTCGGCTTCCTCGGCCGGCCACCCGTGGCCAATGGTGGTGCATCCGGACGGCACGGTGTGGAACGTGCGGGGTCCCGCAGGAGACGCGTTGTGCTGCCCGGGTGCGCCGTTCGGCAGGGAGGACTTCGAGGTGCCCGAGAACTCGAGGCTCGTCCTCTACACCCCTGGGCTCCTCCAGGCGGAGCGGGCGGCAGAGGTGGGACAGCCGGGGCAGCCGGGACAGGGGCAGGCAGGACGGGACGGACAGGCGCCGACGACGGGACAGACGGGGCAGCGGGGACAGGCGATGGGGCAAGGGCCCGAGGATCCGGCCCTGCGGCGCCTGACCGAGCTGCTCAGCCGCTCCCACGGTTCGGTGCAGGCGATGTGCAGCGCGCTGACCGACGCGCTGCTCCCACCCCACCCCCGCGACGACGCGGCCGTTCTGGTCGCCCGCACCCATGAGCTGGACCCGGCCCACGTCGCCTCGTGGGACCTCCCGAGCGATCCCGCCACGGTTGCCACGGCCCGCTCCCTCGCCGCCCGGCAGCTCACCGCGTGGGGCCTGGCCGAAAAGGCCTTCGTCACCGAACTGATCGTCAGTGAGCTCGTCACCAACGCCATCCGGTACGGCAAGCCGCCGGTGACGCTCCGGCTGATCCGGGGCCACGTCCTGACATGCGAGGTCTCCGACGGCAGTAGTACGTCTCCGCGGCTGCGGCATGCCCGGACCACCGACGAGGGCGGTCGCGGACTGCTCCTCGTCGCGCGGACCTCGGACCGCTGGGGGACCCGCTACACGGACGACGGAAAGATCGTCTGGGTCGAGCAGAGCACCACCGGCTGAGCGAGCTGCCGCGCGCGGTGCCACGCGGACGACGCTGTCGGCGTGGCACCGGCGCGGACCCGGCCGCACGGGCCGGGACGGGTTCAGCCCTGGCGGGCGCCGTACTCGTCGGCGTACCGGAGCTGGTCGAGGTACCAGGTGTCGACACCGTGCCGACGGTCCGTCACCACGACGACGACCCACCGGCCGTCCAGCAGGCGGAGGAGGCGGTGACCGTCGTAGCGGTAGTGGTGACGGTGGCCGAGGCTGTAGTACCAGTAGCCGCGCCCGTCCCGTTCCTGGTGCCACCGCCACCGGCCGTCGCGGTCGTGACGCCTTCCGTCCCGCTGGTCGCCGTCGCGGACCGTCACGTCCCGATCCGGGAGGCGCCGCTCCGTGACAGCGGCACCGGTGGCCTGCCGGTCCTCCGGGGCGGGGAGCGCCTGCGCGGACGCCGGGCCCGCGGTGCTGGCCAGGGCGATACCGGCCAGTGTCACCGAGACGGCGGAGGTGGCGACGCGTCGCATCAGTTTGCTCATGTTCGTGTCTCCTTGCTGCGCCCGCCTTCGGGCGCCGAACGACGGAGCTGCCATGGCGGCGGGTCCGTCCAGGAGCGCGGTGTCTTCTGAACCTGCGAGGAGTCGTGGCACGCCGAACGCTGGTCGCCGTTCGCGGCTCCACGCCATCGCGCTGAATGAAAGGTAGCAAATGATTGACGTCCTTCAATGATTCGTTCAGCGTGATGGTTGTCTCATGCATGGGATTCGCGTCCGGGAATGCGTGAGCCCGGGAGTGCCTGAGCCCGGGCATGCCAGAGCCCGGGCCGGACGGCCCGGGCTCACAGGTGGCATCTGCGGCTTACGCGGACGAAGTCTGCCGCGCGCGCCCGCGTACCGAGCGCCGCAGGCTCCACTGCGCCAGCGGCTGCAGGGCTTCCACGAGTTCCAGGCCGTCGGGGGACAGCCGGTAGCGGATCTGTACAGGGGTGCTCGGGACGACGATCCGATCGAGGAGGCCCGCCGTCTCCAGTTCCTTCAGGCGCTGCGAGAGCAGGCGGTCGGAGATGCCGTCGATGGCGGCGCGGTACTCGCTGAAGCGGGTGACTCCCTGGTGCGTCGCGGTCAGGATCGCCCCCGTCCAGCGGCGCCCGACCAGTTCCAGGGCCTCCTCGAAGGTCGGGCACATGTCGTCGTGGATCGATCGGCGCCCCAGAGGCGCGGGGCCGGTCACTTCCGTGTGGGCGCCGTGCCGGGCAGGGGCTCCGGCAGGTGCTGCCTGGCCCACTCCCCGAGCTCCATGAGCGCGGGTTCGAGCGCGGCCCCGGCCTCGGTCAGGCGGTAGGAGACCCGCAGTGGCGGGCCCTCGTCGACCTGGCGCACGACGAGCCCTGCCGCACCGAGCTCGCTCAGCCGGTCGGAGAGCATGCGCTCACTGATGCCCGGAATGGCACGGCAGAGGTCCGCGAAGTGGGCGGGCTGCCCCACCAGTACGGCCACGATCGGGCCGGTCCAGCGCTTGCCCAGCAGCTGGAAAACCCGGGTGATGCCCTCGTCCACCCGCTTGCACGCCCCTGCGTCGTGGCTCTGCACGTCCGTCATGCCCTCAGGGTACTACCCTCCAGTGCGGGGGTGAAAAAAAGTAAGCTACCGTGCTATCAATAGCTACGTACGAGAACTCAGCCCCGGGTGTCTCGCCTCGGGCATTGCTCATCTGGAGAAACGCATGGCCACCCTGCTGCACATCGACTCGTCGGTCTTCCCGAGCGAGGCGTCCTCGTCCCGCGCCGTGGCGGACGCCTTCCGCAGGACCTGGCAGGAGCAGCACCCCGGCGGCACGGTCATATACCGCGACCTCGCCGCGAACCCCGTCCCGCACATCACCGCCGACGCACACACCGCCGGTCTCGCCGAGCCGGACAGCCACACCTCCGCGCAGGCCGCCGCCTTCGCCGAGCGGCTGCGTCTGATCGAGGAGGTGGAACAGGCGGACGCCCTGCTGATCGGGGCGCCGATGTACAACTACACGATCCCGTCGACGCTCAAGGCGTGGCTGGACAACGTGATCCTCTTCGGCCGCACCGCGGGTGAGGCCCCTTCCGCGAAGGGCACGCCGGTCACCGTCGTCGCCAGCCGTGGGGGCTCGTACGCGCCGGGCACGCCGAAGGAGCCGTTCGAGTACGTGCAGAACTACCTGCGGGCGATCCTCGGCGACACCCTCGCCCTGGAGCTCGACTTCATCGTCCCGGAACTCACCATGGCCCCGCACAACCCCGCGATGGCACAGCTCGTCCCGCTCTTCGAGGCCTCCCGTGACCGTGCCTTCGAGGAGGCGGCCCACAAGGCCAAGCAGCTCGCCGAACGCATGGCCGCCTGACCCCGGCCCGCACCACATGCGCCGATCCGGCGCCTCTTCCTCCGCGCAGGAAGAGGCGCCGGATCGGCGCATGTGGGTCCCGTCGACCGAGGGAGGTCAGGCGTCCTCGGGCCGCCGCAGGATGCCGTCGGGATCGTAGCGTCGCCACAGCTGCCTGACGCGGTCCCCCGTCGCCGCGGGGTAGGCGCGCGCGAACGTCCTCCCGTCGGGCGCGCTCTCGAAGTTCACGTAACTCCCCTCGGTGTGCGCGGCCACGGCGCCCCACGCGGCCATGAGGGCCTGCCGGTCCTGCGGCGGGAACACCGACGCCACGACCAGCGTCTGCTCCCGGCGGTGCGCGTAGGCGGTGGCCGCCGCGTCCACGTCGTTCACCGCGCCGCCGAGCGAGCGCATCTGGACCAGGACCCGGTGGGGTCCGGTCGACGCCGCCACCAGCGCGCGGGCGGCGGCCGGAGTCATCTCGGTGAGGAGTCCGTTCGTGGTGTCCGACGGCATCTGCCCGGTGTTGGGGTGCAGGTGGGCGGGGGAGAGCAGGTCCGTGTACCGGACGATGTGGGCCTGCTGGACCGTGACGTCGCCGATGTCCAGGAGCGGCCGCACCGCCCGCTCGACCGTGGCGGGCTCACCCGAGGCGACCACCGCCGTGATGAACGCGAGGGGCGTGGCGCCCTGGGAGGACAGCATCACCGCGGTGGACAGCTCGCGAGGCGCCCGCTCCATGACGGAGCTCCAGCGGCGCAGCGTCGCTCCCGCCGGATCGACGCGTGCGACCAGCTGGGCGAATCCGACCTCGCCCAGTTCGACGGCCTCGATCTCGAAGGCCACCGCGACACCGGCGCCGGCCCCGGCGCCGCGCATCACCCACAGCAGATCGGGTTCGCCGGCGGCGTCGGCCCGCACCTGCCGGCCGTCGGGCAGCACCACGTCGACGGCGCGGACGTGGTCGATCGTGAGCCCGTAGTGGCGTACGAGCCATCCGATGCCACCGGCCGTGGCGAGGCCGCCCACGCCGACGTTGCCGTGGTCGCCGGAGCTGATGGCCAGACCGTGCGGGGCGAGCGCCCGGGCGACCTGCGCCCAGCGGGCGCCCGCCTCCACGCGCACCAGACGGGCGGCGCGGTCGAGGACGTCGACGCGGCGCATCGGGCTCAGGTCCACGACGAGTCCGCCGTCGTTGGTGGCACTCCCCGACAGGCCGTGTCCGCCGCTGCGGACCGCGACCGCGAGCCCACGGTCCCGGGCCAGCCGCAGCGCGTCCGCGACGTCGGCTGCGGACTCGGCGAGCACGACAGCGGCCGGGCTTCCGGTGGTCGTGTAGGTCGAGCGGAGCAGGCCGTAGCGCCGGTCGTCCGGTGTGACGACCTTGCCGGTCAGCCCGGCCGGCACGGCACCGGGGCGCACGGTCATCGTCCGCCCCTGATGGCCTCGACGCGCTCGCGTACCGCCGGAACGACCTCGCGGGCGAAGAGCGCGAGCTGTTCCTCGGGGTCGGCCGCCGGCCAGAACACGAAGGTGTCGAACCCGAGGCGGACGGCCCACTCGGTGAGCGTGTCCGCCCACCGCCGCACGTCTCCGACGAGCCCCTGGCCGGCCCCCTGACGGCCGATGGACCCGATCACGTTGTAGACGCGGCGGATCGACTCGGGGGCACGTCCCGCCGCCGCGGCCGCTTCGTCGATGATCTCCTGGCGGGAGGGGACCTGCGCCGGGGGCACGTAGATGTTCAGCGGGGAGATCCAGCCGTCCGCCGCACGGCCGGTCACCGCGAGCATCCTGGGCTTCTGGGCGCCGAGCCAGAGTTGCACGGGCCGCGCCGGTACGGGGCCGGCGCGGTAGCCGGTCACCGAGTGGTGTGCGCTGTGCAGCCGTACGGTCTCTCCGGCCAGGGCGCGGCGCATCAGTCCGAGGGACTCCTCGGTGAAGGCGACCATCTGCCCGCCGCGCCGCGGCACCGCGCCCATCGAGGCGATGGCCTCGGCGAAGGCACCGCCGCCGACGCCGAGCTGGATCCGGCCGCCGGTGAGCACGCTCAGCGACGCGGCGGCCTTGGCCAGCATGGTCGGCGGACGCAGTTGCAGGTCCGCGACATCGGTGAAGAAGGAGATGCGTTCGGTGGCCGCGGCCAGGTTGCTGATCAGGGTCCAGGTGTCGAGGTGCGCCGGATGGTAGGGGTGGTCCTGGACGGCGAGGTGGTCCAGGCCGCCGTCCTCGGCCAGGCGCGCCAGACGCCTGGTCCGGTCCGGCGCGGCGGCGGGGTCGAGGCTCAGCCCGAAGGAGAGCGGGCGTGCGTAGTCGGTCATGCGGCCAGATTCCGGCGGCTGGACCGCATCGGGCAAAGCCGGGGTAAGTCACTAATCATTGGTAAGCTCCGGGGTTCGAATGAACAGGTGAGCTCCCGGGCTCGCCGAGCAGGCGCGAAGCCACACGGATGAGGCGATCCTGAAGGTGGGGCGACCGGCGACCGGCGACCGGCGACCGGGCCGGGCCCCGCCGACGGGCCCGCGCACGCCCAGGCCGACATCCGCCCCACGTCCGAACGAGCCGTCCTGGAGGCGCAGATGGAAGTGAGCCGGCTCGGCCTCGTCGTGCACGGCGGACGCACCCAGGCCGTGGACGCCGCGCAGGTGGTCCGCGCCTGGTGCGAGGAGAACGCCGTCCGCTGCACGGACATCGACGTCTGGCGCGACGGCGGGCGGCGCGGTGCCGTCGATGAGGTGGCGGCCGCGGGCGACCCCGATCTCATCGTCACCCTGGGCGGCGACGGCACCTTCCTGCGCGGTGCCCGGGTGGCCGCCGTGCACGACGCGCTGCTCCTCGGCGTGAACCTGGGGCGGGTGGGCTTCCTGACGGAGGTGCCCGCCTGTGGCCTGCGTTCGGCGCTGGACGCGGTGCTCGACGACCGGCTCCGGGTCGACAGCCGCATGCTGCTGGCCATGCGCGCCTCGTGCCGCCTTCAGATGCCGGCGGACATGGAGGCGTGGGCGCGGTACGGGCGCGGGCCGTTGCTGCCTCCTCCCCAGGTGGTCCCGGACTGCACGGTCGACGCAGAGTGGGGCATTCCGCTGGATGTCACCGCCCTCAACGACGTCGTCCTGGAGAAGCTGGCCAGGGACCGGCAGGTGTCCGTCGGCGTCTACGTCAGCGGCAGGCTCCTCGCCTCCTACTCGGCCGACGCGCTCCTCGTGGCCACGCCGACCGGCTCGACGGCCTACAGTTTCGCCGCGGGCGGGCCGGTCGTCTCGCCGCGGGCCGAGGCGCTCGTCTTCACGCCGGTCGCCCCGCACATGGCGTTCAACCGCTCGGTCGTCACCGCCCCCGACGAACCCGTCGGTCTGCGGGTCCTCGAACGGTCGGGGCCCGCCGCGGTCAGCGTGGACGGCCAGTTGCGGGGCGTGCTGAGGGCGGGGAACTGGATCGGCGTGTACGCCGCCCCCCGCCGGCTGCGGGCCGTACGGCTCGGGCCGATGGACTTCTACGGCCGGCTGCGGGACCGGATGAACCTGACGGACGCCCCGGCCGCGGTCGCCGACGGCTCGCCGCCGCCCTTGTGGTCGGTGACGACCCCGCCGCCCGGAGACCTGGCCCATCTGGCACTGCCGTCGTCCTCGGAGGACACCTCACCCCGCCTGTGAGCGCCGCCGCGGGCGCTCACCCCCGTGACGGGTACGACCCCCGCGCGCAGGCGTGCGGGGCGCGTCGCCGGCGCCGGGGCTCCGGCGTCCGGGCTTCGGACGCGAGGGCCCCGGCATCGGTGTGCCCCGGCGCGACCCGCGCACCTTCGGCACCGGCGGTCGAGTACGGCCGCGTCACCCGCCGTTGACCGCGGACGCGATGCGGTCGCCGATGTTCTTGTCGATGTTCCTCCAGTACTGGAGCGCGCGGTCGACCACCGGGCGGGAGACGCCCTGGAGCAGATGGCCGCTGACGTTGGAGACCAGCCGGTCCCGGGCCGCGTCGTCCAGGACCTCGCGGACCATGGTGCCGGCCTGGCCCCAGTCGTCGTCCTCGGCGTGCGGCTTGGTCGCCTCACGGACCAGCTCACCGGCGGTGTGCCAGCTCGCGGCGTCGCCGAAGCGGCCGAAGTCCGCGGCGGGGCCGCCGTAGGAGTTCGGCGCGTACGGCATCGACGCCCGGGACGGCTCGTAGCGCATCGGGCCGTCCTTGGCGTACGAGTTCACCGGGGAGTGCGGCCGGTTCGGCGGGAGTTGCGCGTAGTTCGGCCCGATCCGGTACCGGTGGGTGTCCGGGTACGAGAACAGCCTGCCGAGCAGCATCTTGTCCGGCGAGGGGCCGATGCCCGGCACCAGGTTGGACGGCTCGAACGCGGCCTGCTCGATGTGGACGAAGTAGTCCTCCGGGTTGGTGTCGAGGACCATCCGGCCGACGTCGATCAGCGGGTAGTCGCCGTGCGGCCACACCTTGGTGAGGTCGAAGGGATTGAAGCGGTAGTCCGCGGCGTCCTCGAACGGCATGATCTGGACCTTCAGGGTCCAGCTCGGCGCGTTCCCGGACTCGATCGCCTCGAACAGGTCGCGGCGGTGCTTGTCCGCGTCGGCCCCGGCCAGCTCGTCGGCCTCCTGCTGGGTCAGGAAGTCGATGCCCTGGTCGGTCTTGAAGTGGTACTTCACCCAGAACCGCTCGCCGCCGCCGTTGATCCACATGTAGGTGTGCGACGAGTAGCCGTTCATGTGGCGGTAGGTCTTCGGGATGCCCCGGTCGCCCATCAGCCACGTCACCTGGTGCGCGGACTCGGGGGAGAGGGTCCAGAAGTCCCACTGCATGTCGTTGCTGCGCAGCCCGGTCACCGGGTGGCGCTTCTGGGAGCGGATGAAGTCCTGGAACTTGATCGTGTCGCGCACGAAGAAGATCGGCGTGTTGTTGCCGACCATGTCGTAGTTGCCGTGCTCGGTGTAGAACTTCAGGGCGAAGCCGCGCGGGTCGCGCCAGGTGTCCGGCGACCCCTGCTCACCGGCGACGGTCGAGAAGCGCGCCAGCATCTGGGTGCGCTTACCGGGCTGGAACAGGTCGGCCTTGGTGAACTGGCTGACGTCGTTGGTCACTTCGAAGAACCCGTACGCCCCGCTGCCCTTGGCATGCACCACCCGCTCGGGCACCCGTTCGCGGTTGAACTGGGCCATCTTCTCGATCAGGTAGTGATCCTGGAGCAGGATGGGGCCGTCGGCTCCCACGGTGAGCGAGTGCTCGTCGCTCTCCACCGGGATGCCGTGGTTGTTGGTGGTGTACGGGGCCGTCTGAGGCTCCTGAGTCATGAGCGTCCTCCGTCCTGAGGCGTTACAGGTCGCTTCGTCCACCCCGGGCCAGTCAACTCCGCTGCCATGACGTCGGCAACTTTTGGACTGAATCCAAATCGAGCCCCGTTCCGGGGAGGCTCCGCTCGCGTACCCCCTACACGTCGGCCGACTCGGGGCGGCCCTTGCTCACTGGCGCTTCACCTGAGTGATCGAGGCCTGCCGCGTGCCGGCGCCTGCGCGCGGACCGCGGGTCGATCAGGGCACCGGCGGCGCCGACGGCCTCGACACGGCGATCACCGGTCACCGCGTGGAAGCGGTGGCCGCCGCCGGGCAACTCCCCCACAAGGCGGTTCGCTCCGCGCCGACCTCCTGCCGCGGCAGCCGGAACGTGACCGCGTTCCGGACGTCCTGGGGCCTCGCGAACGAGTCCTCAAGAGGTCGGCTCGGCCTCGCTCCCCCGTAGAAGCCGTACTGCGCCGCGCCCTCCAGGAGTAGGGCCGCCACGGTCGCGGACCGGACGCCGGCGCCCGGCCGGCCGGGTCACCACCGAGGTTCGTCGCGCGATTGGTTGAGCCGGCACACCGCCCGCGGGCGGGATCACCCCACCGGCGCGAGGGGCTGCTCGGCCCAGATGGTCTTGCCGGCTTCCTCCTGGCGGGTGCCCCATCTCTCGGCGAACTGGGAGACCAGGAGGAGGCCGCGCCCGCCTTCGTCGAACGTCCTGGCATGCCGCAGGTGCGGTGCGGCGGTGCTGCCGTCGGACACTTCACACGTCAGCCGCCGGTCGTGGATCAGGCGCAGGCGAATGGGTGGCCGGGCATACCGTATGGCGTTGGTGACCAGCTCGCTGACGATCAGCTCGGTGGCGAACGCCTCGTCGTCCAGGGCCCAGGTGTGGAGCTTCTGGGAGGCGACGGTGCGAGCGGTGGCCACGGCCGCGGGGTCGGGGGACAACTCCCACTCGGCGACCCGAGTGGGATCCATGGCCCGGGTGTCGGCCACCAGGACCGCGGCGTCGTCGGGGGGATCGGCCGGCACCAGTTTCTCGGTGAGGCTCAGGCACAGATCCTCGGGGGACTCGGTCGAGGAGGCCAGCAGCCGCGCGAGGGTGGCCTGGGACACCGCGTCAGGGAACGACTGCAGCAGGCCCGGGGTGTACAGCACCAGCCGGCTCCCGTCCGGCAGGTCCGTCCTGTTCTTGGCGAAGGGCGGTCCCGGCCTGCCCAGCGGCTCTCCGGAAACGATGTCCGGGAAGGTCACGCCGCCGCCGGGGCGGACCACCGCCAGCCCCGCCGGTCCCGCGGCGGCCACCGTGCACCTGCCGTTCAAGGGTTCGTGCACCACGTAGAGACATGTCGTTCCGGCGAGGCCGTCGGCTGCCGGGTCGGGGCTCTCGGTGTCCGTCTGCCGTACGAGATCGTCGAGGCGGGCCATGATCTCGTCCGGGGCCAGGTCGAGGCCCGCCAGGGTTCTCACCGCGGTGCGCAGTCGTCCCATGGCGGCCGCCGTGTGCATGCCCCGTCCTGGAACGCGACCCGCCACGAGGGCCGCGCGGGCCCCTGGCAGGGTGAGGACGTCCGTCCAGTCGCCGCCCGCGCCGGACAGCACCAGGTGATGGGACGCGTGGACCGTGCTGGGAGCGGGCAGCGCGTGCGGCAGGAGGCCGCGCTGCAGGGTGACCACGGCGTTGTGCTCACGGACGTAGCAGCGGGCGTTGTCCAGGGCCATGGCCGTTCGTCCGGCCAGGTCCTGGGCCAGGGCGAGGTCGTCCTCGTCGAAGGCCGCGCGGCGCTCCCACCGGTAGAAGGCCGCCAGGCCCAGGGCGCGGTCGCGGACGGTCAGCGGGACCACCATCAGGGAGTGCACGCCCTCTTCGAGCATGCGCCGGCCACGGACGGGATCCGCCGTCACCCATGCGCTGCCGGCCTCCACCCGTGTCACGAGACGAGGACGGTGGTCCATGAGGACCTGGACGGCCGGCGCCGTGCCGGGGTAGCGACTCGTCTCACCGACGGCGTACACGCCGGGCTCGGCGTCGGTACGGCTCGATCGCGACGCGGCGCGCAACAGGTCCTCTCCGTCCGAGGTTCGAGGCGGATCCTGACCACTGAGGACCGGCTCCAGCAGATCCACGGCGACGCTGTCGGCCAGCCGTGGCACCACCAACTCGGCCAGCTCCGCGGCGGTGCGCAGTACGTCGAGAGTGGTGCCGATGCGGGTTCCGGCCTCGGCGGCCAGAGCCAGCCGCTGCTGGGCCTCATACCGGTCGGTGACGTCGACCACGGTGTCCGCCACCCCGAGTACGCGGCCGTCCTCGTCCTGGAGTCGGAACACGGCCGCCGAGTAGACGTGCTCGCGGTCCGGGTCACCGGGCGGCCGGCCACGCTTTTCGAATCCGATGACGGGCTCGCCGGTCTCCAGCACCTTGCTCATCGCCTGTTCGACGGCGCGCGCGGCGAAGCCGGGCCACGCCTGACTGGGGGTCAGGCCCAGAGCCTGCGTCGCGCGGAGCCCCGGCATCCCCTCGGCGGCGGCGTTGAACCGCACCAGGCGCAGCTGGGGGTCGAGCACGAACAGCCCGATCGGGGACCGCGTGAAGAGCGCGTCGAGCAGCGCTCTGTCCAGGGCGGAGCCGCCCTGGACGCCGGGCGCGAGTTCCACTCGCCACGCCGTGCCTGCACGGTGTTCCGGTACGGCGCGCACGCGCGTCCTGCAGTCGACGGTGCCTCCGTCCGCGTGGCTGACCAGGACCTCGGCCACCACCGGCATTCCAGGTGCGGAGTCGGGCAGAAGCTCGCCGAGGGGCCGGCCCACGACATCCTGTGCCCGGTGGCCCAGCAGCCGTTCGGCGGCCTGATCCCATTCGACCACCCGGCCTGACTCGTCGACCAGGAGCGATGCCCAGCCCTGCGCCTCCGGGGCTCCCGCGTCCGCGACGCCGTCGTCTTCAGCCGGTCGATCGGTCATGGCCCGTTCGCTCCCGCGTCGTCCCTGTTCGGCCACGCTTTCAGTCTCACGTGGGCGCCGTCGCTTCGCGCGGTGGACGGATCCTGACCCGCGCCCCGGGTGTCACGCTTGGTTAATATGCTCACTTCATGCCGGACACCGGAAGTATGGGCGGCACCGCGACCGACGGACTGCTGGAGACCGGGACACGGGGATGCCAGCCGAATCCCCACCAGTCCTCGGGAATGTAAGGTAACCAACCGGTTGGGCCTTGGAAGATGCTGAGAGAAGTCACCGCGACCCGCTACATCGAGCCCCTGCGCTCCGGCGGCTCCGTCCCCGGCATCGTCGAGGCCGACGACTGCGGGACCTACGTCGTGAAGTTCACCGGCTCCGCGCAGGGCCGCAAGGCACTGGTCGCCGAGGTCGTCGTCGGCGAGCTGGCGCGGGCGCTGGGGCTGCGTTTCCCGGAGCTGGTCCTGGTGCACTTCGACCCGGCGATCGCCGGGCACGAGGAGCACCAGGAGGTGCGCGATCTGCACACGGCGAGCGGCGGGGTCAACCTCGGCATGGACTATCTGCCGGGGGCGCGGGACTTCACGCCGGAGGTCGCGAGGGTCTTCCCGGTCCATCCGCTGGAGGCCGGACGCATCGTCTGGCTCGACGCCCTGACCGTCAACGTCGACCGCACGGTGCACAGCTCCAACCTCATGGTCTGGCCCACCCTGGGCGTCGCACCCCCACGCCTGTGGCTGATCGACCACGGCGCCGCCCTCGTCTTCCACCACCGCTGGGACACCTCCGCCCCGGGGAAGGCGTACGACTTCCGCCACCACGCCCTCGGCCACTACGCGCCCGACGTACGGGCCGCCGACGCCGAACTGGCCCCACGCGTGAGCGAGGAACTGCTGCGCGCGGTCCTCGCCGAGGTGCCGGACGCCTGGCTGGCGGGGGACCCGGACTTCGCCACGCCCGACGCGGCCCGGGACGCGTACGTGGGCTACCTGCACGCGCGCGTGCGGGCCTCCGGGGCCTGGCTGCCCACAAACTTCCCCACCCGCGAGGAGATCGCCGCCGAGGAGGCCGTGCGCGCGGCGAGGACACGGCAAGGCAGGCCGCAATGGCTCAAGCAGGTCCCCGACCTGCACGGCAAACCCGCCGCGGAACAGGATTGGTCGGTGCACCTGGGATGACGTCCGGGATCCAGCGCGTCCAGATCGAGTACTGCACCCAGTGCAAGTGGCTGCCCCGTGCCGCCTGGCTGGCGCAGGAACTGCTGACGACGTTCGAGGCCGAGCTGACCGAGCTGGCGCTGAAGCCCGGCACGGGCGGGGTGTTCGTCGTCCGCGTGAACGACGAGGTGGTCTGGGACCGCCGCGAGCAGGGCTTCCCCGAGCCCACGGCGGTCAAGCGGCTCGTACGCGACCGAGTGGCCCCGGGGAAGTCCCTGGGCCACTCGGACAGGTGAGCGCCGCGTGCTCCGGGCTCAGCCCTTGAGCTGCTCGTACGCCGGCAGCGTCAGGAAGTCGGCGTAGTCCTCGTCGAGGGAGACGGTCAGCAGCAGATCGTGCGCCCGCTGCCAGTTGCCGGCCGCGAACGCCTCCTCGCCGATCTCGGCGCGCAGCGCCGCCAGTTCCTCGGCGGCGACCTTGCGGGCCAGCTCGGCGGTGACCCGCTCGCCGTTGTCGAGGACCACACCCGCGTTGATCCACTGCCAGATCTGCGAACGGGAGATCTCGGCGGTGGCGGCGTCCTCCATCAGGTTGAAGATGGCGACGGCGCCCAGACCGCGCAGCCAGGCCTCGATGTAGCGGATGCCGACCTGCACGGCGTTCACGAGACCGGCGTAGGTGGGCTTGGCGTCCAGGGAGTCCACGGCGATAAGGTCCTCGGCCCTGACCTCGACGTCCTCGCGCAGCCGGTCCTTCTGGTTCGGCTTGTCGCCGAGGACCTTGTCGAAGGACTCCAGGGCGATCGGGACCAGGTCGGGGTGGGCGACCCAGGAGCCGTCGAAGCCGTCGTTCGCCTCGCGGTCCTTGTCGGCCCGGACCTTCTCGAAGGCGACCTTGTTGACCTCGGCGTCCCGGCGGGACGGGATGAACGCCGCCATGCCGCCGATCGCATGTGCGCCACGCTTGTGGCAGGTGCGGACGAGGAGCTCGGTGTACGCGCGCATGAACGGGGCGGTCATCGTGACCGCGTTGCGGTCCGGCAGCACGAACTTCGGGCCGCCGTCGCGGAAGTTCTTGACGATGGAGAAGAGGTAGTCCCAGCGGCCGGCGTTCAGCCCGGCGGCGTGGTCGCGCAGTTCGTAGAGGATCTCCTCCATCTCGTACGCGGCCGTGATCGTCTCGATCAGGACGGTGGCGCGGACGGTGCCCTGCGGGATGCCGACGTAGTCCTGGGCGAAGACGAACACCTCGTTCCAGAGACGGGCCTCCAGGTGGGACTCGGTCTTCGGCAGGTAGAAGTACGGGCCCTTGCCGAGGTCGAGCAGGCGCTGGGCGTTGTGGAAGAAGTACAGGCCGAAGTCGACGAGCGCGCCCGGGACCTGCTGCCCGTCCACCTGCAGATGGCGCTCGTTCAGGTGCCAGCCGCGCGGGCGCATGACGACCGTGGCCAGCTCCGCCTCGGCCTTGAGCGCGTACGACTTTCCGGACGCGGGATCGGTGAAGTCGATGTTCCGGGTGTAGGCGTCGATCAGGTTGAGCTGGCCGGTGACGACGTTCTCCCAGGTGGGCGCGGAGGCGTCCTCGAAGTCCGCGAGCCAGACCTTCGCGCCCGAGTTCAGGGCGTTGATCGTCATCTTGCGGTCGGTGGGTCCGGTGATCTCGACCCGGCGGTCGTTCAGCGCGGCCGGGGCGGGCGCGACGCGCCAGGTGGGGTCCTCGCGGATCTGTGCGGTCTCCGGGAGGAAGTCGAGCGTGGAGGTGCGGGCGATCTCGGCGCGGCGTTCCGCGCGGCGGGCGAGGAGCTCGTCACGCCGGGGCGTGAACCGGCGGTGCAGCTCGGCCACGAAGGCGAGCGCCGCGTCGGTGAGGACCTCTTCCTGCCGGGGCAGGGGCTCGGCGTCGACGATGGCCGGCGGAGACGGCGCTGGTGCGGACATGAGCTGTCACTTCCTTCAGCGGTGGCACCGGGTGCCAGATGGCGCATATGGGATATGTCGCACCCGCTGTGCGGTCGGGTGCCTCTGGTCAGTGGATATTAGTTTCCTCATTGTGGAACTTCAATGGTCTGTTGATGTCGAGATTCTCTGAGTCGAGGCAAGGTGGCGCTGGGTGCCATCCCGCTCACTCAAGGTGGCGCAGATCGGCCGCCGTGTCGATGTCGTACGGCCGCGCCACGTCCCCGCACTCCACGAGGCGGATTCCGGCCTCGTGCTCCTTCAGGTAGGAGCGTGCGCCCCGGTCCCCGGTCGCGGTCGCCGCGACGCCCGCCCAGTGCGCTGCCCCGAAGAGCACGGGATGGCCGCGCACGCCGTCGTAGGCGGCCGAGACGAGCGAGGACTCGTCCCTGCAGCCGGCCAGCACGCGGGCGACCGCCTCCGGCCCGATCCCGGGCTGGTCGACGAGCGACACCAGCGCCGCCCGCGCGCCCGTCCCGGCGAGCGAATCCAGCCCGGCGCGCAGCGAGGAGCCCATGCCCCGCTCCCAGTCCGGGTTGTCCACCAGCACACAGCCGGACAGCTCCGCCCGCTGCCGTACGGCGTCGGCGCGCGCCCCCAGGACCACATGCACGCGCGCGCAGCCAGCCGAGCGCAGCACCGCCACCGCGTGCTCGACCAGCGGGCGCCCCCGGTGTTCGAGCAGCGCCTTCGGCCGGCCGCCGAGCCGGCGTCCGCCGCCCGCGGCGAGCAGGAGTGCGGCGACCGGGGGCTCGTTGTGATCCGTCATGGTTCCTGCATACCTGACCGCACGCGGACGGGGCGGTCCCAGGGGGCTGAATTTCGGTCCGCGTGGTGGCGGATCGGCACCCGGTGGCGTTTACTGGCCCGCGTCCCCGGCGCGCGACCGGCGCCTTGAGGCGCACGGGGGAGCAGGGTGAGGCTGTGCACAACGGTGTGCCAGGGGGGAGAGCTGTGTTGCGGAGCTTGGGGCAGAGGCCAGTGACCGGCAGCGACGAGGATCCGAGGGTGGCGGGACTGCGGTCCGCCGTCTCCCGGCTGCGCCGTGAACTTGCCACGCTCCCCGTGGAGTTCCCCGACCGTGCCGTCGCCGAGGACGAACTCGCGGTACTCGCGGCGATGACCGCCGACGGCAGGCCCGAGATCCCGCGCCTGCGCCGCTCGCTGCTGCTGATCGCCGGCGCGATCGGCTCGGTGAGCGCACTGTCACGAGGGCTGTCGGACGTCCGGGCCGCGGTGGACCTGTTCGGCGAGCCGCCGGGGAGGGACTAGGCCGACGGGGGCCCACCGGGGCCGGGACACGGGCCTGCGGGGTGGTTCCGGGCTGCCGGGAGCGGTTCGGGGCCTGCTGGGTTCGGGTGCCGTGCGCGAGGCCGGGTCGGTCCGGGGCTCGGCCGGTTGCCGGGCGGCCAGGGGGTGCGTGCCGGTCGGCCTGGAACTGTCGTGCCGTCAGGCGGGGTTCTGGGTGATCAGTGCCTCGGAGAGTTCCACTGCGATCTGCTGGAGCACCGGCACGATCCGCTCCGTCGCCGCCTCCGTCACCCGGCCGGCCGGTCCCGAGATGGAGATCGCGGCGGCGGTGGGGGAGTCGGGCACCGACACCGCCAGGCAGCGGACCCCGATCTCCTGCTCGTTGTCGTCGACGGCGTAGCCGGTCCGGCGGACGTCGTCGAGCGCCGCCAGGAAGCCGTCCGGCGTGGTGATCGTCTTCTCCGTCGCGGCGGGCATCCCGGTGCGCATCAGCAGGGAGCGCACCTCCTCGTCCGGGAAGCTCGCCAGCAGTGCCTTGCCCACGCCCGTGGAGTGCGGCAGGACCCGCCGGCCGACCTCCGTGAACATGCGCATCGAGTGCTTGGACGGCACCTGGGCGACGTAGACGATCTCGTCCCCGTCGAGCAGTGCCATGTTGGCCGTCTCGCCGGTCACCTCGACCAGCCGGGCGAGGTAGGGGCGGGCCCAGGTGCCGAGCAGGCGGGAGGCGGACTCGCCGAGCCGGATCAGCCGCGGGCCGAGCGCGTAGCGCCGGTTCGGCTGCTGGCGGACGTATCCGCAGGCGACCAGGGTGCGCATCAGCCGGTGGATCGTCGGCAACGGCAGCCCACTGCTCGCGGACAGCTCGCTCAGACCCACCTCGCCGCCCGCGTCGGCCATCCGCTCCAGCAGGTCGAAGGCGCGCTCGAGGGACTGGACGCCACCGCCCGCGGACTTGACGGCGTCGGTGGTGCTGGCGCTGGACGTCGGCACGGCGCGTTCCTTTCGAGGCTGACAGGAGGGCAGAAGCCTACCCGGCAGCCTGTGGACTGCCCGCTTGTGCGTAGCTACGTTCTGCTTGCTGGAATTGTAATTCCGCTTTGTGGAAACGTCCAGAGTGGCGCCGGAAGCGCACTGTGGAGAAGTGTGCCTCTTGACGGTGTGCGGGCGGGAGTGAAGACTCCTTCAACAGAACGTTGAATTCCGTCAGGCGGAAGTAGGTCCCGTTTCCCATTCTCAGGGAAGCGGACGGCGGCAGAGAGAGGGGTCCGGGTGTCCGACGCTGAACTGGTGCTGCGCTCGACGCGCGTGATCACGCCCGAGGGGACTCGCCCCGCGTCCGTCGCGGTCGCCGGCGGGAGGATCACCGCCGTACTGCCGCACGACGCCCCGGCCGGAGGCGCCCGGGTGGAGGACTTCGGCGACGACGTCCTGCTGCCCGGCCTCGTCGACACCCACGTGCACGTCAACGACCCCGGCCGCACCGAGTGGGAGGGCTTCTGGACAGCCACGCGCGCCGCGGCGGCCGGCGGCATCACCACCCTCGTCGACATGCCGCTCAACTCGCTGCCGCCGACCACGGCCGTCGGCCACCTGCGGACCAAGCAGGACGTGGCGCGGGCCAAGGCGCACATCGACGTCGGCTTCTGGGGCGGCGCGCTGCCGGACAACGTCAAGGACCTGCGCCCGCTGCACGAAGCCGGGGTCTTCGGCTTCAAGGCGTTCCTGTCGCCGTCCGGGGTCGAGGAGTTCCCGCACCTCGACCAGGAGCAGCTCGCCCGGTCCATGGCCGAGATCGCCGGCTTCGGCGGCCTGCTGATCGTGCACGCCGAGGACCCGCACCACCTCGCCGCCGCGCCGCAGCAGGGCGGGCCCGAGTACGCCCACTTCCTCGCCAGCCGGCCGCGCGACGCGGAGGACACCGCGATCGCCACGCTGATCGCACAGGCGAAACTCCTCCACGCGCGCGTGCACGTGCTGCACCTGTCCTCCAGCGACGCGCTGCCGCTGATCGCCGCGGCCCGCGCCGAGGGCGTACGCGTCACCGTCGAGACGTGCCCGCACTACCTGACCCTGACCGCCGAGGAAATCCCTGACGGCGCCAGCGAGTTCAAGTGCTGCCCGCCGATCCGCGAGGCCGCCAACCAGGACCTGCTGTGGCAGGCGCTGGCCGACGGCACGATCGACTGCGTGGTCACCGACCACTCCCCGTCGACCGCCGACCTGAAGACCAACGACTTCGCCACCGCCTGGGGCGGCATCTCCGGACTCCAGCTGAGCCTGCCCGCGGTCTGGACGGCGGCACGCGAGCGCGGCCACACCCTGGAGGACGTGGTCCGCTGGATGTCCACGCGGACCGCGGAACTCGTGGGTCTCACCCACAAGGGCGCGATCGAGGCCGGCCGGGACGCCGACTTCGCCGTCCTCGCGCCCGACCGGACCTTCACCGTGGACCCCGTCGCCCTCCAGCACCGCAACCGCGTCACGGCGTACGCCGGACGCACCCTCAGCGGCGTCGTCAAGTCCACCTGGCTGCGCGGCGAACGCATCGTGGCGGACGGCGAGTTCACCGAACCGAAGGGGCGACTGCTCACCCGCCTCCCCTGAATCCCGACGTCTGAAAGGCAGATCTGATCACCGTGACGGCGACACCGAGTTTCACCGGCGACGCGAGCCCCTACGGAGGCGGCGACCCGTACGCGGACTACCGCACCGCCGACTTCCCCTTCACCCAGTACGCCAACCTCGCCGACCGCACGCTCGGTGCCGGAGTCATCGCCGCCAACGACGAGTTCTTCGCCCAGCGCGAGAACCTGCTGGTGCCCGGGCGCGCCGAGTTCGACCCCGAGCACTTCGGGCACAAGGGCAAGATCATGGACGGCTGGGAGACCCGGCGGCGCCGGGGGACCTGCGCAGAGCACCCCTGGCCGACCGCGGAGGACCACGACTGGGCGCTGGTCCGCCTCGGCGCGCCCGGCGTGATCCGCGGGATCGTGGTCGACACCGCCCACTTCCGCGGCAACTACCCGCAGTCCGTGTCCATCGAGGGCACGTCGCTGCCGGGCTCCCCGTCTCCCGCGGAACTGCTGGCCGACGAGGTGAAGTGGACGACGCTGGTGCCGCGCACGCCGGTCGGCGGCCACGCGGCGAACGGCTTCACCGTCGAGGCCGAGCAGCGCTTCACACACCTGCGCGTCAACCAGCACCCCGACGGCGGCATCGCGCGGCTGCGTGTGTTCGGCGAGGTGGCACCTGACCCCGACTGGCTGTCGGTGCTCGGCAACTTCGACGTGGTCGCCCTGGAGAACGGCGGTCAGGTCGAGGACGCCTCCGACCGCTTCTACTCGCCGGCCACCAACACCATCCAGCCGGGCCGCTCCCGCAAGATGGACGACGGCTGGGAGACCCGCCGCCGCCGCGACCAGGGACACGACTGGATCCGCTACCGGCTGGTGGCCCAGGCCCAGTTCCGCGCCATCGAGATCGACACCGCGTATCTGAAGGGCAACAGCGCCGGCTGGGCGTCGGTTTCCGTCAAGGACGGCGAGGACGGCGAGTGGACCGAGGTGCTGCCCCGCACCCGTCTCCAGCCCGACACCAACCACCGCTTCGTACTCAAGGGCGCCGCCGTCGGCACGCACGCGCGCGTGGACATCTTCCCGGACGGCGGCATCTCCCGCCTGCGCCTGTTCGGCTCCCTGACCCAGGAGGGCGCGGCCCGGCTGGCGGCCCGCCACCAGGAACTGGGAGGCTGAGGCCACACCCCGAAGCGCGGCCTGCGGTCGCCGAAACGGGCGGCGCACCCACCTCGGCCGGCCGGCCGAGAAACGGGCGGCGCACCCACCTCGGCCGGCCGACGAACCCCTGACCGGGGTCTGGTGCCATCCCTGACCGGGGGTCGACCAGCCCCCTGGGCAGGGGCGGCTGATGTCCACCTGTGCGGCCCGGCTGATGTCCCTCCTGGCCGGGGTGGCCGACCCCTCGCGGGCGGGGCTGATGCGATCCCTGGCCGGGGCGATCCGACCTCGGCCGGGGATGCTGACTCCCACCCCGGACGCGGCGGCCCCGGTGCCCGACCCTGAACGCGGCGTCCGGCCGCCCGACGACTCGCGGGGCGCACCCGGCCTGGACAGCACCGGTGCGCCCCGCGTGCCTCACGCCGCGTGCCCGCCGTCGACGGAGAACTCGGCGCCGGTGACGTAGGTGGCGCTCGCGAGGTGGGCGACCGTCGAGGCCACCTCCTCGGCCGTCCCGAACCGGCCGAGCGCGGTCAGCGCCGGCTGGGCTGCCGCGTACGGCCCGTCGGCCGGGTTCATGTCGGTGTCGACGGGTCCGGGGTGCACGATGTTCGCCGTGATCCCGCGCCCGCCCGCCCCCTGGCCAGCGCCTTGGTCAGCCCGGTCAGCGCCGCCTTGCCGGCCGCGTGGAGCGTGCCACCCGGACCCGGCACCCGCAGGGCCATGCAGCTGCCGATGATGATGATCCGGCCGCCCTGGTGGCCTTCGAGGAGGGCATCGAGTACGGCGTCCAGCGCGTCGGCGGCCTGAACCGCCAGGGCCTGATGAACGCCGTGTTCGGCGGCGAGGGCCTGTCCCTGGCCACGCTGGAGGGAAACGGCGGCGTCATCCTCCAGTCCATGACCATCGAGGTCCTTGCGAACGCCCTGAGGAAGGCCCAGGGCGGCGACAAGCAGGGCCCGGCGGGAGGACTGTTCTCGACGCACGCCGGGTGAGTCGTTGCGAGGCGCGCCGGTGGCCATCTTGAGGCGCGCCGCGTGACTTCCGCGCGGGTCACCGATGAGTTGCGGGTGCCGGTGGGGTCTGCCCTGACGACAGCGGACCTCATCCGCAAACTCCAGGGAAGAAGGCGCCCCCATGAGCAAGCTCGTTCTCACCGGTTTCGTCAGCCTCGACGGCGTCCACCAGGCCCCGGGCGGCCCGCAGGAGGACACCCGCGACGGCTTCGCGCAGGGCGGCTGGACCGTCCCGTACGGCGACGACGACTTCGGCCGGTTCGTCGACGAGGTCTTCCGGCGCGTCGGCGCCTTCCTCCTCGGCCGCCGCACGTACGAGATCTTCGCCTCGTACTGGCCGAAGGTGACCGATCCCGGCGACCCGGTCGCCTCCCGGCTGAACGGCCTGCCGAAGTACGTCGCCTCGGCCTCCCTCACGGGCCCCGGGTGGTCCGGCACCACCGTCCTGCGCGGCGACCTCGCCGAGGAGGTCACCGCACTGAAGGAGAAGACCGAGGGCGAGCTCCAGGTGCACGGCAGCGGCGCCCTCGCCCGGTCCCTGCTCGACCTCGGCCTCGTCGACACCGTGCACCTGCTGACGTTCCCGGTCGTGCTCGGCGCCGGCCGCCGCCTGTTCGCCGAGGGCACCGCCCCGGCCGCCTTCCGGCACACCGGCGGCCTGATCACCTCGACCGGAGTCTCCATCCAGTCGTACGACCTGGCAGGGAGCCCCGAGTACGGCTCGTACGACCTGCCCGGGAACGCCTGACCGGGCGGCCGTAAGCCCGTCTTCCTCAGCCGGGCTTGCGGCTCTCGGCGGCGCCGAACAGTGCCGACGCCAGCACGACCAGGGCGACGCTCGCGTAGATCTCGTACCCGTCGAGGAAACCGACCCGCTGCACCAGCCCGATGTGCCAGTCGGTGAACTCGTGCACCAGACCCATGACGCCCTGGACGAGGGCGATCAGTCCGAGGAACTCCAGCAACTGCCTCATGGTCATGACCCTCGCCCCGCGCACCCCCCACACGCATCGGCCACGAGGTGAGGCCCGGCCCGCCGAAGTCTGTGATCTCGACCGCGCGAGCGCGCCGAAAGTAGCCGGTGCCACGACTTTGGTCGGCGATCCCGCGCGCGGGGAGGTGGCGGGGCCCCGGCCCTGCGTAGATTTGTCGACCGTGACAGGTGACAGTACGGCGCAGTCGGCGCCGGCGTTCGCGGGACGCCGGTGGCTGTTGCCGTCCGCCCTGATCCACGCGCTCGACCCGGACGCCGGGCCGCAAGGGCGACGCCCTCGGCGCACCGCGCGCGACTGGCTCGTCGACTTCTCCTGCTTCTTCCTGGCCATCGTCGTCGGCCTGCTCGCAGCGGACTCCATGACACCGCAGAACACCCCGCCCACGCTCCTGGTCGTCGACCAGTGTCTGGGCGCCCTGTCCTGCGCCGCGGTGTGGCTGCGCCGTCGCTGGCCGGTCGGGCTCGCGATCGCGATGATCCCGGTGGGCTTCGTCTCCAACACCGCAGGCGGCGCCGGCCTGGTCGCCTTCTTCACCCTCGCCGTGCACCGGCCCTTCCGCTACGTGGCCTGGATCGGCGGAGTCTCCCTCGCGCTGGTCCCCCTCTTCTTCTGGCTGCGCCCCGAACCCGAGCTGCCCTACCTGGTGGCCGTCGCGTTCACCGTGCTCTTCAGCGTCTGCGTCGTCGGATGGGGCCTGCTGGTGCGGTCCAAACGGCAGCTGATGTTCAGCCTGCGCGACCGCGCCCGGCGGGCCGAGACGGAGGCCGTCCTGCGCGCCGAGCAGGCACAGCGCCTCGCCCGTGAGGCGATCGCCCGGGAGATGCACGACGTGCTCGCCCACCGGCTGACCCTGCTGAGCGTGCACGCCGGAGCCTTGGAGTTCCGGCCGGACGCGCCCCGCGAGGAGGTCGCTCGCGCGGCCGGGGTGATCCGGGAGAGCGCGCACGAGGCCTTGCAGGACCTGCGGGAGATCATCGGCGTCCTGCGCGCCGGTGAAGCCGACGACACCGGCCGTCCCCAGCCGACGCTGGCCGCCGTCGACGCGCTGGTCGCCGAGTCCCGAGAGGCCGGCAGCGAGGTCACGCTCGACCTGCGGGTCGCCGATCCGGCGGCCGTCCCGGCGTCGGCCGGCCGCACCGCCTACCGCATCGCCCAGGAGGGCCTGACCAACGCCCGCAAGCACGCCCCCGGCGCCGAGGTCACGGTGTCCGTGACCGGCGCGCCCGGTGAGGGCCTCACCGTCCACATCCGCAACCCCGCCCCCGAGGGGGACGTACCGCACGTCCCGGGCTCCGGGCAGGGCCTGATCGGACTGACCGAGCGCGCCACTCTGGCCGGGGGACGGCTGGAGCACGGTGAACGGGCCGACGGGGGCTTCGAGGTGCGGGCCTGGCTGCCGTGGGGGCGCCCGTCCGGTGAGTGATCACGCATCCTCCCGTGTCGCTGCCGGCACATGGCAGTCGACTCGGCGACGGCGACCGGCCCGTGCCGGTGCGGCCGTCGATGGCGCAGGTGCCGGGAGGGCACAGCACAGTGAGCTCCGGGGGACCACATCCGTACCCAGCCCCAGTGGCCACCGAACGCCGCCCCGCCCCCGCCTCAGGCCAGGGGACCGTACCTGGGCTTCGCCACCGGCCCCGTGGTAGAGGTGGGTGATGCGCCGGCTGCGCGACCGGTGCGGGGTACGGCCGCGGGCCCGACATCGGCGGCACCGGGCCGGCGGCTGGTCGGCACGACCGTGATTTCGTGAGGGCCATGACTGCGATCAGAGTGCTTCTCGTCGACGACGATCCGCTGGTGCGGGCCGGGCTGTCCTTCATGATGGGCGGCGCCGAGGACATCCGGATCGTCGGCGAGGCCGCCGACGGCGCGGAGGTCGAGGCGCTCGTCGACCGGACGCGGCCGGACGTCGTCCTGATGGACATCCGGATGCCCGCCGTCGACGGCCTCACCGCCACCGAGCGGCTGCGCGCCCGCCCGGACGCCCCGCAGGTCGTGCTCCTGACCACCTTCCACGCCGACGAACAGGTGTTGCGGGCGCTGCGCGCGGGCGCCGCCGGATTCGTCCTCAAGGACACCCCGCCGGGCGAGATCGTCGACGCCGTGCGCCGGGTCGCCGCGGGTGACCCCGTGCTGTCGCCCACGGTCACCCGCCAGTTGATGGAGCACGCGGCCGGTACCGCCGCCGACACCCGGCGCGCCCGCGCGCGGGAGAGCGTGACCGCCCTGAACGACCGCGAACGTGAGGTGGCCGTAGCGGTCGGCCGGGGCCTCGCCAACGCCGAGATCGCCACGGAACTGTTCATGAGCGTGGCCACCGTCAAGACCCACGTCTCCCGCATCCTCGCCAAGCTCGGCCTCAACAACCGCGTCCAGATCGCCCTGCTGGTGTACGACGCGGGGCTTCTCGACGGGGACAGGCATTAGAGGGCCGTCAGCCGTCAGCCGTCAGCCGTCTGCGGTCTGCGGTCTGCGGTCTGCGGTCCGCGGTCTGCCGTCAGTCGTCAGTCGTCCGGCCACTCCCGGGCAGCGAGGCCGAACCACCCGTTCGGGGGGATGCCGCTCGCGCCCATCCGGGAACCCCTCGTCCGGGTGGCGGCCGCCGGCCGTCCTGCCGACGATCGAAAGACGAGCCGCAGTTCACGATGAACCGTTCCGTCCACGCCCCCGCCGGCCCGCGGCCGACCGAGACGGCAGCACCCCCGGCGGAGCTGTCCCTCGAAGACCGCCTCGCGCTCATCGACGCGGCGATGACCGTACGGCTGGACGAGGCGGCCGTCGCCTACGAGGTCCGGGCCGCGCATCTGCACACCGAGCCGGTCGACCTGGCGGAGGTCGTCACCGTCCCGTTCGGCACCGGCCCCGCGGATCCGTACGTGACGCCGGTCGCGGCGCTGCTGCAGCGCGCCCATCAGCGGCTGCTCTGCGACGGCTGGTGCGGCGGCGCCCTGGTCGACGCCGAAGGCGCCCGCTGCATGCAGGGAGCCGTCCGGATCGAGGCGCGCGGCGACCGGGTCCTGGAGAGCGGCGCCCTCGCCGTGCTGCTGGACGCCGTACGGCGCCGTTTCGGCGACGACGTCGACTCCGTGCCGGGCTTCAACGACGCCTTCGGCTCCGGCCACGTCCCGGTCCGGATGGTCGCGGAGGCCGCCGGCCTCGCCGACGCCCGCGGCCTGTGACACCGCCCGCGCCAAAGGGGCTGCAGGAAGCCGCTCTTGAGGCGCCTGCACACGCGACGCCGTGGACGACTACCTCGCGGAGGGCAGGCTCCCGCGGGCCGGCAGCAGCTGTGCCCGGGACCGGGAGCAGCTGACCGGTCCGGGGGAGCCGGGTCGGGCACCCTTCGGTGGTGCCGTGCGTTGTGGTGGTGACGGGAGGCGAGCGACATGGCGGACGTGGTCGATCTCGGGGAGTTCGGTGCGGAGTTCCTGGCGGACCCGCACCCTGTGTACGCGGCGCTGCGGGCACGTGGCCCGGTGCACAGGGTCCGGCTGCCGCGGCCGGAGTCCCATCGCGAGGCCTGGCTCGTGGTGGGGTACGAGGAGGCGCGCGCCGCGCTCGCGGACCCGCGGCTGTCCAAGGACGCCACCGAGTTCGGGGTGACCTTCCTGGACGAGGAGCTGATCGGGAAGCATCTGCTGGCCGTCGACCCACCTCAGCACTCGCGGCTGCGCGGGCTGGTCACGCGCGCGTTCACGGCCCGCCGGGTGGCGGCGCTGCGCCCCAGGATCCAGCAGATCACCGACGGCCTGCTGGACGCGATGCTCCCGCACGGCCGTGCCGACCTGGTGGAGTCGTTCTCGTACCCGCTGCCGATCACCGTCATCTGCGAGCTGCTGGGCGTGCCCGAGCTGGACCGGGCCGCGTTCCGCGCGATGTCGACGGAGGTGGTCGCCCCCACCGACGGCGACCGCGAGTACGAGGCCGTGGTGCGCCTCGGGGAGTACCTCACCGAACTCATCGAGGACAAGCGCTGCGCCGGGCCGGCCGACGACCTGCTCAGCGCCCTGATCCGTACCACCGCCGAGGACGGCGACCGGCTCTCCCCGACGGAGCTGCGCGGCATGGCGTACATCCTGCTCGTCGCCGGCCACGAGACGACCGTCAACCTCCTCACCAACGGGGTCCACGCCCTGCTCACCCACCCCGGACAACTGGCCGCCCTGCGCGCCGACATGGGCCTGCTCGACGGCGCGATCGAGGAGATGCTGCGCTACGAGGGGCCGGTGGAGACGGCGACGTACCGGTTCGCCGCCGAGCCGCTGGAGATCGCGGGCGCGACCGTCGCGAGGGGCGAGGCGGTGCTGGTCGGACTCACGGCGGCGGGCCACGACGAGGCCCGGTTCACGCAGCCGCACCGCTTCGACATCCGCCGCGACCCCCGCACCCACCTCGCCTTCGGGCACGGCATCCACTACTGCCTGGGCGCCCCCCTGGCCCGCGTCGAGGCCCGCACGGCACTGCGCGCGCTGCTGGAGCGCGCCCCTGGCCTCGCGCTGGACGGGCCGCCCGGCCCGTACCTGCCGGGCATGCTGATGCGCGGCATGCGAAGCCTGCCGGTGCGCTGGTGAGGCCCGGCCACCCGAGCAGGCGCCGGCATCCAGATCGCCGCGGCCCCGCGTCACCTGCCCCCGGCGTCGCGGTCGGCGCCTGGTCGGCCCCGCCTCGCCTGCCCCGGCGTCCGGTCACCGCCTCGCCTGCCCCCCCGGCCGGTGCCGGCCGGCGGGGCGCCTGCCGTGTCGGGGAGGCCGGGGCACCGGTCGCCCGCCGCGCCACGGAGCACCGGCAGCCCCCGACAGCGCCCCTGGTCCCGTCGGCGGGGTCCCGCAGACGGGCGCCGCGGCCTTCGCGGCCGGTCCGCCGGGCAGGCCCCGCGGCTACCGCAGTACCGGCTCCTGACCCCCCGGCACCTCCGCGAGCCGCACCGGTCGGTGCTCCCGGCGTGACAGGGCGCAGGCCTCGGCGATCCGCAGCGCCTGCAAGGCCTCGCGGCCGTCGCACGGGTTCGCCCGTTCGCCGCGCACCACCTCGACGAAGGCGTTCAGTTCGGCCTCGTAGGCGGGTCCGAAGCGCTCCAGGAAGGTGGTCCACGGCTTGCTGGCGGCCGGTGGCCCGGTCGGCTCGGTGGACGCGATCGGCGTACGGTCGTCCAGGCCCACCACCACCTGGTCCAGCTCCCCGGCCAGCTCCATGCGCACGTCGTAGCCGGCGCCGTTCAGCCGCGTCGCGGTCGCCGTCGCCAGGGTGGCGTCGTCGAGGGTGAGGACCACCGCCGCGGTGTCGACGTCCCCGGCCTCGCGGAACATCGGCGGACCTGCGTCGGACCCGGCGGCGTACACCTCCGTCACCTCGTGCCCGGTCACCCAGCGCAGTACGTCGAAGTCGTGGATGAGCGTGTCCCGGTACAGCCCGCCGGACAGCGGCAGATACGACACCGGCGGCGGCGCCTGGTCGGAGGTCATCGCGCGCACCGTGTGCAGCCGGCCGAGCCGTCCGGAGCGCACCGCCTCGCGGGCGCCGCCGTAGCCGGCGTCGAAGCGGCGCTGAAAGCCCATCTGCAGGACCGTCCCGGCCGTCTCGACCTCGGCGATCGCGTGCAGCGAGCCGGGCAGGTCGAGGGCGATCGGCTTCTCGCAGAACACCGGGAGCCCCGCGCGTGCGGCCCGGCCGATCAGATCGGCGTGGGCGGCGGTCGCCGTCGTGATCACCACGGCGTCCACGCCCCAGCGGAAGATCTCGTCCACGCCGGGCGCGGCGGTCTCCCCGAGCCGGTGTGCCAGCTCCTGCGCCCGCGTGGGATCCGCGTCCGTGAGGATCAGGGAGCCCACGTCACGGTGGCGGCTGAGCGTGTTCGCATGAATGGTGCCGATGCGGCCCGTCCCGATGACTCCGATGCGCATGAGAACAAAGTGGAGCCGCATCCACCGCACTGTCAATGCTTATGTCCGGACAATCGGACTACACAACTTCCCGTCAACCCGTCACGGAGCTACGCTCAGGCCCGTGCCGAAACCAGACGTGGACCCGACCGTGAAGCTCGACCTGAGCGTGGACCGCAGCTCGCCCGTCCCGCTGTACTTCCAGCTGTCCCAGCAGCTCGAAGCCGCCATCGAGGAGGGCACGCTCACGCCCGGCAGCCTGCTGGGCAACGAGATCGAGCTCGCCGCGCGGCTGGGTCTGTCCCGGCCCACGGTCCGCCAGGCCATCCAGTCCCTGGTCGACAAGGGACTGCTGGTGCGCCGCCGTGGTGTCGGCACCCAGGTCGTGCACAGCCAGGTCAAGCGCCCGCTGGAGCTGAGCAGCCTCTACGACGACCTGGAGGCGGCCGGGCAACGTCCCGCCACGAAGGTGCTGGTCAACACGGTCGTCCCGGCCTCCGCCGAGGTGGCGGCCGCCCTCGGGGTCGCGGAGGACAGCGACGTCCACCGCGTCGAACGGCTGCGGCTGGCGCACGGGGAACCGATGGCGTACCTGTGCAACTACCTGCCCAGCGGCCTGATCGAGCTGGACACGGGGCAGCTGGAGACGACCGGCCTGTACCGGCTGATGCGGTCCGCCGGGATCACCCTGCACAGCGCCCGTCAGTCCATCGGCGCCCGCGGCGCCACCGCCGCCGAGGCCGAGCGGCTCGGCGAGAGCGAGGGCGCTCCGCTGCTGACCATGCAGCGCACGACGTTCGACGACACCGGCCGCGCGGTCGAGTACGGGACGCACACCTATCGCCCGACCCGCTACTCCTTCGAGTTCCAGCTGCTCGTACGGCCCTGACGGAGAGTCCGCCCAGCACGTCGTTCGTCGCAATGTCCGGACAATGCGACCGCGTGGCGGTCCCCGGTCAAGGGCCGCGTCATCCCTGTGTTCGATACTGGGGCGTTTGGGCCGGTGGGACGACCGGCCTCGGATACCGGAGAACACAGCGAGAAGGGCACGGCCTCGTGGCACGGTTTCGGACCGGGTTTCGCACCTGGGTAGGCATCGCGGTGGCAGGGACACTCTGCGCGTCGCTCGCGGGGTGCAGCAGCACCGGCGGCAAACGCGCCGAGGACGCCCGCAAGGCCGCGGCCGCGCAGGGGACGGCCGCGGTCGACACGCCGCGCTGGACCTTCGCCATGATCACCCACTCGGGTGACGGCGACACCTTCTGGGACATCGTCCAGAGCGGCGCCGAGCAGGCCGCTGTCAAGGACAACATCAACTTCCTCTACTCCCACGACGACGAGGCGCAGCAGCAGGCGCAGCTCGTCGACGCGGCCGTCGACAAGAACGTGGACGGCATCATCGTCACCCTCGCCAAGCCGGACGCGATGAAGGCCGCCGTCGCCCGTGCCGTCAAGGCGGGCATCCCCGTGATCACCGTGAACTCGGGCTCGGCGCAGTCCGAGGAGTTCGGCGCGCTCACCCACATCGGGCAGGACGAGACCATCGCCGGCCAGGCGGTCGGCGAGGAACTGAACAAGCGCGGCCGGAAGAAGGCGCTCTGCATCCTGCACGAGCAGGGCAACGTCGGTCACGAACAGCGCTGCGGCGGTCTGAAGGAGACCTTCGACGGCACCGTGCAGAACCTCTACGTCACCGGCACCAGCATGCCCGACGTGCAGTCCGCCATCGAGGCCAAGCTCCAGTCCGACAGCTCGGTCGACGCCGTCGTCACCCTGGGCGCCCCGTACGCCGACACCGCCGTGAAGGCCAAGCAGGGCGCCGGCAGCGACGCCGAGATCGACACCTTCGACCTGAACGCCAAGGTGGCCGCGGGGCTGAAGGACGGCACCCTCGGGTTCGCCGTCGACCAGCAGCCCTACCTCCAGGGCTACGAGGCGGTCGACCTGCTGTGGCTGTACCGGTACAACGCCGACGTCCTCGGCGGCGGCAAGCCGGTGCTCACCGGTCCGCAGATCATCACCAAGGACCAGGCGGGCGCCCTCGCGGAGTACACCGAGCGGGGCACCCGATGACGGCGCTCGCTGACGAAAGGATTCTGCACAGCTCTCCGCTGCGGAAACTGCTCGGCCGGCCGGAACTGGGATCGGTCGTCGGTGCCGCCGCCGTCTTCCTCTTCTTCGCCCTGGCCGCGGACAGCTTCCTGAAGGCGTCGAGCCTGAGCACGGTCCTGTACGCGTCCTCGACGATCGGCATCATGGCGGTCCCGGTCGCGCTGCTGATGATCGGCGGCGAGTTCGACCTGTCGGCGGGCGTCATGGTGACGTCGTCCGCGCTGGTCTCGTCGATGTTCAGCTTCCAGATGACCGCGAACGTCTGGGTCGGCGTCGGCGTCTCCCTGCTGGTCACGCTCGCCGTCGGCGCCTTCAACGGCTTCATGCTCACCCGCACCAGGCTGCCGAGCTTCATCATCACGCTCGGCACGTTCCTGATGCTGACCGGCATGAACCTCGGCTTCACCAAGCTGATCTCCGGCACGGTCTCCACCAAGACCATCGCCGACATGGAGGGCTTCCCCTCCGCGCACGACGTCTTCGCCTCCACGCTCACCCTCGGCGGCGTCAACTTCAAGATCACGATCGTTTGGTGGTTCGCGCTGGTCGCCCTCGCCAGCTGGATCCTGCTGCGCACCCGCGCCGGCAACTGGATCTTCGCCGTCGGCGGCAACCAGGACGCGGCCCGCGCGGTCGGTGTGCCGGTGGCCCGGACCAAGATCGGCCTCTACATGGGGGTGGCGTTCGGTGCCTGGATCTCCGGCCAGCACCTGCTCTTCAGCTACGACGTCGTCCAGTCCGGCGAAGGCGTCGGCAACGAGCTGATCTACATCATCGCCGCCGTCATCGGGGGCTGCCTGATCACCGGCGGCCTCGGCAGCGCCGTCGGCTCCGCGGTCGGCGCGTTCATCTTCGGCATGACCAGCAAGGGCATCGTCTTCGCCGAGTGGAACCCCGACTGGTTCAAGTTCTTCCTCGGGGCGATGCTGCTCCTCGCGACCCTGCTCAACGCCTGGGTCCGCAAGCGCGCGGAGGCGACCAAGTGACGCAAGCGGCACAACGCACGGCACTCGTGGAGCTGTCCGGCGTCAGCAAGCACTACGGCAACGTCCGCGCCCTCGAAGGCGTCGGTCTGGAGGTGCACGCCGGGGAGATCACCTGCGTGCTGGGCGACAACGGCGCCGGCAAGTCCACCCTGATCAAGATCATCGCCGGGCTGCACCGGCACGACGGCGGCACCCTGCGCCTCGACGGCGAGGAGACCCGCCTCGGCTCCCCCCGCGAGGCCCTGGACCGCGGGATCGCGACTGTCCACCAGGACCTGGCCGTCGTCCCGCTGATGCCGGTCTGGCGCAACTTCTTCCTCGGCTCAGAACCCCGCAAGGGCACCGGCCCCTTCAAGCGCATGGACGTCGACCTCATGCGCCGCACCACCCACTCCGAACTCCTGCGCATGGGCATCGACCTGCGGGACGTGGACCAGCCCATCGGCACGCTCTCGGGCGGTGAACGCCAGTGTGTGGCGATCGCACGGGCCGTCCACTTCGGCGCCAAGGTCCTCGTCCTGGACGAACCGACGGCGGCGCTCGGCGTGAAGCAGTCCGGGGTCGTCCTGAAGTATGTGACGGCGGCACGGGACCAGGGTCTCGGTGTTGTGTTGATCACCCACAACCCGCATCACGCGTACCTGGTGGGCGACCGATTCGTGCTCCTGAAGCGCGGCGCTATGGCGGGCAGCCACACCCGGGACTCGATCACGCTGGACGAGCTGACACGCCAGATGGCAGGCGGAAACGACCTGGACGACCTACGTCACGAACTCCAGCGGAGCTGAGGGCGCGGGGAGGCGTGCGGCGAGTCGTGACCGGCCGCGCCCGGCACGCGATCCGCGGCCCCGACGATCCCCTTACCGCACCCTGAGTCACGGTGAGGCAGAATCGCCGGTGATGAGCACCTACCGCGACCTCGCCTTCCCCAAGGCCCTGAGCAACGCCCGGGTGACCGGCGGCGCCCCGATCGGCTCACGGCGCGCGACAGCGCTGCGCACCGTGGGCACCCGGGAGCGCCGTTCCCACCTGACGGCACCCCGTGTGCCCACCGTCGGTATCGACATCGGCGGTACCAAGGTGATGGCGGGTGTCGTGGACGCCGACGGCAACATCCTGGAGATGCTCCGCACGGAGACGCCGGACAAGTCCAAGAGCCCCAAGGTCGTCGAGGACACCATCGTCGAGCTGGTCCTGGACCTGTCCGACCGGCACGACGTGCACGCCGTCGGCATCGGCGCGGCCGGCTGGGTCGACGCAGACCGCAACCGCGTGCTGTTCGCACCCCACCTGTCCTGGCGCAACGAACCGCTGCGCGACCGCATCGCCTGCCGCCTCGCGGTCCCGGTCCTGGTGGACAACGACGCCAACACCGCCGCCTGGGCCGAGTGGCGCTTCGGTGCCGGCCGCGGCGAGGACCACCTCGTCATGATCACGCTCGGTACCGGCATCGGCGGCGCGATCCTGGAGGACGGCCAGGTCAAGCGGGGCAAGTTCGGCGTCGCCGGCGAGTTCGGCCACATGCAGGTCGTGCCCGGCGGCCACCGCTGCCCGTGCGGCAACCGCGGCTGCTGGGAGCAGTACAGCTCGGGCAACGCGCTGGTGCGCGAGGCGCGCGAGCTGGCCGCGGCCGACTCCCCGGTGGCGTACGGGATCATCGAGCACGTCAAGGGCAGCATCGGCGACATCACCGGCCCGATGATCACCGAGCTGGCCCGTGAGGGCGACGCGATGTGCATCGAGCTGCTCCAGGACATCGGCCAGTGGCTCGGCGTCGGCATCGCGAACCTGGCCGCCGCCCTCGACCCGTCCTGCTTCGTGATCGGCGGCGGGGTCTCGGCCGCCGACGACCTGCTCATCGGCCCCGCCCGGGACGCCTTCAAGCGGCACCTCACCGGCCGCGGCTACCGCCCCGAGGCCCGCATCGTCCGCGCCCAGCTCGGCCCCGAGGCCGGCATGGTCGGCGCCGCCGACCTCGCCCGCCTGGTCGCCCGCCGCTTCCGGCGCGCCAAACGGCGCAGGGTGGAGCGGTACGAACGCTACGAGCGGTACGCGCAGGCCCGCCGAGGCCAGGAGGCGCCATGACCAGGCTGCCGCAGCAGACCACCCCCGCCGACGCGCCCCCGCCGGACGAGGACCGGCGCCATGTGATCCGCCGCCGGGCACTGACCCTGCTCATCATCGTGCTGCTCATCGGCATCCCCGCCGGTTATCTGGTGATCTCCGCCAACCAGAGCCGCGCCAGCGGCAAGGACAAGGAGGAGAAGTACTCGGCACGGGGACTGACCGAGGGCTGGCCGTCGAAGGTGCAGCGGAGGCTGTACCAGGTGCCGATACCGCACCCGGCCAGCAAGGTCGCCTGGTACGAGACCAACAACTGGAAGACCAGCCGGCTCTACGTGCAGTTCCAGACCACCCACGCCGGGCTGGACGCCTTCCTCGAGAAGGTGGGTGTCGGGCGGAGCGAGCTGGTCGAGGGCGACATCACCATCGGGGCACGCGACCGGCACGTCACGGGCTGGAACTTCTCCGGCACGGGCGCCCGCCCCGGCGCCAACTGGGGCCTGGTCCACCAGCAGAAGAATCCGAAGCCGACCCAGGACATCGTGGTGAACACCGGCAATCCGACGTACCCGATGGTCTACGTCGTCTCGCGGCTGACTCCCTGACCGGTCCGGCGCCGACCGTGCGCCGGAGCCGATTGTCAGACCCCGCCCGTAGAGTCGAAGACAAGTGATCCGATCTGCGGGCGGGAGGTGGCAGGACGTATGGGCGAACGCGGGTCCGTGCCGGTCCGGCTGGCCGCCGTCTTCCTTCCCGCGCCCGTTCCCCGCGAGGGACGCGTGGCCTTCTGGGACCCGGACGGGGGCACGGCGGCCGTGCCAGGCCTCACCTCCACACAGCTGACCGTCGTACGGCCCCATGGAGCCGGTGTCCGCCGCAAGGAGACCGCGGCGCTGACCCTGCCGGTCGGCGAGGCCCTGCCGTCACTCGTCCGCGCCCGGCACGACCCGGCCGCCCACCCGGCCACGGCCTGCTGGGGCGCGGCGGCCCTGCACGCGCTGCGGCTCGCCGCCCGTGGCCGCCTGCTGCCCGGCCTGACGCCCACCGGGCACGACGCCTGGCGGGCCGGCCCCCTCGACCCCGACGACATCGCCCACCTGCGCGCGGTGGCCGCCGCGCTGCCCCACGAGGGGCACGCCGTGCCGATTGCCGGCCCGGGGGCGCTGCTGCTGCCCGAGCCGGAGGCACTGATGCGGGCCTTCCTGGACGCGGTCGCGGACACGCTGCCACGCACCCCCGCCGCCGCCCACGCCTGCGGCAAGCCCTTCGCCGCCCTCCCGCCGCAGCGGCTGCCCGCCGCCCACGAGTGGGCCGCGGAGGTCGCCGCCGGGATGGACGCGGGGGTGCGGATCTCGTTGCGCCTGGACCTGGCGGCGTACGACCTCTTCGAGACGGGGGACGACGGAGACCGGACGCGCCGGGCGGGCGCGGCGATCGTGCAGGTGCACAGCCTCGCCGACCCGACGCTCGTCGTGGACGCGGCGGCGCTGTGGGCGGGGGACGCCGGCACCGAGTTCGGTCCCCGCGCGCGGGTGGACGCCGCGCTGGCGGTCCGGCGCGCGGCGCGCGTCTGGACGCCCCTGGACCGGCTCGCCGAACAGGACGTGCCAGACGTGCTCGCCCTGTCCGAGCCCGAGCTCGGCGACCTGCTGGGCGCGGCGGCCGCACGGCTGGCCGCGGCGGGCGTCGCCGTGCACTGGCCCCGCGACCTCGCGCGCGATCTGACCGCGGCCGCGGTGGTCCGGCCGGCGCCGGGCTCCGCGACCGACGGCACCGGCTTCTTCGACAGCGAGGAGCTGCTCCAGTTCCGCTGGCAGCTGGCGCTCGGCGGGGAGCCGCTCAGCGAGACCGAGATGGACGCGCTCGCCGAGGCCCACCGTCCCGTCGTACGGCTGCGGGACCAGTGGGTCCTGGTCGACCCGGCACTCGTGCGCAAGGCCCGCAAACGTGAACTGGGCCTGCTCGACCCGGTGGACGCCCTGTCCGTCGCGCTCACCGGTACCGCGGAGGTCGACGGCGAGCAGGTCGAGGCGGTGCCGGCCGGCGCGCTCGCCGCCCTGCGGGACCGCCTCACCGCGGGGGTACGGCCCGCCGCCCCGCCCAAGGGCCTGAGCGCCACCCTCCGTGACTACCAACTCCGGGGCCTGGCCTGGCTCGACCTGATGACCTCCCTCGGTCTCGGCGGCTGCCTCGCCGACGACATGGGCCTCGGCAAGACCGTCACCGTCATCGCCCTCCACCTCGAGCGGGCCCGCGCGGAGCCCACCCTGGTGGTCTGCCCGGCCTCCCTGCTGGGCAACTGGCAACGGGAGATCGAGCGGTTCGCCCCCGGCGTCCCGGTCCGCCGCCACCACGGCACGGAACGCACCCTGGCAGGCATCGACGGCGGCTTCGTCCTCACCACGTACGGCTCCATGCGCTCGGCGGCGGCGACGCTCGCCCAGCAGAAGTGGGGCATGGTCGTCGCCGACGAGGCACAGCACGTCAAGAATCCGTACTCGGCGACGGCGAAGGCCCTGCGCACGATCCCCACGCCCGCGCGCGTCGCCCTGACCGGCACCCCGGTCGAGAACAACCTCTCCGAGCTGTGGGCGCTGCTGGACTGGACGACACCGGGTCTGCTCGGCCCGCTGAAGTCCTTCCGTGCCCGGCACGCGCGTGCCGTGGAGAACGGCGAGGACGAGGAGGCGGTGGCCCGGCTCGCCCGGCTGGTCCGCCCGTTCCTGCTGCGCCGCAAGAAGTCCGACCCGGGCATCGTCCCCGAACTGCCGCCCAAGACCGAGACCGACCACCCGGTGCCGCTCACCCGGGAGCAGGCCGCGCTGTACGAGGCGGTGGTGCGCGAGTCGCTGCTGGCCATCGAGACGGCGGAGGGCATCGCCCGCCGGGGCCTGGTACTCAAACTGCTGACCTCGCTGAAGCAGATCTGCGACCACCCCGCGCTGTACCTGAAGGAGGAGCACGGCCCCTACGGCGGCGACCGCCTCGCCGCCCGCTCCGGCAAACTCGCCCTGCTGGACGAGCTCCTGGACACGCTGCTGGCGGAGGACGGCTCGGCGCTGGTCTTCACGCAGTACGTCGGCATGGCCCGGCTGATCACCGCCCACCTGAGCGCGCGGGCCGTACCGGTGGACCTGCTGCACGGCGGCACACCGGTACCGGAGCGCGAGCGCATGGTGGACCGCTTCCAGGACGGCACCACCCCCGTCCTGGTCCTGTCCCTCAAGGCCGCCGGTACCGGCCTGAACCTCACCCGGGCGGGCCACGTCGTCCACTTCGACCGCTGGTGGAACCCGGCGGTCGAGGAACAGGCCACCGACCGCGCCTACCGCATCGGCCAGACCCAGCCCGTGCAGGTCCACCGCCTCGTCACCGAGGGCACGGTGGAGGACCGCATCGCGGAGATGCTGGAGTCCAAGCGCGCCCTGGCCGACGCGATCCTCGGCTCCGGCGAGGCGGCGCTCACGGAACTGACGGACCGTGAGCTGTCCGACCTCGTGTCACTGCGGAGGGAGTCATGACGGGGGAGCGGGGACTCCCCCGGGCGTGGAGTGACGGTGGGACCACCGGCGAGGGACGGGTGCCGGGCGAGGCCGAACGTCCCGACGGCTTGGCGGAGCAGGCCGAAGAGGCGGCTCAGGCGCGGCCCGCTGATGTGGCGCGCCGGGCGCTGTGGGCGGCTCGGGGGCAGGGGAACGGGACGAAGGATCAGGGCGATGCGGTGGACGGACGGAGTCGGCCCGGCGACCGGCATCCGGAAGCCGCCGCTCCAGGCCCCGGACCGGGCAGCCCCGCGAGCCGCGGGCCCCGGCCGGGCGACGCCGCTCGGGCCGCGCTGAGGCAGGCGGTGGCGCAGCGGCGGGGGAGCGCCGAGGAGGCCGGGGCGGTCGGGGCGGTCGGGGAGCCGGGGGATGGATCGGTCCCGGAGGCCGCAGGGCCAACGGGGACCGGCGGAGCCGGCGCGGCAGAGGCACCGGGCGCCGGGCCGTCGGGGGCGGGCGGAGCCCCCGCGGCAGGGGCATCGGGTGCCGCATCGCGCCCTGACCCCAGGAGTCCGCAGCACGCCGCCGCCGCCGAAGCCGAAGCCGCCGCCGCCGAAGCCGCCGACGCCGACGCCGACGCCGCAGCTAAAGCCGAGGCCGCAGCTGACGTCGCAGCCAAAGCCGACGCCAAGGCCGGAGCCGACGCCAAGGCTGGAGCCGACGCCAAGGCCGGAACGGAGGCCGGAACAGAGGCCGGAACAGAGGCCGGAGCCGCCGCCGAAGCCGATGCCAAGGCCGGAGCCGCCGCCGACGCCGGAGCCAAAGCCGACGTCAAGGCCGGAGCAGAGGCGGGAGCCGCCGCCGAAGCCGATGCCAAGGCCGGAGCCGCCGCCGAAGCCGGAGCCAAAGCCGACGTCAAGGCCGGAGCCGGAGCCGGAGCCGAGGCCGCGGCCGGAGCCGACGCCGCTGCCGAGTCCGACGCCGGTCCCTCCGGCGAGGTCCCTGACGCGGACGCGCCGGCCACGGCACCCGCCGCCACGCGTCCTGCGGACGTCGCGCGGGACGCGCTGCGGGCCGCCCGGAGCCGCCGAAAGGCACAGCAGGCGCGGGAGGACGCCGCGACCACGGGCGTCGAGCCTGCGCCCCGCTCGGCGTACCGCCCCCCGCCGGCGCCGACGCCGCCGGGCACGGGCACGGGCACGCCCGGCGGTTCGGCGGATCGGTCACGACGCCCGCGTGCGCCGGGCGACTTGTTCGCGAACGCCTTCAGGACGCCGGGACCGGCTGACGCGCCCCCCGCCCCGGGCGATCCGGGACCCGCGGCCGCATGGACGGCCGCGGCCGCGGAATCCGCCCCGCCTCCCGGCCCGCCCCCGGAGCCCGCCCCCGCCGCCGCGCCCCCGCAGGTACCCCACTCCATGGCATCCCCTCACCGCGACGGTGACCTGCGCCGCACCTTCCCCGCCGTCCCGTCCCGCCCCTCGGACGACGACGCGGCATTCGCCGAGACCTGGTGGGGCAACGCCTGGATCACCGCCCTGGAGCGGGGCGCGCTGGACGTCAAGCGGCTGGCGCGCGGCCGTGGTTACGCCCAGCAGGGCCATGTGGACGCGATCACGGTGACCCCCGGCCTCGTCCTCGCCTACGTCCGTGGCAGCCGCCCCCGGCCGTACCGGGTGCAGGTGCGGCTGCGGACGCTGGACGACGCGGACTGGGAGCGGTTCCTGGACGCCGCCGCCGACCGGCCGGGTCATATCGCCGCGCTGCTCGACAGGGAGATGCCGCAGTCGCTGGCCGACGGCGACGTGCCGTTGCTCCCCGGCCCCGGCGATCTCGACCCGCGCTGCAGCTGCCCCGACCGCGGCCACCCCTGCAAGCACGCCGCCGCTCTCTGCTACCAGACCGCACGCCTGCTCGACGCCGACCCCTTCGTGCTGCTTCTGCTCCGGGGCCGGGGCGAACGCGAGCTGCTCGATGCCCTCTCCCGTCGCAACGCCACCCGTGCGGCCCGTGCCGCCCAGGAGAGGGAACCGGCCCCACTGCCGGGCATCCGCGCGACCGAGGCCCTGGCCCGACGTGAACTCCCGCCCCTGCCGAGCCCGTTGCCCGCTCCGCCGCACCCCGAGCAGCCCCCGGTGTACCCGGCGGCCCCGGGGGGCCCCGACCCGTTCGCGCTGGACCAGCTGGCCACGGACGCCGCCGCCCGCGCCCACGCGTTGCTCGCCACCGGCCGTGACCCGGTGGCGGAGCTGACGCTGTGGCAGGACGCGGTACGGCTCGCGGCGGCGCGCCCCGGCTCCGGCCTCACCGCGGGCACGCGCGCCCTGTACTCCTCGCTCGCCTCCGCCGTGGGCCGTACGCCGGCCCAGCTGGCGCGGGCGGTCGCCGCGTGGCGGCAGGGCGGCCTCGACGGCCTCGCCGTCCTCGAAGAGGCGTGGGATCCACCGGCCGGCCGCTTCGACCGCGCCCGCCCCCTTCTCCTCGCCGCGGACCTGCCCGCCTTCCGCCCCTGGCGCAACCGCCTCACCCACCCGGGCGGCCGTGTCCAGCTCCGCCTGGGCCGCGACGCCCTGTGGTACGCCTACGAGTCCGAACCAGGCCAGGACGACTGGTGGCCCCGAGGCACCCCGGACCCCGACCCGGTCGGCGCCCTCACGGGCCTCGGCGGCGCGGACGGACTCTGAGCCCCGGGCTCCGCCGTGGGCCCCGGGCCGCAGGACAGGTCAGCCATGTCCTGGCGGGCCAGGGGCCCGCGGCGGTCACGGGGAGGGCGGGACCGGTTCCGTGGTCACCGTCGAGGTGAACGCCGGACGGCCCGCCTGAAGGGCGGTGACCTCGACACGTGCCCGTCCCCGCTCGTCGGGTTCCGCGGGCTCCGCCGTGATCAGGCAGGGCTGGTCGAACTCGACGTAGCGCTGGAAGGTCGTGTCGAAGCAGACGGCGACGCAGGCGCGTGGCATGGCCTCGGCCAGTGCCGCCTGGCCGGCCGCCTCCAGAAGCACCATTCCCGGCACATGGTCGTGCGGGTGGTCGAAGAGCACGGTGTGGCCGGTGTCGAGCCGGAGCGTCCAGGTGTGGGCGGTCCCGGTCGGCGTCAGGACGACGTCCTTCTCCTCCGTACGGCCGACGCGCGGCGGCGGTACCGGCGCGGTGAGCGGCAGTGCCCGGGCGAAGGCCTCGCCTGCGTCGGCGTAGGCGCCCCGCAGCCGGTCGTAGATCATCGGTGGATGGGTGGTGTACCGCACGTCAGCGGTGGCCAGTCGAACGCCGTCGCGCAAGGCCACGACCCGCGCGGTCAGGTGGACGGAGCCGAGCCGGCGCCTCGTCACCGCGGTGTAGGTGATGAGCAGTTCGATCGCGGCGGGTGCGTGCCCCGCCCTCAGGCCGCCGGGTTCGATGTCGCAGCGCAGGCGCTCCCAGCCGAGCCGGTGGTCCAGCGGGATGTCGTGCTGTGTGTGGGACAGCAACGCGAGTGCCTGGCGGATGGTCTCCGTGACGAGGAGCGGGGAGTAGCGCCCGCTCTGCACATAGAAGGGGTGCCGGGCCGGCCAGTGCGCGGAGACCGTCTGCGCGTCGCCGGAGATCCCGTCCCAGGAGGTGATCAGGGCCTCGGTCCGTACTGCCTTGCGTACCAGCAACCCGGTTGAACCTTCGGGTATACGGGTGCCCGCGCCGGACCGGCCGGTGGTGTCGGTAGCCATACGTCTTCGCTCCCCCGAGAACGACGTGCTGGACAGATGACATGCTGAACTCTTGCGGGATCCGCGGATCCGCGTGCATAAAATAAAGAAGAGTTTTCTTTTTGTCGAGGCGTAACGAGGCTGCGCATGGGTGTCCGGGCTGTCAAGCAGGAGAGAGCGGTCCGCACACGTGCGGCGCTGATACGAGCGGCCGCGGAGGTCTTCGCGGAGTCCGGCTTCGCCGGAGCGACCGTCACACAGATCGCCGAGCGGGCAGGCCTGACGCTCGGGGCCATGTACTTCCACTTCAGGTCCAAGGAGATGCTGGCGCGCGAGATCGTCGCCACCCAGCCCGACCTCGTCGTGCCCCCGCTGGAGTCGGAAGGGCTGCAGCACGCCATCGACGTGACGCTCACATGGGCGTACCAACTGCGCGACAATCCCGTGCTGCTCGCCGGAGCGCGCCTGGTCATGGACCAGGACCTCTTCCTGGAGCGGAGCGAGAACTCCCACCAGCAGTGGACGAAGTTGCTCATGGAGGACTTCGAAGTGGCGCGCGGCAGACGTGAACTGCGCGCGGGAGTGGACGAGGAAGCGCTCGCCAGGCTCATCGTCAACGCGTGCACGGGCGCCCAGATGCACGCCCGTCTCGAAAGCGATCACCTGGACCTGCCCGCGCGGGTGGAGGAGATCTGGCGGTTCCTGTTGCCCGCCGTGGCCGTGCCGAGCGCCGCGAAGCGTGTCGAACTCGGCGCGGCGAGGGGGAGGACGCAGTGACCGCCGGCGAACTGTCCGCCCCCGCGGTGGTGGTGACGGGCGCCACCGGTGCGGTCGGCCGGCACGTGGCCCGCGCGCTGGCGCGGCGAGGACCGGTGCGCTCCCTGGTGCGCGACCCGGGCAAGGCCGAGGCCCTCGGGATCGGGGGTGAGATCGTCGTCGGCGACTACCGGGACGGAGCGGGCCTGGAGCGGGCCTTCACCGGAGCCGGGGCCGTCTTCGTCGTCACGGCCGACCCGTTGCGCCCGCAGGACGACGCGCACATCCTCGACGCCGCACGGGCCGCCGGGGTGCGCAGGGCGGTCAAACTGTCGTGGCTGGCGGTGGCCGACCCCCGTGCGAACGACCTCGTCGCCCGCTGGAACCGCGAGAGTGAGCGACTGCTGCGGTCCTCGGGCCTCGCCTGGACCGTGCTGCGAATGCGCACCCCGATGTCGAACACCCTCTCCTGGGCCGCCTCGATACGCCGGGAGTCGGTCGTGCGCGCCCTGGGCGGGGACGCGCGCACCGCGTGCGTCGACCCCCGGGACGTCGCCGAGGCCGCCGTGCGCGCCCTGACCGAACCGGAACACGCAGGCAGGACCTATGCGTTGACGGGCCCGGAGCTGCTATCGGCACGGGCGCAGACCGCTACCCTCGCCCGAGTGCTGGGGCGGCCGGTGGGGTTCGAGGAACTCACCCCGGAGCAGGCCCTGGCACGATGGTCCGCGCGCCTGCCCCGCCCCGTGGCGCAGGCCCTGCTGGAGGCCGCGCAGCGGCGGCAGGCCGGGGAGTCCGCCGAGGTCGAGGGCGACCTCGGCGGGTTGCTCAGGCGACCGCCCACCACGTTCGCGGTCTGGGCGGCCGACCATGCGTCCGCGTTCGGCTGAGTGCACGTACCTGAAGGCCACAACACGTTCGACGACAAGACGGAACCGGGGGAGACGCATGCTGGGCGAACTGGACAGGCAGGGGCTGCTGCGAGGCAAGACGGTCATGGTGACCGGCGCGTCCAGCGGCATAGGCAGGGCCGCCGCGCGGCTCTTCGCGGCGCAGGGAGCCGCGGTGGTCGTGATGGCGCGGCGGGAGGCGCTGTTGCGTGCGCTGGCGGCGGATATCACCGAGGACGGCGGGCGGGCCGAGGTGGCCGTGGGCGACGTCACGCGCCCCGAGGACGTGCAACGTGCCGTCTCCCTGGCCGTCGATGCCTTCGGCGGTCTGGACGCCGCCTTCAACAACGCCGGTTGGGGCACCCTCGGCACCACGCTGCACGAGACCGACGACGCCGTGTACGAGCAGATCATGGACGTCAACGTGCGAGGTGTGTGGAACTGCCTCAAGCATCAGATCCCGGTCATGATGAAGCAGGAGACCGGCGGCTCGATCGTCAACACCTGCAGTATCGCCGGGGCGTTCGCGACCGGTGCGCTGGCGCCGTACGTGGCCGCCAAGCACGCCGTGCTCGGCCTGACGCGGGCGGCCGCGGCCGAGTACGGCGCGCACGGTATTCGCGTCAACGCCCTGATGGTGGGAACCACGCGCACCGAACTCGTCGAGCAGGCGATGAAGAAGATCCCGGAGCTCGAGTCCGCCGCGGGAGCGCGCGCCGTCATGAAGCGGATGGCCGATCCGCTGGAGGTGGCCCGGGCCGCCGGCTGGCTGTGCAGCGACCAGTCCTCGTTCGTCACCGGGGGCGCGGTCCCCGTCGACGGCGGATGCAGCGCCGTCTGACTCCCTCAGGTCAACCCCTGCAACGGGACGGAGGATTCCCGTGGGGTTCGCCGGACGGGTCCGCGGAGGTGCCCGACGCGGCGGTGACGCCGTTCAGGATGAGCCGCCAGGCGGCGGTGAGTTGCCCGACGGCGTCCTGAGGCGGGCTGCCGGGGGCGGTGACGTCCTCCCGCACGCAGATCTCGGCCCCCCGCACCAGCAGCACGCACAGCGAGGCGACGGCTGCCGGGTCCACTCCGCTGCGCAGCTCCTGGGGCGGAGTGGCCCGCAGCTGTTCGAGCAGCACCGGCGCCCACATGGCGATCCAGGCGTCCGGCGGGCCGGTCTGCCGTTCGCGCGACAGCCGCGCGGCGGCCCGGACGAGGACCTCCTCCTCGAGCAGCCCGACGAGGGCGAGCGTCAGTGCCACTGCGGCGTTGAGGGGTGGCTCCCCGCCCTCGGTCACCCGTTCCACCACACTCCGGGTGATCTCCTCGCCCTGGGCCCGCACCACGTCGGCCAGTTGCTCCTTGCTGGAGAAGTGGAAGGTGAGGGCGCCCATGGAGACGCCGGCGGTGCGGCTGATCCGGGTGAGGGAGGCGCCGTCGTACCCGTCGCGGTCGAACTCCGAAGCGGCGGCCCGCACCAGGGCGTCGCGCGTCCGGGCGGCTCGTGCCTGTTTCACCGAGACCCCTTCCTGGCACCCGGCACTGGCAGGGGCGCAGTGCGGTCGGCACGACTTTACGGAGCCGTGGCGGGCCGGTCAGGGACCGGCCTTTCGAAAAAACAAAAAGCACACTACTATTTTGCCAGTCGTTGGTGATGGGGCCGGTGCGGCCCGATCCGCAATCAGCGCATGAGGGGGGCACGGGGGATATGGACATCAAGGTCCTGGGGGTGCTGACCGTCACGGTGGGGCAGACGCGCATCGCGCCCGCGGCAGCGGAGCCACGCCAGGTGCTCGCGCTCCTCGCGGTGCTGGCCGGCCGCGTCGTCCCGAGCGACCTGCTGATCGGGGACCTCTGGCCCGACCGGCCACCCCACCAGGCCAAGCTCATGCTCCAGACGTACGTCAGGCAACTGCGGGAACTCATCGCGATCGCCCTGCGCGACCGCGAGCGCGGCGGGGCGACGCGGGGCCGGCTCGACCGCCAGGCCGCCGACATCCTGGCCGACACACCTGGTGGGTACAGACTCGACAGCAGAGGTGACACCAGCGACGCCTGGGACTTCGAGCGGGCCGCCGGCGCCGGCTATCGCGCCATGGCCGCGGGAGACCTCGTCACGGCCGCGCGGCGCCTTCGCGAGGCGCTCGGGCTGTGGCGGGGCGAGCCCTTCGCCGACGTGGCGGCCGGACCGCACCTCGCCGCCCAGAGCGCCCGCCTGCGACTGTCCCGCAAACGCGCGTTCGGGCAGTGGATCGAAGCGGAACTGCGCCTCGGCCGCCACCGGGAGCTGGCCGCCGACCTGCCGCTGGTGCAGGTCCCGGGCCGCGTGCGCGACCAGCTCCCCGCCATCCTGAACCGGTGCACCGACCAGGACCAGGCCCTCGTGGCCTATCAGCAGCTGACCCAGAGGGCGCCGTCACCTCACCCCACGGCCTCCCTCCGTGTCCCGATCCCGGGGCAACGCCTCTACGGGCGGGCCCTGCCGGAGCCTCGCGGCCACATGGCGGGGGCCGCGCGCTACGGCACGGCGGGGGGCAAGGCACACACCGCGCCGCTCGGCAGGCCCTGATCCGCCGCCGTCGGCGAGGACCTGCCGTCGACGGGCGCGGTGGTGTGTGACAGGCGTAACAGGTGGGGGACTTGATGGACTTCTCTCCACTTGACGTAGTCCGGGGCGGCGCGTTGGGCCCGCACGGGACCCCTCCACAGAATCGGGCGCAACAGCCTGCCGTCGCGCGAGAAGTTCGACGCCCGGCCCGTCCGGAGGCCTTACGGCCCGCGCGAGGCTCGCCGTCGACTCCCGCCCGTACCCGGGGCACCCGGTCCACGCAAGACGAGAGGATCTCCATGGCCGGTCTGCCGTCCATCGACAACTACCCGATGCCGCTCGCCCACGCCCTGCCGGCCAGCGTTCCGCAGTGGTCCGTCGATCCCGGCCGGGCCGTGCTGCTCATCCACGACATGCAGCGCTATTTCCTCAGGCCCTTCCCCGGCCCGCTGCGCGAGGAACTGGTCGCCAACGCCGCCGCGCTGCGCGACCACTGCGCCGCACGGGACATCCCCGTCGCCTACACCGCGCAGCCCGGCGGGATGACGCCCGAACAGCGCGGCCTCCTGCGGGACGTGTGGGGACCGGGGATGCGGACCACCCCTGACGACCGGGAAGTGGCCGGCGAGCTCGCCCCCGCCCCCGGCGACTGGCAGTTCACCAAGTGGCGCTACAGCGCGTTCTTCAAGACCGATCTGCTGGAGCGGATGCGTGCGCACCGGCGTGACCAGCTGATCGTCTGCGGCGTGTACGCGCACGTCGGCGTCCTGATGAGCGCGGTCGAGGCGTTCACCAACGACATCGAGACCTTCCTGGTCGCCGACGCCGTCGCGGACTTCACCGAGGACGACCACCGGCTGGCCCTGCACTACGCGGCCCGGCGCTGCGCCGTCGTCACCACCACCAAGGAGGTCATCGGATGAGCGGCAACGACGGGAACACGGCCACGGCGTCCGCCGCCGCGGACCTGCTCGGCCGTGCGCTGGCACCGGACCCGCCGGCATTCGCCCTCCTGTACCGGCCCGAGACCACCGGCACCGGCACACTGGACGTGCTGCTCGGCACCGTCTCACCGGCCCGCACCCTGGCCGACATCCCGGTGCCCGCGTCGGGAGCCGCCACCGGCACCCCGTACCAGGAAGTCCTGGCCCTGCTGCCGTACCGCCAGATCGCCGAGCGCGGCTTCGACTGCGCCGACGACAGTGCCCCCCTGCTCGCCCTCGCCGTCACCGAACAGCAGCGAGTCACCCTCGCCGAGGTGCTGCGGCGCGTGCCCGACGCGCCCATAGAGCTGCGGGACAGCCACTTCGACGTGGACGACACGGCGTACGCGGACATCGTCCGCAAGGTGATCACCGACGAGATCGGCACCGGCAAGGGCGCCAACTTCGTCATCAAGCGCTCCTTCACCGCCGAGATCGGCGACTTCGGCGTGCACCGGGCCCTGGCGTTCTTCCGCCGCCTGCTGGAGCGTGAGCAGGGCGCCTACTGGACCTTCATCGTGCACACCGGCGACCGTACGTTCGTCGGCGCCTCCCCCGAGCGGCACGTCAGCCTGGCCGCCGGCACCGCCGTCATGAACCCCATCAGCGGCACGTACCGCTATCCGGCCTCCGGCCCCACGCTGGACGGCGTCATGACGTTCCTGGCCGACCGCAAGGAGGCCGAGGAGCTGTACATGGTGGTCGACGAGGAGCTGAAGATGATGGCGCGGATCTGCGAGCGCGGGGGGCGCGTCGTGGGGCCGTACCTCAAGGAGATGGCGCGTCTGGCCCACACGGAGTACTTCATCGAGGGACGCACCGACCGCGACCCGCGCGACATCCTGCGCGAGACCATGTTCGCCCCGACCGTCACCGGCAGCCCGCTGGAGAGCGCCTGCCGGGTCATCGCCGGCTACGAACCGCACGGCCGCGGCTACTACAGCGGTGTCGCCGCCCTCATCGGCCGTGACGCGCAGGGCGGGCGGACCCTGGACTCGTCCATCCTGATCCGCACCGCCGAGATCGAGGGCGACGGCCGTCTGCGCATCGGCGTCGGCGCCACTCTCGTACGCCACTCCGACCCGGACTCGGAAGTGGCCGAGACGCGCGCCAAGGCCGCGGGCCTCGTAGGCGCCCTGGAGGACGGTGGACCCGTACGCTTCGCCAACCACCCCCGGGTGCGCGCCGCGCTGGCCGAACGCAACGCCCCGATCGCCGACTTCTGGCTCGCCGACCGCGCCGGGCGCCTGCGGTCCGCACCGGCGCTCGCCGGCCGCCGTGCCCTCGTCGTCGACGCCGAGGACACCTTCACCGCGATGATCGAGCAGCAACTGCTGTCCCTGGGGCTCGATGTGACCATGAGCCGCTTCGACGAGCCGTACTCCTTCGACGGCCATGACTTCGTCGTGATGGGTCCGGGGCCCGGCGACCCGCGCGACACCGGCGACGCCAAGATCACCCACCTGCGCACGGCCATCCGCACCCTCCTGGACGAGCGCAAGCCGTTCCTCGCCGTCTGCCTGAGCCACCAGGTGCTCTGCACCCGGCTGGGCCTCGAACTGCGCCGCCGGGACACGCCCAACCAGGGTGTGCAGCGGGAGATCGACCTGTTCGGCGTCCCCGAGCGCGTGGGCTTCTACAACACGTTCGCCGCGCACAGCCCCTCCGACAAGTTCGACGCCCCCGACGGCACGGTGGTGGAGGTCAGCCGTGACCCGCGGACGGGCGAGGTGCACGCCCTGCGCGCTCCGCACTTCACCTCCATGCAGTTCCACGCGGAGTCCGTACTCACCCAGGGCGGTCCGCGGATCGTGGCCACCCGCCTGACCGAGCTGGCCAAGGGGATGTTCGTCGTCTGAGGACGACGCCCGGCGCGCGGCCGGAGCGGACCGGCGGCCTCCTCGGCCGGACAGTGGACGGCGCTGTCCGGCCGAGGACCTTGTCAGCTTCCTTCGCCGAGGAGCTCTGAGCATCCAGTGAACACCCAGGAACGCACGACAGCGGCCGACCGCACGGCGCCTCTCCACGGGACCGGCACCGGCCACCGCGCGGCGGGCACCTCGCAGCCCCCCGGCGCGAACGGCACGCGGTCCGCGGACGCCGGCGAGGACGCCCCCGTCGCGCGGGGCGGCCACGTCCTCGCCGAAGCGGAGTGCGGGGTGCCGGACGTCGTCCTCGTTGCCAACCCGAGCGAGGTGCACGTCGCCCTGGCCGCACGGGACATCCTGCAGCGGGAGGGCACCGCCACCCGCGTGGTGTCGATGCCCTGCGCCGAGAGGTTCCAGGCCCAGAGCCAGGAGTACCGCGACGCGGTGCTGCCGCCCGGGGTGCGGGCCCGGATCTCCGTCGAGGCGGGCATCGAGCTCGGCTGGTACGCGATGCTCGGCGGGGCCGGACAGTCCGTCGGCCTCGCGCAGTTCGGCGTCCGCGCCCCCTACCAGGCGCTCCACCGGCAGAGCGGTCTCAGCGCCGAGCGCGTGGCCGCCGCCGCCCGCACCAGCCTGCACCGGGCGAAGTGATGCCACCGGCCACGGCCGGCGCCCTGCCCCGGCCGACCTGACACAGCGTCGGGAGCGGCCTCGCCCCGGCCGGGGGAACTCACGGAGAATGAGGGTGCCGGGGAGACAGCCGGCCGTCGGTGCCCCCCTCATCCGGCTGTCTCCCCGCAGAAGCCTGCCTTCGCCCCCAGGCCGTCGTCGCGGGACTCGCGCCGAGACGGAACGAGGGGCCGTGCCGCCGGTTCCACCAGCGGCGGCACGGCCGGGTTCCCCTGTCGACCGGCCGCGTTCCCCTGCCCTCGGGCGCGGTGCGGCCGCTGTCATCCGGCGCGGTGCGGCCGCGCCGCGACCGCGCCCTCGGGTTGCCGTATCCGGGCGGGCGGCCGAGGCGCCTCGGCCCCGGCGGCCGCCCCCCGGGCCGGAAGCGGCGTCCGGTGCCGGGGGAACGTGCCGCCCGTCAGGGCGAGCAACGGCCTGGACTTGACCACCGTCTCCTCGAACTCTGCCTCCGGCGAGGACAGGGCGATCACGGCGCCTCCCACGCCGTAGCGCAGCCGGCCCGGGGTGAGCACCGCCGTGCGGATCACCACGCTGAGGTCGGCCGCGCCCGACAGCGAGAAGTAGCCGATCGCCCCCGAGTACACGCCCCGCGGCCCGGCCTCCAGCTCGTCGATGATCTCCATGGTCCGGATCTTCGGCGCGCCCGTCATGGAGCCAGGCGGAAACGCCGCCCGCACACAGTCCACGGGGGAGCGGTCCTCGCGCAGCCGTGCGCGGACCGTGCTCACCAGCTGATGGACGGTCCTGTAGGTCTCGACCTGGAAGATGTCCTTGGCCTCCACGGACCCGATCTCCGCGCACCGGCCGAGGTCGTTGCGGACCAGGTCCACGATCATCAGGTTCTCCGCGCGGTCCTTCTCGTCCGTCAGCAGCTCCATCACCAGTTCGGCGTCCTGCTTCCGCGTGGCCCCGCGCGGCCTGGTTCCCTTGATCGGCTTCGACTCCACCTGACGGTCAGCGCCGACCCGCACGAACCGTTCGGGGGAGGTGCTGAGCACCGACAGTTCCCCGAAGGCCAGCAGCGCGCCGAACGGCGCGGGGCTGACCCGGCGCAGCAGCCGGTAGCTCGACCACGGATCGAAGACGCCCTCCGCCTCGGCCATGTTGGTCAGGCACACCTCGTAGCTCTCACCCGCGGCGATCTCCTCCAGGGCGGCGTCGATCATGCGGAGGTACTCCTCCTGGCCGTGCCGGAGCGTCACCCCGGCACCGGGGCCGGTCACGGGCGGGTCGGCCTGCGGGCGGCCGGACAGCCGGTCCAGGGTGCGCGCCGTGTCCTCGATCCAGCGGCGCGCGGCGTCGGGGCGGCCCTCCTCCGCCAGCGCGAGCAGGTAGGTGGTCCGGGTGGCGTGGTCGAACACCACGCCGCGGTCGGCGAAGACCATGACGGCGTCCGGCTCCTCCGACCGGTGCACCGCGCTGCCGCCGCACTCGGCCTTGAGTTCGTAGCCGAGGTAGCCGACCCACCCGAGGGCGAAGTCGAAGGGCAGCTCGGGCATCGTCGTGCGGAGGGCGGCGAGATCGCGGTCCAGCCACGTCAGGAAGTCACCGGAGATCACCTCGCTGCCCCCCGCGGAGCGCACCGCGGTGGTGTTCGTCCACACGTCGGCCTCGGCGATCCGGGCCAGCGGCCCGGACGCGTCCCCCATGAAGGAGAAGCGGCCGAGCGGGCCGCCGGAGATCTGGCCCGTGCTGCTGTCCAGCCAGAAGGCGTGCTCGCGCGCGCCGAACAGCTCGGCGAAGGCCGCCTCGTCGGACCACCGGGTGTCCAGCCGCTCCACCAGCAGGCGCAGTTCACGCACCGCCGCCCGTTCGCGGGGCGGGGTGACCACCGGCCGCGCCGGCGTCCCCGCCTGGGCTTGCTGCGCACGCGCGGGCTGGTCCTCGTGCCACCGGCGGGCCAGCTCGACGAAGTTGTGCAGCAGCGTCCTGCCATGGCGGGTGAGGATCGACTCGGGGTGGAACTGCACGCCCCACATCGGCCGGCCGCGATGCCGCAGGGCCATCAGGACACCGTCCGGTGTCCACGCGGTGCCCTCCAGGCTCGGGGGCAGGTCGGTCACGGCCAGTGAGTGGTAGCGCACCACCTCGAACGGCGAGGGGATACCGGCGAAGAGTTCGTCGCCGTGGTGCAGCACCGGCGACAGGCGGCCGTGGCGGGGCTCGGGCGCCCGCACGACGCCGGCGCCGTGCGCCAGGGCCACCCCCTGGTGCCCCAGGCAGATGCCGAGCAGCGGCAGCTCGCATCGCTCCACCAGTTCACGGCAGATCCCGAAGTCGGCGGCGCGTTCAGGAGTGCCCGGACCGGGCGACAGCACGACGGCGTCGACCTCCGCCAGGCGCCCGATGTGCCACTGCGGGTCGTCGTTGGGTACGACGACCGGCTCCTGGCCCGTGATGCGGGCGAGGTAGTGGACGAGATTGTGGGTGAACGAGTCATAGTTGTCGACGAGCAGGATGCGCATGGTGTGTCCGTCTTCCACGTGAGGTCGGCATGGGCGGGGGTGCGTAGGTCCCTGCGGACGGAGCCCGCCGGGCTCAGCCGGACGTTCGGGCCGGCGGCGCGGACCCGGGGCGCGGACCGGCACCGGCCTTCTCGCCCACCCGGGTCGCCGACACCTTGATCAGCACGTGCTCGACCAGGTCGCGGCCCTCCCGGATGCGCATGCTGCGCAGCACCTGCAGCTCGCGCCCGGACGCCTCGGCGAGGTCGTACAGCAGCGCCAGGTCGCCGCGGTCGCTGAAGTGCAGCAGGGCCGAGCCGCCCGCGGTCGTCCACAGCGGCGCCTCGCGCAGGTATCGGTGGTGGGCGGCGTACCCCGGGTCGACGTAGGCGCGCTCGTGCACCGACTCGTAGCGGTAGTCGGCCGGGGCCAGGACGAAGTTGGAGTGCCAGTACACGGTGTCGAAGCGCTGATCCGGGTCGATCGCGTCGAACAGGTCGCTGTGCAGGGCGGACACGCGGTCGGCGACGCCGTGCCGGCGCGCGTTGAGCGCCGCGTTGTCCACCGCGTGCGGGTTGATGTCCGTGGCCAGCACCCGGTCGCAGCCCGCCAGGGCAGCGCTCACCGCGATGATGCCGGTGCCGCAGCCGATCTCCAGGAACGAGCCGTGCCGCGGGTCCTGGGTGCCCGCCATGAGACCGAGCAGTTCCATGGCGGCGTCCGTGGACGCCGAGTACGGCGGAGCGAACACGTCCGGCAGCAGCCTCCACTCACGGCCCCGCATGGTGAAACGATCCGGCCGCCCGCTGTCGGTACGGGCCATGCGGCTGCGCTCCAGCGAACGTACGTGGCTTCGGATCTGCAAGGTCAGCCCCCTCCCTGTGGCGGAGAGACCACTCTCCGCGTCGGCGGCTCGAGCCTCCGGCAGAGCGGCACCCGGCAGGAAGGTGGTCCCGAAACACCGCGAGGGCGCCGAAGTGGTGCTCCCAACACCAGGGCACTTCAACGCTCCTGTTCAGCGTTGACGTGTAAAAGTTGCGGGAACTATTTTCTGCCGCGCCGTAGTGTCGGCTTGAGAAACGGGGGAAACACATGTCTGGCTCTCACGCGCCCGAAGACGACGACGGCGTGCTCGCGGTCCTCGCTCTGCTCGCGGAGGAAGCGCCGCCGAGCCGCTTCGAGGCGCTGTTGCAGCGTGCGCGTCGTGACCCCGCGGACCCCGCGGAACTCGCCCGTGTCGAAAGGGCCGTGCAGCTCGCACGCGACGTCCACGCCTCCCTGGACCGCCGCCAGCAGCGCGAGGCCGGGTTCGCCGCGCTCGTCGACACCGCGCGTGACCTCACGTTCCCCTACGACCTGGACACCCTCCTGAGCGTGATCACACGACGGGTCAGGCTGCTGCTCCACTTCGACATGACGTACGTCGCCCTGGGGGACGGGGAGAACGACATGGTGATCCACACCTCGGAGGGTTCCACCACGGCGCTCAACACCGGACTCCGGGTCAAGGGCGGCAGCGGTCTGGGCCATCAGGCGCTGGTCTCCGGGGCCCCGCTGTGGACGGCCGACTATCTCAACGACGACTCCATCACGCACGCCGACAGCATCGACGCGGTGGTCGAGGCGGAGGGGCTGCACGCGCTCATGGCCGTTCCGCTGCGCTGCGGCGACACCGCCGTGGGTGTGCTGTACGGCGCCGACCGCAAGGTGCGCCACTACACGCCCGACGAGATCGGCCTCATCTGCTCCCTCGCCGACCTCGCGGCCGTGGCCATCGAGAAGACCGGACTGCTGCAGCAGGCCCGCACACACGTGGCGGAGCTCGAACTCGACGGGTTCCGGACCCGCTCCAGCCTCGCCCGCCTGGAGCAGCTCGGTGAGGCATGCAGCCGGATCATGAGCCTGCTCGTCGCGGGCGCGGACCTGACCAGTGTCGCCAAGGCCGCCGGCGACGCCCTGGACGGCACCCTGCAGATGCGTGACCCGGCGGGCCGGATACTGGCCGCGGGCGGAGAGATACCCGACCTGGACGAGGAAGCGGTGGCCCGTGCCGTCCTGGCGGCGCACGCGCAGCGCGGTCCCGTCGAGGCCGACGCCCGGACCTGGGTCACCCCCGTCATCGCGGGTACGGAGGACCTCGGCGTCCTGGTGCTGCGGCCGGTGGCCCAGCTGGTGGGGCAGGACAGCTGGCTGCTGCAGATCACCGCGCAGGCCTTCGCGGTGCACCTGCTGATGCAGCGCAGCGCGGCTGTCGCCGAGGGGCCGGTGCGCGACGAACTCCTCGACGAACTGCTGGCCGCGCCGGCCTCCACGCACCCTCCGCACCAGACGGCCCAGCGGGCCCGCAGACTCGACATCGACCTGGACCAGCAGCACGTCGTCGTCGTCGCCCGGCCCGAGGGCGGAGAGCAGGGCCGGGCCGTGGTGTGGGCCTCCTCCTACGCGTACCGGATGTCCGGTCTGAAGACCGTGCAGAGCGGCTGCATCGTGCTGCTGCTGCCCGCAACGGACGCCTCCGCCGCGGCCCGTGCCGTCGCCGACGAGCTCTCCCCGCTGCTCGGGCACCCGGTGTCCGTGGGCGCGGCCGGGCCCGACTGGGGCGCCGCCTCGATCACCCGGATGTACCGGGAGGCCATGCGCTGCCTCGACGCGCTGACCGCACTCGGCGGCGCGGGTTGCGCGGCCTCCGCCCAGGACCTCGGTTTCCTGGGCCTGCTGCTGTCGGACGACTACGACGTGGACGGCTTCGTCAACTCGGCCATCGGCCCCGTCCTGGACTACGACGCGGACCGCCTCACCGAACTCACCCGCACGCTGGAGGCCTACTTCGCCTCGGGCAGCAGTCCCACCAACGCCGCCGAGGCGCTGCACGTGCACCCCAACACCGTCTCGCGCCGCCTGGAGCGCATCACCGAACTCCTCGGCGCCGACTGGCAGAAGCCGGGCCAGGCCCTGGAGGTGCAGCTGGCGTTGCGGCTGCTGCGGGCACAGGGGGTGCTGCGCGACCGGCGCGGGCAGGGTGGGTCCCGGCACACGGACGAGGGGCAGTGATCCGCCGGGGGCCGGCGGACGAGGGGCGGTGACCCGAGGGGGCCGGGCGCCGGGGGCGTCCGGTGGCCCGGGCGACCTGAATGCATCCCTCGGCGGCGCGTTCCCGACGCCTGACGGCAGCGGGATCGGTGTACCTGACAAATGCTTTCGGAGAGTTCCGGGGCGTCCGGCGAACGGCGCGGAGGCTGGGGGTTCAGCAAGCGGACGAGCTCGCCCGGAGAGCGGCTCACGACACGGGAGCGTGACCCACGTGAACTCCAACTTATCCAGCGCACGGCCGGCTTCCGGCGTCCCCGAGGGCGCGGCGCCCGGCCGTCACGCCGGCGCCATCCCCACCGTGACGCCCGGTGACGCGCGCTACCCGGACATGATCAGGGGCCACGGCAACAACCGGCACGTGGCCTCCCCGGAGGCGATCCGGCTTCCGTCCACCACCGCCCAGGTCGTCGAGATCGTCAAGACGGCGGTCCGCGACGACAAGCGCATCGCGCTCCGCAGCGGCGGCCACTGCTTCGAGAACCTCGTCTTCAACGACGAGACCGAGATCGTCGTCGACCTGCGGCTGATGGACCACGTCGGCTTCGACGAGGAACGCGGCGCCTTCGCCGTGGAACCCGGCGCCACCCTCCTCAAGATCTACGAGACGCTGCACATCGGCTGGGGGGTCACGCTTCCCGGCGGCGGCTGCTACGCCACGGGTGCCGGCGGCCACTTCTCCGGCGGCGGATACGGCATCCTCTCCCGCCGGGACGGCATCCTCAGCGACCACCTCTACGCCGTCGAGGTCGTCACCGTGGACGCAGCGGGCGAGGTGCGCGCCGTCGTCGCCACCCGCGACCCGGAAGACCCGCACCACGACCTGGCCTGGGCCGTCGCAGGTGGCGGCGGGGGGAACTTCGGTGTCGTCACCCGCTTCTGGATGCGCAGCCGCGGAGCGGAGGGCAGCCCGGGCGACCTGCTGCCGAAGGCGCCGTCCACCGTCTTCTCCGTCTTCGCGGCGTGGTCGTGGGAGCACATCACCGAGGAGGCGTTCGCGAACTTCATGGCCGTGTACGCCGACTGGTCCAAGGCGCACGGCGGCCTCGACTCGCCCTACCTCGGCCTCGGCCACTGGATCTTCCTGCAGCACGCCGACTCGGGCACGTTCAACGTGGTCGCGCAGATCGACTCGACCCTGCCGGACGCCCGCGAACTGGTCGACGGCTTCATCGCGTTCGTGGCCGACGCGCTGGGCGTCGCGCCACGGACCAACGACATCACGGAGCGGCCGTTCTTGAAGGCCACCGCGCAGACCATGACCGCCGGTGAGACGATCACCAGCCCCAGCCTGCGCACGTCCCACAAGTCGACGTACATGAAGGACGCCTTCCCGGAGCATCAGGTGGCGACCATCTACCGGTACCTGACGAAGACCGACAACCCGAACCCGTACAGCTTCCTGGTCATCAACTCCGTACGGGGGCGGATCACGGCGCTGGACGACGCGGCCACCGCGGCCACCCACCGTGACGCCCTGTGGCTCGTGTACTTCGAGTCCTACTGGCACAAGGCCGAGGACGACGAGCGGAACGTCGCCTGGCTGCGGTCCCTCTACCAGGACCTGTACGCCGACACCGGCGGCGTCCCGGTGCCGAACGGCGTCACCGACGGCTGCTACGTCAACTATCCGGACAACGACCTCAGCGACCCCACGTTCAACAGGTCCGGTACGTCCTGCCACGAGCTGTACCACAAGGACAACTACCCACGGCTCCGGCAGGTGAAGGCCAAGTGGGACCCGCGGAACTTCTTCCGTCACCCGCAGTCGATCGAGCCGCCGGGCAACTGACCCCGACGGACACCCGGGGAGGGGCACCGCCCGGGTGCCCCCGCCCCGTCGCCGTCCCGGGGCGCCCCTCCTTTCGTCAGGCGGCGTACTCCAGCCCGAGGCTGTCGGTGGCCAGCACGGCCGCCGCGTGGGCCGCCGAGGCGAGCGTGATGTGGCGATGCCAGCCCCGGAACGACCGCCCCACGAAGTCACGCAGCCCGACCTCCTCACCGGTCTCGGCGAAGTCCCGGGCGACTCGGCGGGTCAGCTTCGTCAGCCGGAGCAACGGTGCGACCGGCGCGCTCATCAGATCGGTCAACCACAGTTCGGACAGCGGACGCTGCGGGTCACGCCACTCGCCGAGGAGCAGCATCGGACGCTGCCGCCCCGCCTGCGGGTCCAGCAGCGACACCCGGACCACCGAGGCGAGGGAGGTGCGCGAGGCGTGCTGCTGGACCGGGTCGATCCAGTGCACCGGGCGGCGCAGCCCCTTCGTCGACTCCAGGATGTGCTGCGCGGGCAGCGGCCCCGCACCGAACCCGGGCAGGGCCTGGTCGGCCACCGTGAGGCGGCACGACGCGGCGATCCGGCCGACGACGGGCAGCCGCGCCCGCGCCAGCCGTGCCAGGGTGGGACGGACGGCGCTGCCCCGCAGGTCGAGCAGGACCGGCCGGCGTGTGACGTTCCAGTTCCGCGCGGTGTCGAGGGCCACTGCGACAGCGCACTCCTCGGGGCTCTCGCACCCCGCGCCCCGCGGCACCTCCGCCCGCTCGCGCCGCTCGTGGTCGTTGACCCACTGATCGGGCAGCAGCAGACGCCAGTTGACCGGGACGCTCAGCTCCTCCGAGGCGAACCACAGGCCGGACGCCTGCTGGCCGCGGAACATCTGGCCCAGCTGGGGGGCGAACAACCGGTCCACACCGACCGAGTGCTCCCCGGCCTTCGGAATGTGCAGCGAGCCCACCACCCACGCCCGCGGCGCCCCGCCCCGCTCCAGATACGCCGCGAGCTCGGCCCGTATCGGACGCCAGTCCCACGTGGAGCTGGAGATGAAGTGGTGCAGGCTCTGCTCGGCGGCCGCCGAGCCGACGTGTGCGGCGATGTTGCGGATGGACTTGCGGCCCTTGGCGAACAGCAGACCGCGCAGGTACTGCTCGGCCTTCAGCCGCTGGTCCTTCCTGCGGAACGTGGAGAACAGCGTCGCGCTGATCTCGGTGACGACGTCGTCCCAGATCGCGCTGTCCACACGCTCCTGGACCAGCCGGCGCCGCAAGCCCGGTTCGGCACATGTCTCCCGCCTGAGATCAGACGCATTCACAAAGCTCTCCCCCATCCGATCGGACCGCCCTTCGGCTGGCATCCACCGTCGGGGTCCGGCCGGGTCACGAACGAGGTGCGCCCGTCACCTCGTTGAGCGACGCTCCAGTGCCCGGGCCACCAGAGGACGCCCGGCGCCGCGCCGCCGCAGGCCGAGGCATGCCGCGGCGCCGGGCGCGGGTGTGGCCGGACCACCTTCACGGTGGAACGGGGAGCGAAGAGGCTTCACGGGATCGCTTAGGTGACAGACTCCGACCAGGCCTCCTTCCGCTCATCGGCAGGTGGCCGGACCATCGCTTGACCACAGACGCGGAGCGCGGGCCGCGGGCCGCCGCCGGAGCCCTCCAGCGGTCCCCGTGCCCACCCTGGCCGCCGCGGCGGCTGAGCAGCCCCCAGGGCTCGAGAGGTGAGAAGTCTCGACGTGACCAGACCATCCACAAGGGCACACGGGCGCCGTATCGAGTCGTACGCGGCCCTGGGCGACGCCCTGGACGAAGGCCGTGAGGCCTCCGTGACCGACGGCGCGTCCACCGACTGGGCGGACCGGCTCGCCGTGCTGCTCGCCGAGGAGCGGCCCGAGGGCGTGCTGCACTACCTCAAGCCGGCGCGTGGGCGGTTCCTGGACCAGACCGGCGCACAACAGCTCGCCGTCGTCAGGGAGTCCGCCCCCGACCTGGTCAGCCTCTGCGCGGGCAACGCCGACCTGATCCTCCCCGGGAGCGACCCCGACGCCCTCGCGCAGCGCACGGAGGAGGCGGTCGGCGAACTGTGCGCCCACGCGGGCACGGTGCTGCTGTTCACCGGGTTCGACTCACACGCGATTCCCGGGCTGCGGCATCTGCGCGGCAAGGCCGCCATGTACACCGCGCACGTACGGGCCATCGCCGACCGGCACGGCTGCCCGGTGGTCGACCTGTGGTCGCTGCGCGCGCTGCAGGACCGCCGGGCCTGGGACGGGGGCGGGATGCGTCTGTCACAGGCGGGACACCGCCAGGTCGCCGCGCAGGCGGCCCGGGTGCTCGGCCTGCGGTGCACCACCTCCGAGGGCCGGCTCGTGGGAGGCCCCGGGGCCTCCCCGAGCAGGCTGCGCCGGCAGGGCGTCGGGTGGCTGCGCGAGTACTACGCACCGTGGCTCGCCCGCCCGGCGCAGAACGGCGCCGAGGGCGGGCACGAGGCGTGAGCGGCACGTGGGGCGCCGTCCGAAGGGGCCGCCGTCCTGCTCGGTCCCGTACGGAACGCACCATCCGCAACTCGGCCCGACCCTCGACCGTGCCCGCCGGAGCCCGCGTCCCTCCGGCGGGCACGGCCGGAGGGATCACCGGTCCACCGTTCACCGGGGCCCGCCGCACGCCGGCGAGTCGAACGGCGCCCTTCTCTCGTCGAAGTCGCCCGCGGACGAAGCCGTCGCGTCCCGGGCACATGGGTCGGCGGCCGGGCGACCGTCCGGTCGCCCGGCCGCTGTTCACCGCGCCGGCATGCTGCGGGGCGTCACGCGTCGGCCGTCGCCCCCAGCTCCGCCGCGAAGCCCTCGCGCCACGAGGGGTGGCGCGGCTCCCAGGCCAGGACGCGTTTGGCGCGGGCGTTGCCGGCCCCGCGCAGGCCGGTCAGATAGAGCACACCCCAGCCGCCGACGGCCAGTCTGGCCAGGAAGGCCGGAGCCGACTTGGGCCTGGGCGCGCCCAGGATCCGGGCGAGTTCCGGGAGCCACACATGCACCGGCGCCGGGTCGTCGTCGACGACGTTGAGCACCGTGGCGTCGGTGGCGACGGTCAGCGCGGCGACGATCGCGGAGGCCGCGTCGGCGGTGTGGGTGAAGGAGAACACCGAGTGCCCGCCACTGACCACCGGCACCTTCCCGGCCCGCACCTGCGCCACGAACGGTCCGTCGTCGGCGAAGCCGGTGCCCGGACCGTAGAGGTGCCCGAAGCGCAGCACGAGACCACCGGCCGCCGACGTGATGCGTTCCAGGTCCCGGACCGCCTCCAGCACCGGCCGGTACGCCTTGGGCGGGTTGCTCAGGAAGGGCGCGTCCTCGTCGGCGGGGCCCCGGCCCGGTTCGTTGACGAACGCGATGCTCTGGACGATGAGGCGCTTGACGCCGGCCTCGGCGGCGGCGTCCACGAGATTGCGGGTTCCCTCGGTGCGCAGCCGGTTGGTCGGCGCGAACTCCTGGTCCACCCGCTTGGGGTCGGGGTTCGCCGGGATCGCGGTGAGCAGGTGCACCACCGCGTCCGGTGCCGCCTGCCGCGTCGTGGCCATGACCCAGTCGCGGTCCAGGGCGTCGCCGTAGACCATGCGCACCCCGGAGCTCTCGAGGTCGGCGGCCCGGCCCCTGGTCCGGGCCAGGCCCACCACCTCGTGGCCCGCGGCGAGCAACTGGCTCGCGAGCTGCCGTCCGATCGCTCCGGTGACGCCGGCTATCAGAATCCTCATGCCACTTCCTCTTGTCGCTGGGCGGGGTCGCTGCTGAGCGTGTCGCTGCCGGCCGGACGGCTACTGGGCGGAGCGGTTGCGGGACAGATGCGCGGTCACCTTGGCCGCCTGGTCGTCGGGGACGGTCAGCCCGAGCACGTCACGCAGGGCCGGTACCACCTCCTCGGCCGCAAGGAGCCTGCGCTCGCCGGTGAAGTCCGGGTACCGCGTCTCCAGGACCCGGTCGCGCAGCACGTGACGGACGTCGGGGCCGACCCGCATGGCGACGATGTGGCCGCGGAACACCGAGCGCGGACTGGTCATCGAGAAGTGCGCGGCGACCTCGAGGTCGATCGGGTACTGGGCCTCGGTGGTGAAGGAGTACACGTCGAACCAGCCGTCCTCGTGCAGCGAGCGGAGCACCCACTCCGCTCCGTCGTCGTCGAGGCGCCAGTGCCAGCCGCCCACCGTCAGGGCGGCGCCGTTTTCGAACCGGATCGGCTCCAGGGGGCCCTCGTCGCCGAAGCCCACGTCGGCGAGCCACCGCTCGCCGCCGGCCTCGGCCACGAGCGTCGTGTGCGACCGGAAACGGATGTCGGTGGTGTTGCCGCGCCGTACGCGGGCCAGATGGCGTGTCACCCGGAAACCGAGCCGGGTCAGCACGGCGGCGAACAGCAGGTTGTGCTCGTAGCACGAGCCGCCCTCGCCACCGTCCACCAGCTTGTCCTGAAGGGACTTGATGTCGAGTGGCAGCCGGTCGCGCTCGATTCCGTCGGCGACGAATCCGATCGCCGCCAGATGGCCGCGGTGCACCGCCCGCAGGGTGTCCGCGGTCGCGGTGCGCGGCCCGTCGTGGCCGATGCGCCGCAGATATGCGTCCAGGTCCAGCTGGTCGCCGCCCCAGATCACGTCCTGGCCGGAGTTGTCCACGCTGGTGATAGTCAACGGCTTGCCCTCTCGAGAAGAAGGGCCCGGGGACGACAGGGGAGGCCCGGGCCTGGTGCGAGGTGACCCGCTGTCCCGGACGTCACGGAGCCGGGCCGGTGGGCTGCGTGCGTGGCCGGCCCCGAGCGACTCGTACCTCGCACGGTGCAGGAGTGTGGCAGCGCGCCCCGGCCGACGCTCCCCGCCCGTGCGAGTCTGTCAACTCGGCGCCAGGGCGGAGCAGCCGGTGCACGCCGTGCGGAGCGCGGTCCGCGCCGCCGTGCCCGCCGCGACCTGACGGACTGCGGCCCCGCCGGTGGTCCCGGGTGAGGCGTTCCGGTGGGCTGTCCCGTCGTGGGGGCCGGCCCGGCCGGCGCGGTCCTCGCCCGGGCACACCGCCGCGCGGACGTGCCGGCACGGACAGCAGCCGAGCACCGGATCGAGGAGACCCCATGGCAACGGTTGACGTGGCAGTGCTCGCCGCCAAGGCGGAAAGGCTGCGCGCGCTGCACGGCGACCGGCCGTTCGTCCTGCCCAACGCGTGGGACGCGGCCAGCGCCCAGGTACTGGTCAAGGCGGGCTTCCCCGCGCTCGCCACGGGCAGCAAGGCAGTCGCCGAGAGCCTCGGGTTCACCGACCACCAAGGTGCCCCGGCCGAGCAGATGCTGGCGGCGGCCGCACGGATCACGCGCGCCGTCGACGTCCCCGTGACCGTGGACGTGGAGGCGGGATACGGCCTCTCGGGCAAGGAGGTGGTGGCCCGGCTGCTCGCGGCCGGAGCGGCGGGCTGCAACATCGAGGACACCGCCCACCCGGGGACGGACCTGGTCGGCATCGGCGCGCAGACCGCACTCCTGGCCGAGATACGGCAGGCCGCGGACGAGGCGGGGGTCGCGCTCTACGTCAATGCCCGGGTGGACGTCTGGGAGCCGGGCGCGTTCCCGCCGGACACGCCCTCGGGGGAGCTGGTGGAGGAGGCGGTGCGGCGTGGGCGCGCCTATCTGGAGGCCGGCGCCGACTCGGTGTTCCCCGTCTTCGCCGCCGAGGAGGAGACGATCGCCGCCCTAGTGGAGGGGATTCCCGGGCCGGTCAACATCATGTACCTGCCGCAGACGCCGTCCCTGCCCCGTCTGGGCGAACTGGGCGTGGCCCGCGTGACGTTCGGCCCCGGTCTGCACATGGCGACGCTGATGGTCCTCGAAGGCCTGGCGCAAAAGATCCGCAAGGGCGACGATCCGTACGCCGAATTCCTCGAGCGGCGCCCGGCCTGATCCGGCCAGTTCCCCGCCGGCCACGCAGGCCGGCGGTCCTGTACGCGGCGGCCCCCCCCCCTTGCGCCGCGTCCGTGCCCCCCGGCTACCCCCTGGCCGGGGGGCACGTCATGTGCCGTGAACGTGTCCCTGATGCCGCGCTCCGCCCTCGCCGTGGCGCCGTGCTGCCGTGTCGCCGTATCGGCATGTCGCTGTATCGCCCTGCGCCTTGCGGCCCTGCGCCCTGCGGCCCCGTGGATCGAGCCATCTCTTCCGTCCCGGCGAGCACCTGCGCGGGCCGCTCCGACATGACGAAGTGGCCGGACGAACGTTGCTGCGAATGTCTGAAATCCACAGCATGGAACCGTCCTCACCGACCGTCCCCGAGCCACCGCCCCACGCGTGTGTCTGTCCCGGGGACGACCCGAGCCACCGTCCGCCGCGCCGCACCGGACATGCGGCACCGCCTCGCGTGGGTCCGGGCAGGTGACGCACGCCCTGCCCGCGTCTGCCGCACAGGCACAGCCGGACCTTCGCCCCCCCCGGCGCGGACCGCGAGGTGGACCGGCAGCCGCCGGACGCACCACGAGTGACAGGGCGTCACAGCCGGAAGTGCCCATCCCGGACAGAGACCGAGGAGACGAAGAGCGATGTCGAAGATAGTCGTCGCCGGTGGCGGCATCGGCGGCCTGGCCGCGGCCATGAGCCTGGCCGGGCACGGCCACGAGGTCACCGTGCTCGAACGCAGGGACACCTTCGCGGAGTACGGCGCCGGGATCCAGCTGGCCCCGAACGCCTTCCGCGCCCTCGACCGGCTCGGTGTCGGTGAAGCGGTCCGCGACCGCGCCGTGTTCATCGACGCACTGCGCTTCATGGACGGCACGACCGGGCGGACGGTCGCCCGGATGCCGCTCACCGGTGCCTACCGGGAGCGGTTCGCCAACCCGTACGCCGTGGTGCACCGTGCCGACCTCTACCAGCCGTTGCTGGACGCCTGCCGCGCCTCGGACCGCATCGAGCTGCTGCCGGGCAAGGACGTTCGGGCGTACGAGTGGACGGGTGGCCGTGCCACCGCCGTCACCCGCGCCGGAGAGCGGTTCTCCGGGATCGCCCTGATCGGCGCGGACGGCATCCGCTCCCCGATCCGGGCGCAGCTGATCGGAGACGGGCCGCCCCGCGTGTCCGGCCACACCATCTACCGTTCCGTGATCCCGATGGAGTGGGTCCCGCGGGAGCTGCGCTGGAACACGGTGACCCTCTGGGCGGGCCCCGACTGGCACTTCGTGCACTACGCGATCGGCGGCGGCCGGTTCCTCAACCTGGCCGCCACGCGCGACGACGGCGCCCCCGAGGCCCTGGCCGCCGAGCCGGTCCGCAAGGAGCGGGTGCTCGGCCAGTTCCCGGACGTGTGCGGCACGGCCCGCGCCCTGCTGGAACTCGGGGAGCAGTGGCGCGCCTGGGTGCTGTGCGACCGTGACCCGGTCGCGGACTGGTGCACCGGCCGGGTCACCCTGCTCGGCGACGCCGCGCACCCGATGCTGCAGTACGCCGCCCAGGGTGCCTGCATGGCCCTGGAGGACGCCGTCGTCCTCGGCGAGACGACCGCCGGCATGACCTCCGACGACGTTCCCCTCCGGCTGGCCGAGTACAACGCCGCGCGGCGCGACCGTACGGCCAGGGCACAGATCGTCGCCAGGGAGATAGGCAGCCGGCTCTACCACCCGGCGGGCGAGGAGGCCACGGCACGCAACCTGATGCTCTCCTCCCTGTCCGAGGACGAGCTGTACGACAAGGTCGCCTGGCTGCACGGCGGCGTGTCCGGCCCGCCGTCCGAGGGCCTGCGCCGTCCGTCCGCGCGGTTCGGGCCGGGCGAGGTCCTCGTTCCCGCGTACACCTCCGCACCGCCGGCGCCAGGAGCGGCGGACGGCGCAGGCCTTTCCGTTTGAGCACCGACCACTTGCACGTTCCGTGAGACGTCCGGCCGTATCTGCCTCGCACCCTTCGGAGACTTTCAGTGGACAACACCCTGGACGGAATATGCCTCAGAAGCGCTCTGCAACAGCCGAAATGGGGTGACGGCGAGCAGACCGAGCTGGTCCGCAAGGAACTCTCCCTCAGAGCGCCGCTGGTGCGCGCGGACGACGTGCGCGCCCTGCGCGAACAGCTCGCCCTGGTGGCGGCGGGCGAGGCCCACGTCGTGCAGGCCGGCGACTGCTCGGAGGACCCCGGCGAAAGCACCCCCGAACACGTGCACCGCAAGGTCGCCGTACTGGACCTGCTCGCGGGGGCGCTGAAACTCGTCACGCGCCGGCCGGTCGTCCGCGTGGGCCGTATCGCGGGACAGTTCGCCAAGCCGCGCAGCAACGACACGGAGATCGTCGACGGCGTCGAACTGCCCGTCTACCGGGGGCACATGGTCAACTCGCCCGAACCCGACCCGGAGAGCCGCCGGCCCGACCCGCTGAGGCTGCTCACCGGCTACATGGCGGCCAGCGAGATCACCCGGAACCTCGGCTGGCACGGCGCGCGGCGCCCGCACGCGGAATCCACCGTGTGGACCAGCCACGAGGCGCTCCTCCTCGACTACGAGGTGCCCATGGTGCGTGAGGAGCCGTCCGGCGAACTGCTGCTCACCTCCACGCACCTCCCCTGGATCGGCGAGCGCACCCGCCGGCCCGACGGCGCCCACGTCGCGCTGCTCGCCAAGGTCAGCAACCCCCTCGCGTGCAAGGTCGGGCCCACGACGACCGAGGAGGAACTGCTCGCCCTGTGCAAGCGCCTCGACGCGGACCGCGTGCCCGGCCGGCTCACCCTCATCGCGCGGATGGGCGCGAAAACCGTCGCCGCACGGCTGCCGGCACTGGCGAGGGCGGTCCGCAAGGCCGGCCACCCGGTCGTCTGGCTCACCGACCCCATGCACGGCAACACGATCCGCACGCCGTCGGGGCACAAGACGCGTCTGGTGCCCGCCGTCGAGCGCGAGGTGCGTGCCTTCAGGTACGCCGTCGAATCGGCCGGTGGCGTCGCCGGCGGCCTGCACCTGGAGACCACCCCCGACGACGTCACCGAATGCGCGCGGCACGCCGCCGGGGTCGAACGGGTCGGGGACGTCTACACGAGCCACTGCGACCCGCGTCTCACCGCGGCCCAGGCGATATCCGTCGTGACGGCCTGGGCGGGCTGAGTGGCGGACGTCCCACCTCCCGGGTACGCCCGGGACCGAGCGACGACGGAGGTCGCAGCGATGCAAGGACAAGTGGCCCTGGTCACCGGCGCGGCCGGGGGAATCGGGGAGGCGGTCGTCAAGGAGCTGGCCGGCCGTGGCGCCGCCGTCGCCGCCCTCGACCGGGACGCGTGCCGGCTCCAGGAGACGGCCGGGAAGCTCGCCGCGGAGGGACTGGCGGTCACCGCGTTCCCCACCGACGTCACCGACGGCGAGCGGGTCGAGGAGACCGTCGTGCGGGTCGAGGAGCGGCTCGGCCCCGTCGACTTGCTCGTCAACGCGGCCGGTGTGCTGCGCCTCGGCGAGGTCGTCTCCTACCGCGACGAGGACTGGCGGACGACGTTCGACGTCAACGTCGGCGGTGTCTTCCACCTGTCGCGGGCCGTGGTCGGCCGCATGGTGCGGCGGTCCAGGGGTGCCGTCGTGACCGTGGCCTCCAACGCGGCGGTCACCCCGCGCGCCGGCATGGCCGCGTACGCCGCCTCCAAGGCGGCCGCCACGATGTTCACGAAGTCACTGGGCCTGGAGGTAGCCCGTTTCGGTGTGCGGTGCAACGTCGTCGCCCCGGGCTCCACCGACACCCCGATGCTGCGGTCGATGTGGGCCGACGAGTCGGGAGCGCGGCTGACGCTGGCCGGCGATCCGGAGAACTTCCGGGTGGGCATCCCCACGGGCCGCATCTCCCTGCCGACGGACATCGCCGCGGCCGTGGCCTTCCTGCTGTCCGAGGAGGCGGCGCAGATAACGCTGCACGTCCTGACGGTCGACGGCGGCGCCTCCCTGGGCGCCTGAGCCCCGGGCCACCGCGCCGCGCCGTGTGCCCCCGGTACGGCTGACCGCCTGCCGGGGGCACCCCCGTTGGTGGGCGGAACCGGGCCCGGCGGGCGAGAGGTTCCGTGTGCGGGGGTGGGGGGCGGGGCGGGGGCCGGGCTCAAGCGGCCGCGAGCAGCGCGTCCGGCGCCGCGGGGAGCCGTCGGCCGAGCAGCGCACGCAGCGTGCCGTAGGCCGTGGTGTCCCCGGCCAGGACGCCGCCGATGAGCGTGGTCGCCGAGCTGTCGAGGACCAGTTTGGCGTAGCGGTCGCCACCCCGGTCGCCGCGGATGAACTCGACGGCGCCCTCGGTCCGCGCGTGCGCGTCTCCGAAGCTCGCGACCTCGACGCCCAGCAGCTTGAGCTTCGTGGAGAGGTCGGCTCCGGCGAACGCGGCCTCGCGGTCACCGGTCAGCTGCCGGGCGACGGCCTCGGCCATCCGGTAGGCCGGTGCCACCAGGCCGTAGCTGCGGCCGTCCACGGCCGCGCACTCCCCGACGGCCCAGACGCGCTCGTCGGCCGTGCGGCAGCGGGCATCGACCCGGAAGCCGCCCCGCTCGGCGGTCCGCAGAGCGGCGCCGGCGGCGAGCTCGTCACGGGGGCGCACACCGGTGGAGAACACCACGAGGTCCGCGGCGACGACTTCACCGCCGGCGAGCGTCACCGACCGCACGGAGCCGTCCCCGCCCGCGTCGACCGACCGCAGCCCCGCACCGCAGTGCGGCCGCACCCCCAGCCGCGTCAGCAGACGCCCGAGCACGGCACCGCCGCCCTCGTCCAGTTGCAGCGGCATCAGCCAGGGCGCCGCCTCCACCACGTGCGTCCGCATCCCGAGCGCTTCGAGCGCGCCCGCGGCCTCCAGACCGAGCAGCCCGCCGCCGACGACGACGGCAGTCCGGCCCGGCCGGGCCGTGGCGCGGATCGCGGCGACGTCGTCCAGGGTGCGGTACACGTGGCAGCCGGGCAGGTCGTTACCTGGCACCGGGGGGACGAACGGCCGCGACCCGGTGGCCAGCACCAGGGCGTCGTACCCCACCGTCGTGCCGTCCGCGCACGTCACCGTGGCGGTGCCACGGTCGATGCGTACGGCGGGCGTGGACAGCCGCAGCTCCACGCGCTCGTCGTGCGCGAAGCCGGAGCCGGGAAGCGCGAGCCGGCCAGCCGGGGTGCCGCGCGCGTAGGCGGACAGGGCGATCCGGTCGTAGGCCGCCACCGGTTCCTCGGCCAGGACGACCACGCGCCAGGCGTCGTCCTGGTCACGGGCGCGCACCTCCCGCACCAGCCGGTGGCCCGCCATGCCGTGGCCGATCACGACCAGCACCCCGCTCATCCGGACTCCTCGCCCCGTGCACGGTCCGCACACCAGCTCCGCACGTCGTCGGCGCAGCCGCCGCAGCCGGTGGTCGCCCGGGTGGCGGCGGCCAGCTCGGGCACGGTGCGGGCACCCGCAGACCAGGCGGCGGTGAGGTCGGCGCCCGTGACGTTGTTGCAGTGGCACACGGGGGCTTCGCCCGGCAGCCGTGCGCCGGCGTAGTCGATCGGTGCGCCGAGCAGCAGCGCCAGCCGGTCGGAGGGGACCGGCTCGCCGCGTCGGTGGAGCCGAGTCACCGTGGCGACGGCGCGTCCGGGACCGAGCAGCACCGCGCCGCTGACGCGGCCGTCCCGCAGCGACAGCCGGGCGTAGCGGCCGCGGGCGGCGTCGCTGAGGACCACCGTCTCCTCGGCCCCGTCCGGTGTACCGAGCCGCATCAGGTCCACCTCGCGTGCCCTCAGGCGCAGTACGGCGCGGGTGCCCGTCCAGCGGGCGGGCGACCCGGACAGCAGTGCGGCCAGGACCTCGGCCTGCTCCCAGGCGGCGGTGTGCCCGAGGTGCGGCCCGGTGGCGCCGGCGGGCTGCGCGCAGTCGCCGAGCGCGTGGACCCGGGGGTCGGTGGTGCGCAGTTCGTCGTCGACGAGGACGCCGGTGCGCGCCGCGAGGCCCGCGGACCGCGCGAGCCCGGTGCGCGGCACGACTCCCGTGCACAGCAGTACGTCACCGGCGGCAACCCACCGGCCGTCGTCCAGCCGGAGCTTGCCGCTCCGGTACGCCTCGGCCGTCCGGCCCGTGCACAGGTCCACGTCCAGGGCGCGCAGCCGCGCGGACAGCAACCGGCCCGCGGGGGCTTCGAGATGCCGGTCCAGCGGATACGGCCCGCGGTGCACGAGCGTCACGTCCCGGCCGCGGCGGCGCAGGGCGAGCGCCGCCTCGACCGCCAGCGGACCCCCGCCCACGACCGCGACGGGATCCGGCCCGGTGAGCTGCTCGCACTGCGGCAGCGTCCGCAGCACCCGTACACCGGGAGCGAGTCGTCCGTCGGCACGGCGTGCCCAGGGCAGCGGCGGGACGAGGGGAGCGGCGCCGGTGGCCAGTACGAGCCGGTCGTAGGGATAGCAGTGCCCGTCACTGCCGTGCACCAGGCGCCGGCGCCGGTCGACGGCGGTGGCCGTGACTCCGGGCCGCAGGCGCGTGCCGTCCGGCGGGGCGGGCAGCCGCAGCGCGCCGGCGGGGAGCGAGCCGTCGAGCACCGAGGTCAGCAGCGGCCGGTGGTAGGCCGCCGACGCCTCGGCGCCCAGGACGGTGACCTCGCCCCGGTACCCGTGGTGGGCGAGCCGTTCCACCAGCCGGTGCGCGGCGGGCCCGTGTCCGACGACGACGATCCGCCCGGCTCCGGGCCCGCTCACGGGGCCGCCTCCAGCCGTACCGCGCACACCTTGAACTCCGGCATCCGGCTGCGCGGGTCGAGCGCCGCGTGCGTGAACAGGTTCGCGCGTCGCGCGCCCGGGAAGTGGAACGGCACGAACACCGTGTCCGTGCGCAGCGACGCCTCGTACCGCACCCGCGCGAGAGCGCTTCCGCGTGCCGACACCACGCGGGCCGGCTGCCCGTCGGCGAGCCCGGCACGGGCCGCGGTGTCCGGGTGCACCTCGACGAACGGCTCCGGCGCGGCCTCGGCCAGCCGGGCCACCCGCCGGGTCTGCGCACCCGACTGGTACTGGGCGAGCACCCGCCCGGTCGTCGCGTACAGCGGGAACGCGGGCCCCGGCAGCTCCGCCGGGTCCCGGTGCTCCACCGGGGCGAACCACGCCCGGCCATCGGGGTGCGCGAAGCGGTCGAGGAACATCCGCGGCGTGCCCGGACTGCCCTCGGGACAGGGCCAGTACAGTTCGGCACCGGCGTCGAGGGCGTCGTAGCCGATGCCCGAGTAGTCGGCGGGCCCACCCCGGGTCGCCTCGCGCAGCTCCTCGAACACCTCGCGCGGCGCCCGGGGGTACCGCTCGGCGGGCTCGCCCAGGCGGACCGCGAGTTCGTGCAGCACGTCGAGGTCACCGCGTACCCCGGGCGGCGGATCCAGCAGCTTGCGGCGGCGCAGCACGCGCCCCTCCAGGTTGGTGAGGGTTCCCTCCTCCTCGGCCCACTGCGTCACCGGCAGGACCACGTCGGCCATCCGGGCCGTCTCGGACGGCACGAAGTCGGCGACCACCAGCAGCTCCAGCCGGGCCAGGCGCTCGCCGACACGGCCCGCGTCGGGAGCGGACACCACCGGGTTGGATCCGACGACGAGCAGCGCGCGCGGGCCGTCGCCGTCGCCGATCGCGTCGAGCAGTTCGTACGCGCTGCGCCCCGGGCCCGGCAACCGGTCCGGCGGGACACCCCAGACCCGCGACACGTGTGCCCTGGCGGCCGGGTCGGTCAGGGAGCGGTAGCCGGGCAGCTGGTCGGCCTTCTGCCCCATCTCCCGGCCGCCCTGGCCGTTGCCCTGGCCGGTGAGCGTGCCGAAGCCGCTCCCGGCACGTCCCGGCAGCCCCAGGGCGAGCGACAGGTTGATGAACGCCGCCACCGTGTCGCTGCCCTTGCTGTGCTGTTCGGCGCCGCGCCCGGTGAGGACGTAGCGGCGTCCGGCGTCGGCGAGCAGCCGCACCGCGGCGCGCAGTTCGGACACCGCGACCCCGGTCACGGCCTCGACGCGCTCGGGCCACCAGGCCACCGCACGCGCCCACGCCGCCTCGAAGCCGGACGTGCGCCGACCGACGTAGTCCTTGTCGACGAGGCCGTCCGTGACGGCGATGTGCAGCAGCCCCAGGGCCAGGGCGAGATCCGTGCCGGGCGTCGGCTGGAGATGCAGGGCCGCGCGCCGCGCGGTGCGGGTGCGCCGCGGATCGGCGACGATCAGGGCCGCCCGGTCCAGGTGCCGCATCAACGGCGGCATGGTCTCGGCCGGGTTGGCGCCCGCGAGCAGCACGACGTCGGCGTCGCCGAGGTCCGTGACCGGGAAGGGCAGTCCACGGTCCACGCCGAAGGCCGCGGTCTGCGCCGCCGCCGCCGACGACATGCAGAAGCGGCCGTTGTAGTCGATCTGGCTGGTGCCCAGCGCCAGACGGGCGAACTTGCCCAGGGTGTAAGCCTTCTCGTTGGTCAGCCCGCCCCCGCCGAAGACCGCGAGAGCGTCGGGCCCGTGCCCGGCACGGATCTCGCGCAGCCGCCGCGCCACCAGGTCGAGGGCCTCGTCCCAGCCGGCCGGGGCGAGCCGCCCGTCGCCGTCGCGCACCAGCGGAGCGGTGAGCCGGTCCGGCACGCCGAGCACGTCGGGCGCGGTCCACCCCTTCTGGCACAGGCCACCCCGGTTCACGGGGAAGTCGGGGTCGGGACGCACCTCGACGGCGCCGCGGGCGCCGCTCAGCCTGGTCGCGCACTGCAGGGCGCAGTAGGGACAGTGCGTGGCGGTCGCGGGGGAGGCGTCGGGGGGCCGGGGCATCGTACTCACACCCGTCCGGCGATCTTCATACGCGCCGGTTCGACCCCGGCGGCGCCGTCGTCCCGGCGACGGAGGTAGACGCCCCAGGTGAGGGCCAGGCAGGCCACGTAGTAGCAGAGGAACGCGACGAACGCGAGGTTCCCCGAGCCGGACCCGGCGTAGGCGGTGCGGAACGCCAGATTGATGCCGACCCCGCCGAGCGCGCCCACCGCCCCCGCGACACCGATCAGCGCACCGGAGAGCCGTCGGGCCCGCGCGAACGCCTCCGCCGCGTCCGCGCCGGAGGCGACGGCGTGCTCCGCCTCCCGGGCGTGCTGCGCCGGGATCATCTTGTAGGTCGACCCGTTGCCGAGGCCGCTGAGCACGAACAGCACCGTGAACGCGGCCACGAACAGCGGGAACGACTCGCTGACCGACGCCACGAGCAGCACGAGGGTGCCGGCCGCCATGGCCGCGAAGTTCACGAAGGTGACGCGGGCGCCGCCGAAGCGGTCGGCCAGTCTGCCGCCGAACGGCCGGGCCAGCGACCCGAGCAGCGGGCCCAGGAAGGTGTAGGAGGCCGCCTGGAGCGGGCTCGCCCCGAACTCGCTCTGCAGCACCAGGCCGAACGCGAACCCGTACCCGATGAACGAGCCGAACGTGCCGACGTACAGCAGCGAGATCCACCAGGTGTGCCGGTGCCCGGCGGCCTCCCGCAACGCACCCCGCTCCCTGCGCGGCGCGGGCAGGTTGTCCATGCGCAGCGCCGCGCCCAGCGACACGAGCACGATGAGCGGCAGATACGCCCCCGCCACGTAGGACGGATGGGTGTCGCCGGCCGTGGCGATGACCAGCAGGCCGAGCAACTGCACGACGGCCACGCCCAGGTTGCCGCCCCCCGCGTTGAGGCCGAGCGCCCAGCCCTGATGCCGCCGGGGATAGAACGCCGCGATGTTCGTCATGGACGACGCGAAGTTCCCGCCGCCGGCACCCGCCAGCGCACCGATGACCAGGAACACCCACAGCGGGGTGTGCGCACGCTGCACGAAGAGCGCCGCCAGCCCCGTCGGCACCAGCAGCACCGCCGAGGCGAACACCGTCCAGTCGCGCCCGCCGAAACGGGTCACGGCCGCGCTGTACGGCAGCCTCAGCAACGCGCCGACGAGCGTCGGCACCACGACGAGCAGGAACTTCTCGGACGGTGTGAAGGCGAAGCCGATGTCGGGGGACATGAACAGCACCAGGACCGACCACATGCTCCACACGGAGAATCCGACGTGCTCCGACAGCACCGAGTGGAGCAGGTTGCGGCGTGCCACGAACCGGCCCTCGCGCTCCCAGTACGCCTCGTCCTCGGGGTCCCAGTACGGGAGCCGCCCGCCGGCGCGCCGGCGGGCACCGGACGCCGTCGTCCTCCTGGCCGCGCTCACGTCGCCCCCCTCGCGGACCGGCTCTTGAGGGCGCGGTGGGTCAGGTGGGAAGCGCCACCGGTGTAGCCCGCCGGATCGCACAGCTCGGCCAGCTCGGCGGCGCCGAGGCGTCCGGCGAGCGCGGGCATCGCGGCGAGGACGTCGGGCAGCGGCCTTCCGGTGCGCCGCGCCTCCTGCGAGGCCTCGGTGAGCAGCCGCTTGGCGGCCGTCCTGCCGAGCTCAGGCGAGAGGACGGCGGCGATCCGCTCCGACACCACCTGGCTGCCCGTCATGGCGAGGTTGGCCCGCATCCTCGCCTCGTCGACGCGCAGGCCGCGGGTGAGTTCCACCGCGGTGTGCGCCGCGCCCCCCGTGAGCCGCAGGCACTCGCGCAGCAGCAGCCACTCCGCGTGCCACACGCCGCCCGAGCGCTCGTCCTCGGTCACCAGGCACTGCGTCAACGCCCCCGACAGCGCGGGTACCTGCAGAGCGGCGGCGCGGATCATGGTGGCGAGGACCGGGTTCCTCTTGTGGGGCATCGCCGACGACCTGCCCCGGCCCGCCACGGCCGGCTCGGTCACCTCGCCCGTCTCCGTGCGTGTCAGCGACTGCACGTCGACGGCGATCTTCCCCAGCGCGCCGGCCGTGAAGGCGAGTGCCGCCGCGAGATCGGCCGGCGGGGTGCGCAGCGCGTGCCACGGCAGCACCGGACGTGCCAGACCCGTCTCGGCGGCGAACGCGTCGACGAGCCGGTCCAGATACGCCGGGTCCAGCGCGCCCCCGCTGTCGAGTGCCGCGTACTCCAGATAGCCGGCCAGGGTCCCCGCGGCACCGCCGAGGGACACCGGAAGCCCGCCGTCGAGGACGCGTCCCACCCGCTCCTGCGCGTCCAGCACCAGCTCCCGCCAGCCCGCCGCCTTCAGACCGAACGTCGTGGGCACCGCGTGCAGCGCCAGGGTGCGTCCGGCCATCGGTGTGTCCCGGTACCGGTCGGCCAGCGTGCGCAGCGCACCGGCCACTTCGGCGAGATCCGCCCGCACGATCCGCAGGGCCCGCGCGGCGACCAGCATCGCCCCGGTGTCGAACACGTCCTGGCTGGTGGAGCCCCGGTGCACGTACTCGGCCGCCGCGGGGTCGCGCTCGGCGACCCGCCGCGTCAGCGCCTGCACCAGGCCCACCACGGGATTGGCGGTCTCCCGCGAGGCGACCGCCAGCTCCCGCGCGTCGAACAGCCCGGCCCGCGCCACCTCGGTGATCAGCTGGGCGGCCCGCACGGGTACGGTGCCGAGCCGCGCCTGAGCCCGCGCCAGCGCCGCCTCGGCGTCCAGCATGGCCTGGAGCCACGCCTCGTCGGACACGGCCGCCTCGACGGCCGTGCCGGCCCGTACCGGTGCCAGCAGCCCGGTGTCCGACCCTCCGCGGGCACTCACACGATCACCCCCGGCAGTTCCGCGTCCCACACCATGGGCCGCACCCCGGCCGGCACATGGGCGACCGGTGGCAGACGGAGGGCGGCGCGGGCGATGGCGTCGGAGTCGGCGAGCGTCACGGAGTCGACGCCCGGACGTATCCCGGCGGCCGTGACCCAGTGCACCGACTCGGTGGGCACCCCGTAGGCGAAGCGCCGCGGATGCGCCTGGCCGCGACCGTCCATCAGCCGGTAGGGCCGTTCCGTGACGGCCAGGCCACCCGTCTCGTACGCCGGTGCGAGACCGCTGCGGATCCGGTACGGGGCGGCCTGGTCGGTGTTGAGCAGGTGCTGCAGCAGCGGGTCGGCGGTGCGCCGCAGGTCCGGCTCGGGCAGCCGGGCCTCGATCAGCACCCTGGCGGGCACCGGTTCCCCCGGGACCGCCTGCGACTGGGCGACGAACTGCGGTGTGGTGGGGTCGATGCGCACCTGCGTCCCCGGGCCGGTCAGCGTGAGCACGCCGGCCTCGATCAGAGCGATCATCTCCTCGATACGGGACGCGGGCGGGCCGATCGACAGGAACGCGTTGAGGGGCGTGTACCAGCCCTCCAGGTCGTCGCGGTGGGACTCGCCGTCCAGACCGCCGTGGTCGACGGCGAGGCGGACCTCGTTGCGCAGGTCCCGCAGCACGTCGAGCGCGGCCTTCAGCGGACCGCTGACGTTGCCCTCCCGGGCCGCGCGCACGTCCTCGGCCAGATGGCCGAGCAGCCACTGCCGGAACTCCGCGCGGTCGGTGAACTCCCGTTGCCCGTAGGGACGGGACAGCCGCTCCCAGTCCCAGCGGGCGGCCTTCTCGATGCCGTACTCGTCGAGCAGGCCCGAGGTGTCGGCATCCGGGGCGAGGGCCAGGAAGCGATCGGTGAACCCGGCGTGCGCGGCGCTGCCGCGCGAGCGCAGCAGCGTCTCGTAGTACACGCTCTCCACCTCACGCGAGATCAGCGGCCACAGATCGGCGCCGAACGACACCCACCTGCCCTGTTCACCGTGCCGCCGCAGGTCCGCGATGAACTCGGGCGTCAGCAGCCGGGGCAGATGGCGGCCGTGCGCGCCTTTCTCGTTCTCGCCGCGGGCGTGGTACGGGATGCCCCGCCGCGAGAAGGCGTACAACTGCGGCTCCTGGCCCGATGGGCGGTAGGCCAGCCGCTCACCCTCGCGTACGAAGGTGCCGCCCCTGCCCGCGGTGAACAGGGCCATGTAGTCGAAGAAGTTGAGCCCGAGGCCGCGCAGCAGCACGTTCTGCCCCGGCTGGATCCCGCCGAGGTCCACGTCGGCGGGATTGACCGGGGTGATGTACGTCAGGTGGTGGATCCGCGACAGGGAGGCCGCGCGTTCCTCCCGTGCCGTGAGCCTGGCCGGGAGGTGTCCCAACGCGAGGATCACGCCGTCGAGTTCGTTGAGCCGGGTGCCGTTCTCCAGACGCACGCCCTGGGGCCCGCCCGGCACGCCGTGCACGTCGGACATCGCGACCGCCCGGGACCGGTGCACCCGCACCGTGACATGCGCCGGCGCCCGCTCGACCAGGCGCCGGAAGCAGTCGTGCAGATACTCGCCGTAGACCGCGCGGGTGGGATAGGTGTCGGGGCCCATGGCACGCGCCTCACGCAATGTCGCCGGGCTGTGGTCACCCGCGTCGGCGAGCAGCGCGAGGGACTGCGCCCACTCGTGGAGGCTGGGCCCGGTCTCGATCGGTCCGTCGATCCTCGAGCTGTCGTCGGTGAAGACGGTGATCTGCGAAGCGACCGTGTTCATCAGCAGATGCCGGGACTGGTCGGAACGCCACACGGCGCCGGCCCCCGGGGCGTGCGGATCGACCACGTGCACCGTGACGGCCCGATGGCGCGGTTCGTGCCGCTCGTTGGCCAGCAGCCGCTCGAGGACGGAGAGTCCGCGCGGCCCGGCTCCCACTACGCACAGTTCGACATGACTACCGCTCACGCGGGTTCTCCGTTCTGTCTCCGGACGTGCGCCTTGCCGCTCCCTCCTGCGATCGGCGCTGATCGCAGGGCGCGGCGCGAAAGCCGCGGGCGTGCGGGGCCACGTCGTGAGGCGGCCTGGCGAGGGGAGAGGCTCGGCCCGAGAATGCGGGGCCGCCGACGGGCGGTCAACGAACCGCCGGAGCGTCCGTCAAGTCGCGGTGCGGGCCGGCCCACCAGGGTGTGCCGCCCTGCCTCCGCCCGTGGCCGGGGAGGGCGCCGCACAGGCCCTGACGCCGCCGCGCCCCGGCTCCGGCGGGCCCGCCGGCGGACCTGACGGACTCGCCGAGCGGGCTTTGTGGGCCGGGCGCGCCGTCCGCACGATGAGGCCACCTCGGCCGCAGGACGCCGTGCACCGGCGTCGGGGCCGGTTTCGACCCATCGAGGGAGCCTCACCGACCATGACCCATGTCGCCGTCATCTACTACTCGTCCACCGGCAATGTGCACCGGCTGGCCCAGGCCGCCGCCGACGCCGCCGAGAAGGCAGGCGCGGAGGTGCGGCTTCGCAAGGTCGCCGAGCTGGCACCCGAGTCGGCGATCGCGCAGAACGAGGCCTGGTCCGCGCACGCCGCCGCCACCGCCGACGTCGCCGAGGCCACTCTGGACGACCTTCAGTGGGCGGACGCCGTGCTGTTCGGCACCCCGACCCGCTTCGGCCTGCCCGCCGCCCAGCTCAAGCAGTTCCTCGACACCACCGGCGGCATCTGGTTCGAGGGCAAGCTGGTCAACAAGGTGGTCTCGTCGTTCACCTCCACCTCCAGCGACCACGGAGGGCAGGAGAGCACCCTCCTCGCGCTGAACAACACCTTCTACCACTGGGGCGCGATCATCGTTCCCCCCGGCTTCGCCGACCCGGTCCAGTTCGAGCCGGCCAACGGCAACCCGTACGGCGCCAGCAGCGTCTCCGGCAACCAGCCCGACAACGTCGACCCCAACAACCTCGCGTCGATCGAGTTCCAGGCCCGGCGGACGGTGGAGATCACCGACGCCCTGAAGCGGGGCTTGCGGACGGCCTGACGCGTCTGCTTCACCCACTGCCCGGAACGTGCCCCGCGCGCGGAGGAGGAAGGCGTGGCGGAGATGTCCGCAGCTCACCGAACGAAGGGCGGGCAGGCCCCGTTCGCCGCCACCGTCACCATGATGTCCGTCGTCGCGATCCTGGTCGTCGGGCAGACCTTCGTCACGATCCCGCTCATGCCGCAACTCGGCCGGGCCTGGGACGTGCCGCAGGAGTCGGCGACGTGGACCACGTCGGCCTTCGCCATCGCCTACGCGTGCGGTTCCCTCGCCAGCGGTCCCCTGTCCGACCGCTTCGGACGCCGCACGCTCCTGGTCAGCTGCGTGGCCGCGATGGCCCTGGCGACCGCGCTGGTGCCGCTCGCCCCCGACCTCACCTGGGGTGCCGCGCTGCGCGCCCTGCAAGGCGCGGTGGCGGGTTCCTTCGTCCCCATGTCGTACGCCTACCTGGGGGAGCGGGTGCCGGCCGACCGGCTTCCCCTGGCCCTGACCACGGTCAACTGCGCATCCGGCGCCACCGTGGTCATCGGCCAGGTCGAAGGCCAGCTCATCGGCGCCGCCTTCGGCTGGCGAGCGGTCTTCCTCGTCTCGGCGCCCCTGCTCGCCGTGGGTGCCGTCGCCATCCGCAGGGTCATGCTGCCCGACCCCCCTCGCCGTGCCCGGGGTCGTGGCGCGGCGGCGGGGGCCGGCCCCGGCGTCCTCGTGTCGTCCCGGCTGCTGCCGCTGTTCGTCGTCACGCTGCCGCTGGTCGGCAGCCTCACCACGATCTACTCCGCCGTGCAGCTGTACGGCCCCGGTGAACTCGTGGGCGATCCGGGCGCGATGCTCGCACTGCGTGCCAGCGCGCTGCCCGCCATGGTCGTCGCCGTCCTGCTCGCCCCGGTGCTGGGGCGCGTCGCCCCCCTCCGCCGGGCGGCCGTCTCGCTCGTCGTCGCGGCCGCCGGCCTGGCAGCCGCCGCGCCGACCGGAGACAGCATCGTGGGCCTGGGGGCGGCACTCTTCGTGTTCGTCCTGGCCATCTCCACCGTCGGCCCCGCCGTCGTCCAGGCCATCGGCGCGAGCGCCGGAGCCGCCCGGGCGACCGCCATCGCCGTCTACGGATTCGTCCTGAACCTGGGGGCCGGTGCGGGAGCCCAACTGCCGCTGGCCCTCGGCGACCTGCCGACCGTCGCCCTGGTCACCGCGGCGCTCATCGCGCTCTGCGTGGCGCTGGTCGCCCACGCCGGCCGCGCGGCCCGGCGGCACGCCCGAACGCCCGCCGCGGCCCCGCCCGCCGCCCACCGCCGACCGGCACCGGAGCACGCCGATGAAAGGTGAACCCATGCATCACGCCCCGCCCGCCGGGCGCACCGGGGCAGCCCCCGCCGAGTGGGACACCACGTCCCTCGACCTCGACGCCTATCTGCGGCGTATCGGCTACGACGGTCCTCGCACGGCCACCACGGACGTGCTGCGGAGCCTGCACCGCGCGCACATGTCGGCGATCCGCTTCACCAATCTCGATCTCTTCCTCGGCCGTGGGGTCCCCCTCGACCTCCCGAGCCTTCAGCACAAACTCGTCGCACGGCGCCGCGGGGGCTACTGCTTCGAGCAGAACCTGCTCTTCGCCGCGGCCCTGGAGCGTCTGGGCTTCACCGTCACCCGCTTGCTCGCCCGGATCCGCCGCGGCAGCACCACGGTACGGCCGCGCAGCCACGCGGTCCTCCTGGTCGACATCGACGGCCGGCGCCTTCTCGCCGACGCCGGATTCGGGGACGAGGGGCTGATCGAGCCCATCGGGCTGCACCCCGCAGCGCAGTCGAGCGTCGGCGCATGGACCTGGCGGGTCGACGTCGACGACGAGGAGTGGGTGCTGCGCTCGCGGCGGCCCGACGGCTGGTTCGACGTGTTCTCACTGCGTCTGGAGCGCCACTTCCCGGTCGACTTCGAGACGTCCAACTTCTACACGGCACACCACCCGCGGTCCGCGTTCGTCGGCAAGCTCCTGGCCCAGCGTGGCGACGACCACGTGCGCCACGCCCTGACGAACCTGGATCTCACCACGCAGCATCCCGACGGCCGCCACGAGCACCGGCGGCTGACCCCCGGGGAACTGGGGCCCGTGCTGCACGACGTCTTCGGACTCACGCTCGCCGGGCACGAGGAGCCGCAGCTGCGGGCGGCTCTCGCGACGGCCACCGCCGAAGCACGCCCGACGGCCCCCGCCACCCTTTGACGCCAAGGAGACGTCAGCGATGTTCCGCACCCCGGCGCCGCGCCACGGCCTGTATCTGGGGAACGTCCCCCAGCAGGCCGCGGCCGGTCACCCCGAGACCCCCATCACCCTCGACCACGACCTGCACGCCCTGCCCAAGGTCCCGCGCCACTTCACGCTCGCGGAACTCGCCGACCACGTCGACGACCTGGCGGCCAGGCTGTGGGCGGCGGGCATCCGCCCCAGCGAGCACGTCGCCCTGTACAAGGCACAGAACTTCGACATCTATCTGCTGGCGTGCGCGGCAGCCCGCATCGGCGCGGTGCCGGCGCTGCTGTCCCCGGCCCTGGACGGCGCCACCGTCGGCGCTCTCCTGCGCCGCCTCGGCCGGCCGCACCTGATCACCGACGACGACAAGCTGGGCGCGGACCTCGACGGCCTGCCCCTCGACGAGCTGGCCGGCCAGGTCGTCACCGTCGGCGAGGGAGTCCGGCGCGGTGTCAGCCTCGCGGACCTCGCCGGCGCCCCGCGCCGCGCACCGGTCCGGCTGCACGCCGACCACCCGGCCCTGATGACCCACACCTCCGGTACCACCGGTGTGCCCAAGCTGGTGGTGCACACCGCCCGCTCGCTGCAGGGCCGGCTGCGCCCCCAGACGGGTCTCGCCTCCCTCATCCGCACCCGGGAGACGTACGCCGTCCACCTCTCCTACGTCCACTCCCGGATGTACATGGCGCTCGCCGTCGCCCTGCCCAAGGGCATGCCGGTGGTGGTCCTGAACGACGGCTCCGCCGGGCACGCCGCCGACGTGTTCGCCCGCACCCGGCCGGGTTTCCTGGAGACGCACCCCAACTCCTTCATGGAGTGGGAGGAGCTGGCCGGCGATCCGCGTGGCCCGTTGTCCAACGTGAAGTACTTCAGCGGCACGTTCGACGCCCTCCACCCGCCGACCATGCGCAAGCTGCTCGGCGCGTCGCGGCGCGACAGCCCGCTGTTCTTCCAGTTCTACGGGCAGAGCGAGTGCGGGCCCCTGGTGGGCCGCTGGTACACGAGGAAGAACGTCCACAAGGCCGACGGGCGCTGCCTGGGCTTCACCATCCCCGGCATGACCCGGGTGCGGATCGTCGGCCGCGACGGCACACGCCCCAGCAGGAAGAACCCCGGCCTCATCGAGGTGCAGAGCGAGGGGCGCGCGGTCACCTACCACGCCGAGGAGGAGCGCTACGCCAAGGAGTGCCACGGATCCTGGTGGCGCACCGGCGACGTCGGCTACCGCACCCCCCTCGGCTGCGTCCACCTCCTGGACCGCGAGGTCGACGTCATCCCCGGCATCGACAGCACCCTCGAGGTGGAGGACACCGTCCTCGGACGCCTGGAGGAGCTCTCCGAACTCGTCCTCGTGCCCGGTCCCGACAAGGAGCCGCTCCCCGTCGTGTGCACCCGGCACGGCGAGCCGCTGGACCGGGAACGCTGGCGCACCGCCGTGGCCGACTTCCCCCAGCTCGTCGACCCCGTCCAGATGCCGCTGAGCGAACTGCCGCGCACCGCGACCATGAAGGTGCAGCGCATCGAACTCGCCCGCCGGCTCCGCGAGCAGCGGGAGCGTGCCGCATGAGTGCCGGGAGGGACACGGCCGGGTCGCGCACCGATGTGGACGTCCTCGTCGTGGGCGCCGGGCCCACCGGGCTGCTCGCCGCCTGCGAACTGCTGCGCCGCGGTGTCACGGTCCGCGTCGTCGACCGGGATCCGCGGCCGCCGAGGGTCCCCAAGGCGCTGTCGCTGTGGCCCCGGGCCGTCGACATCCTCGACGACCTGGGCGTGGGGGACGGCCTGCGCGCGGCGTCCGTCCGGATCGACGCGTGGAGCTACTTCTCCGACCGCCGTCCGCTCGCCTCCTTCGCCATCCCCGCCGAGTACGCGGCCCGCAGCCTGCCGCAGTACGAGACCGAACGGCTTCTGACCGAGCGCTTCCACGCGCTGGGCGGCAAGGCCGAACGCGGCGTACGGCTGCTCGCCGTCGACGATGTCGACTACTCCGGGCGCGTCGACGCCACCGACGGGGTCACCGCCGTCCTCGAACACCAGGACGGCGTCGTCGAACGCGTCCGTGTCCCCTTCCTGATCGGCGCCGACGGAGCGGGCAGCGCGGTGCGCGGCCAGCTGGGCACCGGCTTCGAGGGCAGCACGTACGAGATGGCGTTCGCCCTGGTCGACACGCACATCGAGGGGGAACTGCCGCCCGGGGAGATCCGCTACTACCAGGCCCCCTCGGGCACGCTCGTCATCGTGCCCATGCCGGACGGCGTGTTCCGTTTCCTGTGTGTGCTGCCGAGCGCGGGACAGGACGCCGGCGTCGAGATGATGCAGAAGCTGGTCGACGAGCGCGGCCCGCGGGGCATCAGGCTGACCGACCCGGTCTGGCAGACGGTCTTCCGGGTGCACGCCCGGCGCGCCACCGACTTCCAGCGCGGCCGGATCTTCCTCATGGGCGACGCGGCGCACGTGCACAGCCCCGCCGGGGGCCAGGGGATGAACAACGGCCTGCAGGACGCCCACAACCTGGCCTGGAAACTCGCCGCGGTGATCCACGGAGACTCGCCGTCCTCGCTGCTGCGCGACTACGGTGCCGAGCGCATCCACATCACCCGCCGCATCGTGCGCGACACGGACATGCAGACCCGTGCCTGGATGGCGGGGAACCGGGCGAAGGTGGTCACCCGCGACGCCTTGTTCCGGCTGGCCGACCGCACGGGCGCCGTCACACGGTTCTACGCGCCCGTCCTCGCGGGCCGAAGGCTCGCCTACGAAGTCGTACGGGACACCCAGCTGCCGGCGCGCCGCCTGCGGTGCGCGCCGCGCGCCAGGTTCCCCGGCGGGCTGCGCGTCGGATCGGTCTTCCCCCGGAACCTCGCGCTGTCGTACGGCATGAGCGGCCCGGCGGCGGACCCCGCGCGGTGGACCGTGGTGGCCGTCGTGCCCGGCGGACGCGGCCCGTGGGTGAAGGAGATCGAGCGGCTCGCGGCGCACCGCGGGCGGCTGCTGGTGCTGCCGCTGCACCGGCGCGAGCTCGCGCCCTTCGGCGCCTGTCCGGGGGCCCACTACCACCTGGTCCGCCCGGACGGCCACATCGCCGCCCACGGACACGAGGGAGACCTGGACCGTCTGGAGTCCGAGCTGGACCACGTGCTGCTCGCCCGGCCGTGACCGGCATGCGGGGCAACGCCGTCCCCGGGAGGGAGAATCCATGATCAGCGCCACGACCGTGGCCATCGCCTACCACTCCGGCCAGGGACACACCGCCGTGCTCGCCGAGGCCGTGGGCGGCGGAGCGACCGAGGCGGGTGCCACCGCCGTGCAGATTCCCGTGGACACCGTCACGGCCGAGCAGTGGCGGACCCTCGACGCCGCGGACGCCATCGTCTTCGGCGCCCCCACCTACCTGGGCACCGCCTCCGCGGCCTTCCACGTCTTCGCCGAGTCGACGTCGGGCCGCTGGGCCAAGCGGGCCTGGACGGGGAAGGTGGCCGCGGGGTTCACCGTCTCCGGCTCGATGAGCGGGGACAAGCTGCACACCCTGCAGTACTTCTCGATCTTCGCCGCGCAGCACGGCATGCACTGGGTCAATCTCGACCTGCTGCCCGGCTGGAGCGCCAGCACCGCCTCCGTGCACGACCTGAACCGGCTGGGCATCACCCTCGGCGCCGGCGCCCAGACGGACACCGACCGCGGCCCCGAGGCGGTGTCCGGGGCCGACGCCCGGACCGCCTTCCACCTCGGGGCGCGGGTCGCCCGCGTCGCGGCCGCGCTGAACGCGACGCCGGCGCTCTCCGCCGCGGCGCACTGACGCGCCGGGCGGACCCACCGAGGAGAGGAGAACCCGTGCGAGCGGACGAGATCCCCACGCGCGAACACACCCGTGCGCCCCAGCACTTCAGGGCCCGGGTGCGGGCGGACGGCGCGGAGGGCTGGCCGGCGGAACCCGGCCGCTACCGGCTGGTCGTCAACCGCGGCTGCCCCTGGTCCCATCGCGTGGTCCTCGCCCGGCGGCTGCTCGGCCTGGACGGCGCCGTGCAGCTGGCCGAGACGGACCCGGTCCGTGAACTGATCGGCGGCGACCACCACTGGGTGTTCAGCGAGGAGACCGGAAGCCCGGACGGGGTGGACCCCGTCCTCGGCATCCACGCGCTGCGCGAGGCCTACCTCGCCACGGAACCCGGCTACACCGGCGGTGTCACGGTCCCCGCCCTGGTGGACATCCCGTCCGGCCGGGTCGTCAGCAACGACTTCGACCAGCTTCTCCTCGACTTCGCCACGCAATGGCGCCCCGAACACCGGGCGGGCGCGCCCGACCTGTATCCGGCACACCTGCGCGACGAGATCGAGGCCCTGTCCGAGCAGATGCACGCGGACCTCAACGACGGTGTCTACCGGGCGGGTTTCGCGCCCTCGCAGCAGAGCTACGAGCAGGCGGTGTCCCGGCTGTTCGCCTGCCTCGACCTGCTGGAGGAACGGCTGAGCACCCGCCGCTACCTGGTCGGCGACACGGTCACCGTGGCCGACCTCCGGCTCTGGCCCACCCTGATCCGTTTCGACGCCGTCTACCACGGGCTGTTCAAGTGCAACCTCCGGCGCGTCAGGGACTGCCCGGCGCTGTGGGGGTACACCCGCGACCTGTACCAGACGCCTGGCTTCGCGCAGACCGTCGACTTCGCCCACATCAAGCGCAGCTACTACTACGGGATGCCGGGCATCAACCCGACCCGGATCGTGCCGGCCGGCCCCGACGAGGCGGAGCTGGGCACCGCGCACGACCGTGAGCACCTCGGCGCCCGCCCCGCGACGCCGGCGTGACGACGTGCCGTGGCCCCCGCGTCCGGGTGTCGGACGCGGGGGCCACGGGCATCGGCGTCACGCCGGGCGCGGGCCCGGGCTACTTCCCGGCCGCCTTCTCGATGACGACCTTGATCCGGTCCAGGGTGGCGGTGACGTCCCCGGCCAGCTTGTCGTTCCACTCGGTCACGAACTGCCGCTGCCGGTCCTCCGGCAGGCCGGAGATGATCTTCGCCAGTCCTTCGGTGAGCTTGCCGAGCCGGAAGTGGTGCACGACCCGGCTCGCGCCCTCCGCCTCCGGAGCGATCTCGAACGACCAGACGCTGTCCTGCCGTCGCCGGTCGCCGGTGAGGATCGACCAGCGGAACACCCGGCCGGGCTCGGCCTCGATCACCTCGGACTCCGTGGTCCACGGACCACGGATCACGGGCGCCCAGGAGACGACGTCCGTGCCGCGTACGTTGTCGCCGCGGAAGACGGCGCCCACCGTCCCCGGCTCCCCCTCGACCCAGGTGCCGCCCTTGCACTCGGGGCTCCACTCGCCGCTGCGACCGAGGTCGCTGACGGTGTCGTACACCACCTCCGGCGGCGCGGAGACCACCGTCTCGGCACGCACCTCGAAGATCGCCGAACGGCCCTCGGCCAACGGACGAGTCGGTTGATCGGTCATGATGAGGCTTCCTCTTCCTCGGTATTCGTGAGCAGAACCAGTCGTCTGCCGTGCAGTTCGCCCTGTTCCATGCGGATGTGGGCCTCGCGGGTGGCGCTGAGGGGCAGCGTCTGCGTGGCACGGGGACGCAGCCGCTTCTCGGTGAGCAGCCGGTTGATGGAGACCGCCGCCCGCGCCAGTTCGTCGGTGGAGGCGTGGGAGATGACGAAGCCCAGGACCGAGGCGTCCTTCATGAAGAAGGGCCCCGCCGGCAGTTGCGGCCGGGACCGCACCCCGGCGAGCAGCACGATCCGTCCCCGTGGCGCCAGCATCTCGACCGCGGCGTCCAGGTCGTGGTCGCCGAACGTGTCGATGTGCAGGTCGACCCCGCCTCCGGCACGGTCCGCGACCGTGGCCGCGAGGTCGGGCTCGTGGTAGTCGACGACCTCCGCCGCGCCCAGGGCCCGGCAGTACTCCGCGTCGCGCGGACCGCACGACGCGACGACCCGGGCCCCGGCGTCGACGGCCATGGTGACCAGGGCACTGCCGACGTTGCCGGCCGCGCCTCCCACGAAGACCGTCTCGCCCGGCCGGACCTTGCCATGGGTGAACAGCGCGAGGTGCGCCGTGCCCGCGGGGTGCGCCACCGCCACCGCGTCCGCGGGGTCGACGCCCTGGGGGAGGCGGTAGAGCCGGTCCGCGGGCACCACCACCCGCTCGGCCGCCGCACCCTGCCGGCCCTCGTGGCCCAGGCTGTTGGACCACACCAGGTCGTCCACGCCGAAGCCGGGTGCGCCCGGACCGGCCCGGACGACCCTGCCGACCATGTCCCGGCCGACGACGAAGGGGAACGGAAGGGGAGTGGGGAACACTCCCTTGCGGACGAAGGTGTCCACGGGGTTGACCGTGGTCGCGATGACGTCGACCAGGACGTCGGTGGGACCGGGCTCGGGAGTGGGGAACTCGCCGAACCGGATCCTCTCCGGGGGGCCGAGCTCCTCGACGTAGGCAGCACGCATGGGCCAAGGACGACACACCGCCGAGGACGCCCGCCAACGCCGAACGCCCTCTCTGTCAGGTCCTGGGCGGCACGCCGCGGGACTTGACGGATCACGGCGGGCGGCGTTGGTGGCACACCCGCCGGGGCTCAGCATGGGGCGGCGAACCGCCGACCCTCAGGGAGTACCCGCGTATGACCCACCTCGCGACCACCGTCCCGCCCGGCGCCGGCCCTGGAAACGGAGACAGGAGGCGCAGCGGAGTGAGTGCCACGGAGCCCGGCCGGGTCCACACGCGTATCGCCACCGGAGTCCTCGCCGGGCAACGCCTCGGCGAGGTCACCGCGTTCCGGGGCGTCCCCTACGCCGAACCGCCCGTGGGAGCCCTGCGGTTCGCCTCCCCGCGTCCCCCGCGGCCCTTCACCGGGGTCCGCGACGCGGTCCGCCCCGCGCCGGCGGCCTGCCAGCCGGCAGACCCGGGCGGCACCGAGGACTGCCTGTACGCCAACGTGTGGACACCCGCCGTGGAAGGCCGTCGCCCGGTGCTGGTCTACATCCACGGCGGAGGCTGGCAGAAGGGCTCGGGCGGCGATCCCACCTACGACGGGTCACGGCTCGCCGCCCGCGGCGACCTGGTCGTCGTGACCTTCAACTACCGCCTCGGCCCGTTCGGGTTCGGTCTGCACGAGGCGTTCTGGGACGAACGCACCGGCTCGTGCGCCAACTGGGGACTCCAGGACCAGATCGCCCTGCTGCACTGGGTGCGGGAGAACGCCGCTGCCTTCGGGGGAGACCCGGACAACATCACCGTGTGCGGGACGTCGGCGGGCGGGGCCTCGGCCTGGCAGCTGTCGCTGCTGCCCGGGATGCGGGACACGATCCGCCGGATCATCCCCATCAGCGCCTGCCATGTGACGGCCCCGACCACGTCGCTGACCCCCGACGACGCGCGTCGCGTGTACGCCATCCTGGCGCGCCGCCTGGGCACCACCGTGCCCGGCCTGCGCGCGGTACCGGCCGCGGCGCTGCGGGACGCCGGCGCGGACTTCTTCGCCGGCCGGCCCGCGGACCGGCCCGTCACGACCGGACGCTGGTACCGGGGACCGGTCCTCGACGGCCGGTGGATGCGCGGCTTCGACCACGAACTGCCCACCCCGCAGGTGCCGGTGCTCTCGGTGCACACCCGCACCGAAGGCTCCTTCTACACCGGGCCGGGCTCGCCGCAGCCCGCCCCCGCCCCGGACGACGAGGCGTCGCTGCGCCACGCGGTCCGCGAGGTCCTGCTGTACACCGCGGGGGAGGAGGCGGTCGGCGGTCCCGACGGCCTGGCCCGCGCGTGCGTCGAGGCGTACCGCGAGGCCGCGCACGCCGACCGCCGCGCACACGACCCGCTGTCGCTGTGGACGGAGGTCTGGGGCGACGTGCTGTTCCGGCACGGCATCGTGCGGCTCGCCGAGCGGCACGCCCGCCTCGGCCGGACGCCGCTCTACGCGATGGAGTTCAGCCATCCGGTGCGGCCGCCCTACTTCGGCACGCCCCACACCTCGGACTCGAAGTTCCTCTTCGGCACCCACGGGCTGCCGCAGCACGTCGCGAAGTTCGGCGACGGCCCCGTCGAGCGGAAGGTGGCGCAGGCGTTCATGGACGTCGTGGCGCGCTTCGCGTGGACCTCGCGGCCCGAGGCGCCGGGCCTGCCACCGTGGCCGGCCTTCGCCCCGGACCGGCCGAGCACCCTCGTCCTGGGAGGGGCGCGCATCGCCGGGACCGCGATGACGGGCAAGTACGGTCAGCTGGCCTTCTGGGACGGCGTCCCCTGGATGCCGCGGCCGTGAGGGGCGTGGCGCGCCCTGCCGGTGACCGGCCGCGCACCCGGGACATCGCACCGGGTACCCGCCGCATGCGGGCCGATGTCGGCCCGCTCATCCGCACACTGCGCCCCGGGCTGACCGCGCAGGCATTCGACCGCTTCGCCGCCGAGGCGCACGCGCAGGGGCTGGTGTTCACCGCCGCGTACACCGCCGGCGGCGGATGCGTGGCCGTCGCGACCCACCGCACCCTGACCACCAGCCGGGGCAGGATCCTCCTCGTCGAGGACCTGGTCACCGACACCGCCCGCAGGTCCACCGGCATCGGGGCCCACCTCTACGACGTCCTCGTCGAGCGGGCGCGCGCCGCGGGCTGTGCCGCCGTCGAACTCGACTCGGGCGTCACCAACCACGCCGCACACCGCTTCTACCACGCGCGCCGGATGCGCGTCGCGGCGTTCCACTTCAGACTCGACGACCTGCGCTGACCGCGCCGTTGCGGGCCGGGCGCGTCACCCCCGCCACGCCGCCGTGACCGCCGTCGCCTGCTCGGGATTCAGGCGCGGGTCGCACAGGCTCGTGTACTTCTTGGCCACCCCGTCGACGAACGTGCCGTTGAGCACGCACTCGGTGACGGCGTCCGGGGTGGTCTCCAGGTGCAGGCCGCCGGCCACCCCGCCCTCGGCGCGCACCGACTCCTGGAACTGCTGGATCTCCGCGACCATGGTCTCCACGAAGCGGGTCTTGAGCCCGTCCGGTGTGACGACGGTGTTGCCGTGCATGGGGTCGGTCAGCCAGCAGACCGGATGGCCCGCCTCCCGCACGGCCTCCACCAGGCGGGGCAGGCGCCGCGCGACCGCGCCGGCCCCCATCCGCGCCACCAGGGTGAGCCGTCCGGGCTCGCGGTGCGGGTCCAGGCGGGCGCACAGGTCCAGCAGTTCCGCCTCCGTGCAACCGGGGCCGACCTTGCAGGCCACGGGATTGACCACGGCGGCGAGCAGGGCGACATGCGCGCCTTCCGGCTGGCGGGTGCGCTCACCGATCCACGGCCAGTGGGTCGAGCCCAGCAGGTGGCGGCCCCCCTCGTCCCGTCGGACCAGGGGGATCTCGTAGTCGAGGAGCAGCGCCTCGTGGCTGGTCCACATCGGCGCGTCGAGGCCCGCGCCGTCCGGCCCGCCGGCCCGCAGGTGCTCCATGGCCGCGGCTGCCGCGTCGTACCCGGCCAGCATGCGGGTGGGGTCGGGCACACGGGCGTCGGGCTCGGGCCCGTTGACCAGGTGGCCCCGGAAGACCGGCAGTTCCCTGCCGCCGATGCGCTCGGTCGGCCCGGAGCGCGGTTTGGCGAACTGGCCCGCGATCCGGCCGACACGGATCACCGGCCTGTGGGTCACCATCCTCAGGGTTCCCGCGAGCACGTCGAGGAGGCCCGCCTTGCGGGCGACGTCGCCGCTCGTGCACTCCGCCGGGTCCTCCGCGCAGTCGCCGGCCACGACCACGTGAGCGTCCCCGGAGGCCACCCGGGCCAGGGCCGCGCGCAGGCGCAGTACCTCCCGCATGCCGACGAGGGCCGGACGGGCGGCCAGTTCGTCGCGCACCTTCGCCAGGCGCGGGTCGTTCTCCCAGTCCGGCTGCTGACGCGCCGGATGCGATCGGATGTCCGACAGGTCGCGGTCCACTGAGTCCTCCGGTGCGTCAAGAGGCCTGTCGCGCCTGGGAGGCGGCGGCCGCGGCGAGTACGGACACGGTGTGCGCGGCGGAGGCGAGAGTGGTGTGCCGGTGCCAGCCGCTGTAGGACCGGCCCACGTAGTCGCGGATGCCGACCTGGGAGGTCACCTCGTCGAAGTCCCGGTCGACGCGCCGGGCGCAGTCGCTGAAGCGGAGGACCGCGGCGGCCGGCTGCGGATGGTCGGTCAGCCACAGTTCGGCCGGCCCGCGACGGCCGGGCGCGCCGACGCCGACCAGCGAAAGCGGTGCCCCGCCCGGCCCCGCCCCCGGTTCGCGCACCCCGACCGCCGCGACCAGGGCGGTCCTGCGGACCGCCGGCAGCGTGCGCGAGACGGTCTCGAAGCGGGCCATGGGCCGGAACTGGGCCCGCGCCGCCTGCATGATCTCCGGAGCGGTCAGCTGGTGTGAGCCGTGCCCGGTCAGCGCGGGGTCGTGCACCGTGAGCGGCAGTTCGCCGTGCACCCTGGCGAGAGCGGGGAACCCCAGGGCACGCAGGCCGCGGACCGTGGCGACCGGGTCGGACTCCTCGATGTCGACCACCACCGGCTGGGGCGGCAGCCCCCAGGCGGACAGGCTCTCCCGGCAGGCCGTCAGGGCGCAGTCGCCGAGCGTTTCGGGTTCGGCCTCGTACGGGATGGAGGCCTGGTTGCGGCGCAGGCCGTCCTTGATCCAGACCTGGGGCAGATACAGCCGCCAGTTGAGCGGGGCCGTCACGGTGTCCGAGATGCCCCAGACCCCGACCGCGCGCTGGGCGTTGAGCGCCTGGCCCTCGTCGACCGAGAAGTACCGGCTGACACCGACCGAGTGGCGTCCCACCTTGGGGATCGTCAGGAGGCGCACGACATGGGCCTGCGGCGGCGCCAGGCGGACCAGGTACTCGGCCAGGGCCCGGCGTACCGGGATCCAGTCCCAGGTGGAGCTGCAGATGAAGTGGTGCAGGCTCTGGCCGGTGCTGCTGCCCTTCAGGGCCGCCATGTTCCGGATCGACTTGCGGCCGCGGGTGGAGAGCAGCCCCTGGACGTACTCCATGCCGCGACGCCTCTGATCGCTGCGGCGCAGTGTCGCGAAGAGCTCCGTGCACAGGTCCTCGAGCGTGTCCCCGAGCACCCCTTCGGGCTGAATGAGCGCAGCACTCATGTGACTCCTCGGTGGGTTTGTTTCACGCCGTGCGGTCCACTCGATTCGCGCCCTGGAATCCCGTCGAATTGGCGCGGTGCGGGCCGATGAATTCACGCCGTGCTGTCCGCTCCACAGTAGGAATCGGAGGTCGCCCTGCTGAATGACAAGGGCCTAGCAAGGTTCAGCGGTTGGGACGCCCGCTGTACATGACTGTTTCGAGCCCGAGCGGAGTCATGTGGTTGACCGGTGACGCATCTGAACAGCACAGTCGTGGGCGGGAGTTGAACAACGCAGCGGAGACGGGTGAAAATGGGACGCAAGAAGAAGGTCATCCTCGCTGAACCGCGCAGTTTCTGCGCCGGTGTGCGGCGTGCCATATCGATTATCGAGCTCGCCCTGGAACGCCATGGCACCCCGCTCTACGTGCGCAAGGAAATCGTGCACAACCACTACGTGGTCCGCCAGCTGGAGCAGCGCGGTGTGCGGTTCGTGGACTCCGAGGAGGAGGTGCCCGAAGGCGCGGTGTGCGTGTTCTCCGCGCACGGCGTCTCACCCGAGGTGCGGCGCAACGCGCAGGCGCGCCGGCTCGACGTGATCGACGCGACCTGCCCGCTGGTCTCCAAGGTTCACCAGGAGGCCAAGCGGTTCGCCCGGGAGGAGCGCACGCTGCTGCTGGTCGGGCACGCCGGGCACGAGGAGGTCGAGGGCACCTTCGGGCACGCGCCCGACCGGACGGTGATCGTCGAGACGGTTCAGGACGCGGAGGCTCTCGACCTGCCGGCCGACGCGCCGGTGGCCTACCTCACGCAGACGACCCTGTCGGTGGACGAGACGCGGGACATCATCGAGGTGCTGCGCCGCCGCTTCACGGACCTGCGGGGCCCCGGCACCGACGACATCTGTTTCGCGAGCCAGAACCGGCAGGACGCCGTCAAGGAGGTCGCGCCGCGGTCCGACCTGGTGCTGGTGGTCGGATCCCGGAACTCCAGCAACTCACTGCGGATGGTGGAGGTGGCGCAGCGGTTCGGGATCCCCGCCCATCTGGTGCCGGATGTCACCGAATTCGACGAGAACTGGCTCGACGGCGTTTCGGTGATCGGCCTGAGCGCCGGGGCCAGCGCCCCCGAGATCCTCGTCGACCAGGTTCTGGAAAGGCTTGCGGATTTCGGGTACCGCGATATCGAGATCGAACAGGTGGCACAGGAGGACGTGGTCTTTCATCCACCGACGCACCTCATCGAGACGGCGAAGGCCGGCTGACCGGCCGGACAGGAGAGAGGGAGCAATTGATGACGACCGCGGTGACAGACCGGCTCGAGGTGCGAAGCGCCCGCTCCGAGGTGCTGCGCAGGGCCGAGCGACGTCTGGGGGAGCTCCTCGCGGACGAACGGGCGCGCTGGAGCGGTGTGGACGCACGGGGCGCGGTACCCGTGGACACGGTGACCTCCCTGGTCGACGCGGGCGGCAAGCGGCTGCGCCCCGCCTTCTGCGTGACCGGGTACCTGGCCGGGGGAGGTGACCCCGGGGATCCGGTGGTGGCGGACGCCGCTTCCGGCATCGAACTGATCCACACCGGTGCGCTCCTGCACGACGACGTGCTCGACGCCTCCGACGTCCGGCGTGGCGCCCCCACCGCCCACGTGCGGCACGCCACCGTCCACGCGGAGCGTGGCTGGCGGGGGGAGTCGCGCCGCTACGGCGAGGGCGTGGCGCTGATCTCCGGGGTCCTGGCCATGCTGTACGCCGACCGCCTCACCCGTGACCTGCCGCCGGCCGCACGTGACGTCTGGGGCGAGATGGTCACCGAGATCCAGATCGGTCAGCACCTGGACGTCGCCGTGGCCGCCGAGGGCGTGATCGCGCCCGAGCTGTCCCGGTGGATAGCGATCTGCAAGTCCGGGCGCTACAGCATCACGCGCCCCCTGCTCCTGGGGGCCGCGCTCGCCGGACGGCCCGACCTGACGCCCGCCTTCGAGGAGTACGGCGAGTGCCTCGGGCTCGCCTTCCAGCTGCGCGACGACCTCATCGGCGCGTTCGGCGACAGCACGGTGGCCGGCAAGCCGGTCGGACTGGACCTGGAGCAGCACAAGATGACGCTGCTGCTGGCCGAGGCCGCGGAGCGCGACCAGCAGGTGCGCCGTCTGGTCAACCGCCGCGAATGGGACACCGCCGCGCTGCTCGGCCTGCTCGGCGAGAGCAAGACCCGTATCGAGGAGCGCATCGACGCACTCGTGGAACGCGCCGGCGCGGCCCTCGACCAGGCCGCGATCGAACCGGTGTGGCGGGACGAGCTGAGCGAGATGGCCCTCGAAGTCGCCTATCGGAACCGGTGATCGCATGTCATTGCTGGAGAGCCTGCACGGGCCGGAATGCCTACGGGGGATGAGCCCGGAGGAACTGGACACCCTCGCCGCGGAGATCCGTGCCTTCCTCGTCGAACGGGTCTGCGTGAGCGGCGGACACCTCGGCCCCAACCTGGGTGTCGTGGAGCTGACCCTCGCCCTGCACAGCGTCTTCGACTCGCCCCGCGACCGGCTGCTGTGGGACACGGGCCATCAGTCGTACGTCCACAAGATCGTCACCGGCCGGGCGGCCGCGTTCGACCGGCTGCGCCAGGAGGGCGGCCTGTCGGGCTATCCGAACCCGGCCGAGTCCGAGCACGACCTGGTGGAGAACTCGCACGCCTCCACGGCGCTATCCTACGCCGACGGCCTGGCGCGCGCCGACGCGCACCAGGGCCGCACCGACCGCGCCGTGGTCGCCGTCATCGGCGACGGGGCCATGACCGGCGGCATGGCGTGGGAGGCACTGAACAACATCGCGGGCGGCCCGGACCGTCCGCTGGTCATCGTGCTCAACGACAACCAGCGCTCCTACGCGCTCACCCAGGGCGGGTTCGCCGACCACCTGGGGGAGCTGCGCGCAGGGCAGCCGGGGCCCGGCCTGTTCGAGCAACTGGGGCTGGCCTATCTGGGGCCGGTCGACGGCCACGACGTGGCCGCGCTCCAGGACGTACTGCGCCGTGGACGGGAGCTGCGCAGGCCCGTGGTGGTGCACGCGGTGACCGAGAAGGGCCGCGGCTTCGCGCTCACGGAACAGAACGAGCTGGACCGGGGTCACGCCATCAAGCCGATGGACCCCGGGACCGGACGGCCGCTGAAGGGCTCGGCCGGGCCGTCGTTCACCTCCGTGTTCGGGCGCGAACTCGTGCGTATCGCCGAACGCCGTCCGGACGTCGTGGCGGTCACCGCGGCGATGCTGGAGCCGACGGGGCTGCTGCCGATGCAGGAGCGCTTCCCGAAGCGGGTCGTCGACGTGGGCATCGCCGAACAGCACGCGGTCACCATGGCCGCCGGCATGTCGCTCGGCGGCGTGCACCCGGTCGTCGCCATCTACTCCACCTTCGTCAACCGGGCGTTCGACCAGGTGCTGATGGACGTGGCGCTGCACCGCAGGGCCGTGACCTTCGTCCTCGACCGCTCCGGCGTCACCGGTGACGACGGCCCCAGCCACAACGGCATGTGGGACATGTCGGTCCTGCAGGTGGTACCCGGGCTGCGGATCGCCGCCCCACGGGACGGCGCCCGGCTGGCGGAGCTGCTGGAGGAGGCCGTCGAATGGGCGGAGGGGCCGACCCTCGTGCGGTTCCCCAAGGGACCGACGGGCGAGGACATACCCGCGAAGATGACGTTCGCCGGCACCGACGTACTGCACCGGGCCGGGCCGCTCGACGTGCTGATCGTGTCGGTGGGTGCACTGGCCAGGGTGGCGTTGCAGGTGGCCGAGGTGCTGTGGGCGCAGGGCATCGGCGCGACGGTGGTCGACCCGCGCTGGGTGACGCCGGTCAACCCGACGCTCGCCGACATGGCGCGCAGGCACCGCCTCGCCATCACCGTCGAGGACAACAGCCGTACCGGTGGCGTCGGTTCCACCGTCGCCCAGTTCCTGCGTGACGAAGGGCTGCGCACGCCGCTGCGGGAGTTCGGCATCCCGCGGCGGTTCCTCCAGCACGGCAGCCGTACCGAGGTGCTGTCCGGCTGCGGCCTGACCGCGCAGGACATCGCGAGGGCCGTGGTCGAGGAGATCAGCGATCCGGTGGAGGACCGGATCGGCGACGAGGACACCGGCTTCGAGCAGGAGATATCCCGCTTCATCAACAGGGATCGGGGAGGGGAGACACGGTGACGACGGTCGGTCTCGGAATACCCACGGTGCGGCCGGAGGCGGCGCTGCCGCCGCTGGCCCAGCGGCGCAGGTCCCGCCAGATCATGGTGGGCGCGGTACCGGTGGGCGGGGACGCCCCGGTGTCGGTGCAGTCGATGACGACGACCCTCACCGCGGACGTCAACTCCACCCTGCAGCAGATCGCCGAACTGAACGCGGCCGGCTGCCAGATCGTCCGGGTCGCGGTCCCCTCGGCCGACGACGTGCAGGCGCTGCCCACCATCGCGAGGAAGTCGCCGATCCCCGTCATCGCCGACATCCACTTCCAGCCCAAGTACGTGTTCGCGGCCATCGACGCGGGCTGCGCCGCCGTACGCGTCAACCCGGGCAACATCAAGAAGTTCGACGACAAGGTCGGGGAGATCGCCAAGGAGGCGGCGAACGCGCGGATTCCCATCCGGATCGGCGTCAACGCCGGTTCCCTCGACCGGCGCCTGCTGGAGAAGTACGGCAGGGCGACGCCGGAGGCGCTGGTCGAGTCGGCGCTGTGGGAGTGCTCCCTGTTCGAGGAGCACGGCTTCCGCGACATCAAGATCTCGGTCAAGCACAACGACCCCGTGGTGATGATCGCCGCGTACCGGCTGCTCGCGCAGCGCTGCGACTATCCCCTGCACCTCGGCGTGACCGAGGCCGGCCCGGCCTTCCAGGGCACGGTGAAGTCCGCCGCGGCGTTCGGGGCCTTGCTGTCCGAGGGGATCGGAGACACCATCCGGGTCTCGCTGTCGGCGCCGCCGGTGGAGGAGGTCAAGGTCGGTACGCAGATCCTGGAGGCGCTGGCCCTGCGCGAGCGCGGTCTGGACATCGTCTCCTGCCCCTCGTGCGGGCGGGCCCAGGTGGACGTGCACACCCTGGCGGAGAAGGTCTCCGCCGCGCTGGAGGGCTTCCCCGCGGCGCTGCGGGTCGCCGTCATGGGCTGTGTGGTGAACGGTCCCGGTGAGGCGCGGGAGGCCGACCTCGGCGTGGCGTCCGGCAACGGCAAGGGACAGATCTTCGTGAAGGGCGAGGTGATCAAGACCGTACCGGAGGCGCTCATCGTGGAGACGCTGGTGGAGGAGGCGCTGCGCATCGCCGAGGAGCGTGGCGAGTCCGTGGACGAGTCGGGTCCGGTGATCGTCACGCCGTCCTGAACTCCATGCCTCCCCCTGTTTCATGACGGTCCGCGGGCTCCCCGCGGGCCGTCGTGCCGTGTGGAGCCAGAAGCGGTACGGCGGCGCACGGCGGCCCGTCCCCGCCCTGGCGGAGTTGACATTCTCAGCGGCCGAGCAGGCGGGTTTTGCGCCATCCGGCCTCGTCCGGTTCGCCGGGCCGGCCTCGCGCCCCGGGGCGAGCTGAGCGCCGCACGGCGTCGAAGACGCAGGTCCACCGGGGGACCGGCCGGGCCGGGGGGAGCGCCGCTTCCTCGACGAGCGCGTGCCGCTGACCACCGCGCTGGCTGGATCAATTCGCTCAGATGCTTGATTGAACTACCGTGGCACTGTCCCGATCGGGGCGGAACGGGGGTGACCGCTTGCACGTGGTGTCGGTGGAGGCCGCACACCGGCGGAGAGCGGACGCCTCCGGGGCGAGCCCACGCCTGCCGGGCCAAGGCCCGTTCCGTCCTCGCCGCCGCACGAAGCCGACCTTCCGTCAGCTGTCCACGAGGCGCCGTGGCCCCCGTCCACGACCGCGTCGTCGATAGGCCCGCATCTTCCCGCCCGCACGGTCGCGGTGCCCGGTGCGCAAAGCCGCCGCCGGACCGCCCCCGGGCCTGACCGGAAGCAAGCGGGATCGATTCATCACGTGTGTCCGTTGATCCCTGGGGGGCTGCCCATGTACCCGATCAGTCAGAGCACCATCAGCGACGAACTCAGCTCCGACGGACCGGGGGTGCTCACCGTCGCCACCCGCTGCCTGGTGGGCCGGGACGAGGAACTGGCCGAACTGCGCGGACTCCTCGGCAGGCCGGCCGGGCGCGTCGTCACCGTCACCGGCCCGGCCGGCGTGGGCAAGAGCAGGCTCGCCGCGGCGGCCTACGCAGACGTCGCCGGCTCCTTCGAGGACGGCGCACGGGTCGTGGACCTGAGCGACGTCCGCCCCGGCCAGGATCCCGATGCCGTGCTCGCGCAGGCCGTGGGCCTGGACACCGACGCGGGCCACCCCCCACGCACACTCCTGCGCGACTTCTTCCACGCCCGCCGCTGCCTGCTCTTCCTGGACGGCTGCGACCGGATGCGCGCGGCGCTCGTGCCGGTCGTCACCCGGCTGATCAACGACTGCCCCCGGCTCACAGTCCTGATGACGGGGAACGAGCGGCTCGGCGTCTACGGCGAGGTACTCCTCCGCGTCGGTCCGCTGCCCCTGCCCCCGGCCGGCCAGGAACTGGAGCTGAAGGAGCTGCGGGAGATCCCGTCGGTGAAACTGTTCATCGACCGCACAGCGGTCAGCCGCCCCAACTTCGTGCTGACCGAGCACAACCGCGCGGCCGTCGTCCGGCTGTGCCGGCGTACCGACGGCCTCCCGACGGCGATCGAGTTCGCCGCGTCCCGCATGAAGATGCTCTCGCCGCAACGGCTCGCGGACGAGCTGGAACACAGTCTCGACGCCCTGTCCGGCAGCGAGTTCGACACCCTGTCCCGGCATCGCGGCATCCGCACGGCGATCGAGCGGCAGCTCGACGCGCTCGACAGGCGCGAACGCGCCGTGCTGAGGCGGCTCGCCGCCTTCCACCGCGCCTTCGACCTGCCCACCGCCCAGGCCATGTGGCAGGGCGGCGTCACGGAACTCCAGCGTCTGCTGGAGATGTTCGTCGACAAGAGCCTGCTGCACACCGACGAGTGCTCCGACGGCGAGCTCATCATCTCCATGCTGGGTCTCACCCGGCAGTTCCTTCTGGAGGAGGCCCGCGCGCTGGGGGAGCTCGACGAGATCCTCGCCGCGCACGCCGCGTTCTGCGCCGACCTGGCCGAAAGCGCCGAGAGCGGGCTGCACGGCGCCGATCAGAGCCGGTGGCTGATCCAGGTCGACTACTGGCGGGAGGACCTCAGGAGCGCGCTGCGCTTCCTCACGGAAGCGGGCGACCAGGCAGGCGTCGTCAGGATCGCGTCGGGTCTGCACCAGTACTGGCAGGCGCGGGGCGCGATTCACGAGGGCATCACGCGGCTGCGCGCCGGGGTGGACGACATGAGCGCCCTCACCCTGGCGCAGCAGGCCAAGGCGCTGCTCGCGCTCGGCGAACTCCTGCTCAACGCCTCCGAGACGACCGCCGCCGAGGACTGCCTGCGCAGGGCCCGGGCGGCGTTCGGGGACTTGGAGGACGAAGCCGGCGTGGCCGCCTGCATGCGCAGGGCCGGACTCGTCGCCCTGCAGCGAGGCGACCTCGTCGAGGCCGACCGCCGCCTCGAGGAATGCGTGGCGGTCGCCTCCGGCCACGGCACGGCCGAACACGCCGCGGCACTGCGCAACCTGGCGGAGGTACGCCGCGCCGAGGGCGACGCGTCGGGCGCGCGCCGACTGGCCCAGGACGCGCTGGAGGTCTTCGAGCAGCGCCGGGACGTCCGCAACGTCGCGCTCACCCGCCTCGTCCTGGGCGACGTGGCCTTCGCCCTGGGCGACCAGGACGGGGCCGTCGACCTGTACCGGTCCGCCCTCACGGACATCGCCGAGCTGAGGCATCTGGCGCTGTGTGCCCTCGGTCTGGAGAAGTTCACGATCCTGCTCACCCGGTGCCGGGGCCAGTCGATGGAGACCTGGCGCCGGGCGGCACGTGCCCTGGGGGCGGCGGCGGGCATCCGGGCCGCCACCGGCTGTGTCGCTCCGGCCCTGCTGCGCATGGAGGTGGACGCCGTCGCCGCCCTCACCCGGGTACGCCTGGGCGACGAGGACGCCGCGGAGATGGGTGATGTGGGGCGGCGGTCCGAACCGCACGCCGCCGTCGCCGCCGTGCTGACCGACCTGGACCACGCGGAGCCCGAGCGCGACGCGGGCAGCGGGGCCGGCAACCCGCTGACGCCGAGGGAACGGGAGGTGGCCGAGCTGGTCGCGAACGGCCTCACCAACCGGGAGATCGCCCGTCGGCTCGGCATCGCCGAGTGGACCGCCGTGAACCACGTGCGCAAGATCATGCGCAAGCTGGCGTGCACGTCACGGGTCCAGGTCGCCAGCTGGATGTCGAAACAGGACCTCACGGGCCGGCGCAGGCCGGCGTCCGCCGCCGCACCCGCCCCCCGGACCGGGGCACGCACCGGCGCGGGGGAGTGAGCCGGAGGCCCAGGCGTCCCGCTGCCCCGCACCGTCGCCCGGCAGACATGGTCTCTGCCGGGCGGCGGGAAGCAGGGACGGACCGGGCCGCACGCGCGGCGCCGGTCTCAGAGCCAGTGGTACGCCACGTTGTGGAGCAGCACACAGGCGACGGTCGTCCGGAAGACCACCACGCCACGGCTGCGCGCGAGCAGCGCGTGGCCGTTGCGCAGGAAGGAGACGTACTGGCGTAGCCGCAGCACCATCAGCGGCAGGGTCGCCAGGAGGAACCAGCCGGATATCCAGCCGGCCGCGAACGGGCCGAGGACGACCAGCAGGTTCAGCGCCGTCAGGGTCCCCAGGAAGACCTTGTTGCCCGCTGCCGACGCCATCACCGCGACGGTGCGCCGGCCGACCGCCGCGTCGCCGCTGATGTCCTGGGTGTTGGAGTACCCGGCTATGAGCAGCTGCCCGAACCCGAACAGCAGCGCCTCCACCAGGACCAGGGCCGGGAGCTCACCCACGGTGAGGGAGTAGGGGGAGAGCACGAACGCCGTGGCCGAGAAGAGCAGCAGCAGCTCCCCGAGCCCGACGTAGCTCAGCTTCAGCCCCCAGGAGTACTGCACACTGAGGACGAGGAGCAGTGCGGTGACCACGAGCCCCCACACCGGAACGTGCGGGGCCACGAGGACCGCCCCCAGCCACCACACCGCCCCCCACACCAGGGCGAGGTATCCGAACCGCTGCGCCTGGTGCACCGTGAGTTCGCCGGTGAGCAGCGGCTTGCGCTTGAGCGGGCGCAGTTCCGTGTTGCCGTCGGAGAGATAGTTGGCGGTGTCGCTGCCGTCCTTGACGCCGGTGACGTCGTCCAGCGTCATCACCGCGGACAGCACGCCGATCTTCCCCAGCGCGAACACGGACAAGGTCAGGAGCACCTGCCCGTCCAGGCGGGTGCTCGGCTCCATCGCCGTCCACACGATGAGCAGGGCGAGGAAGAAGTCAAGGACGAACTGGAACTTGACCAGCCTGGCGTACCTGCCCAGTCGCTGGAGAAGACCTGGTTCAGGGGCCACTTGCGTACCCGCAGCCGCCATGGAGAGTCCTTACTGTCGGGCCCGGGACGCGCCTGTCAGAGCGTCACCGCGGCGGTGTTGAGACAGGCGAGCAGCGAACGCGCCTGCACATTGACGTACCGGCTGTGCCGGACCAGCGAGTTGAGCTGCCAGGGTGTGACCCAGCAGTACCCGGGCGGCGGTTGCGCCGGCGCCTGCTCCTCGTCGGCCTCGACTATCAGGTACCGGCTCTGTGCGTGGTGGAAGCGGCCGCCCTCCTCGGAGTGCACGGCCCCGTAACGGATCTGATCCGGGCGGGCGTCGAGCACGAGGTCCAGGAACGGCGGGCGCTCGGCGGGGGCGACGTGGCGGTAGTTGTCCGGAGTGCACTGCACCGTCGGGGCCAGCTCCAGCGTCTCCAGGAGACCGCCCTCCGGCAGGGCGTGCGCGAGCAGGTGCGGGACGCCGCCGAAGCGGCGGGTCACGAACGCGGTGACGCCGACTCCGAGCGGTTCGATCAGCGGCTGTGTCCACTGCGCGACCTCCCGGTTGGCGGCCTCCACCGCCACCGCCATCACCCGGAAGTAGCGTTCCGGAACGTGCTCGACGGACCAATCGCCGCGCACCCAGTCCGTCACCTCGGCGAGCGGCAGCGACCGCACCCGGCGGTCGTGGCGGGAGCGTTCGGCGGTGATCCAGGACAGCAGCGCGCGGTCGGAGTGCAGTGCGCCGGGCACGGCGGGCTGCGCGGGTGCGCACGCGAGGACGGTACGGGCGTCCATGTTCACCACGTTGTCGCGGCGCAGCAGTTCGCCGATCTGCCCCAGGGTGAGCCAGCAGAAGTTCTCCTCCAGCCGAACCTCGCCCACCGCCTCCACCAGCATGTTCCGGTTGGCCTTGCGCAGGAACCACGAGCCGTGCTCGGACTGCAGCACATCGGCGATCACCCGCTGCGGCGGTACGTCGACGAAGTGGCCGAGGTACTTCACGTCCGCGCCCTGGTGCACCCTGGTGTAGTTGCTGCGGGTCGCCTGCACGGTGGGCGAGAGCTGGAGCAGGTTGGGGTTGCCCGGCTCCATCTTGGCCTGCATGAGGAAGTGCAGCACCCCGTCGAACTCCTTGGCGAGGATGCCGAGGATGCCGACCTCCGGCTGGTTGATGATCGGCTGCTGCCACTCGGGGACCGGGTTCTCGGGGTGGGTGACGTGGATGCCCTCGACGGAGAAGAACCGGCCGCTGCGGTGCACGAGGTTCCCGGTGTCCGGCGCGAAGGACCAGCCTTCGAGGCCCGCGAACGGGATGCGCTCCACCCGGAACCTGTGCGTGCGCGCGTGTTCCGCCAGCCATGGCGCGACCTGCCCGGTGGGCAGACCGTGACCGTGCGGTGTGCCGGCCGAGCGGAGCAGGCGGGCGGTGTCGGCCGCGGGATCGTCGCGCCGCAGCGGTGGTGCCGGCATCGTGCTCATCGGGCCGCCTCCGTGGCGGCGCCCCGCTTGAGGTCCTTCCACCAGCCGGGGTTGTCCCGGTACCAGTCGACGGTCTCGCGCAGACCGCGTTCGAACGGCACCCGCGGCTCGAAGCCCAGCTCGTCGCGGATCTTGGTGCCGTCGAGGGAGTAGCGGTCGTCGTGGCCGAGCCGGTCGGCGACCCGCCGGACCGCGGAAGGCGCGGCGCCGCACAGCTGGAGCAACTGGTGGGTGAGCGCCAGGTTGCTCCGCTCGACACCACCGCCCACGTTGTAGATCTCCCCGGCCCGGCCCTTCGCGCGCACCATCTCGACCGCCCGGCAGTGGTCGTCGACGTGCAGCCACTCGCGGACGTTGTGCCCGTCCCCGTACAGGGGCACCGGCCTGCCCTCCAGCAGGTTCGTGACGAACAGCGGGATGAGCTTCTCGGTGTGCTGGTACGGGCCGTAGTTGTTGGAACAGCGCGTGATCGACACGTCCATTCCGTGAGTGCGGCAGTACGAGCGGACCACGAGGTCGGAGGAGGCCTTGGACGCCGCATAGGGCGAGTTCGGCGCCAGCGGCCATGTCTCGGTCCACGATCCGGCGGCGATCGAACCGTAGACCTCGTCGGTGGAGACGTGCACCGTGCGCTCCACGCCGCTGAGGCGTGCGGAGTCGAGCAGCACCTGGGTTCCCACCACGTTGGTGCGGATGAAGTCCGCGGCCGCCGCGACCGAGCGGTCGACGTGGGACTCGGCCGCGAAGTGCACGATCGAGTCGTGGCCGGGCAGCAGCTCACGCAGCAACTCGGCGTCGCAGACGTCCCCGTGGACGAACTCCAGGCGCTCGGCACCGATCGGCAGGTTGGCGAGGTTGCCGCTGTAGGTCAGCTTGTCGAGCACGGTCACACGGGCGCCGACGGCCTGCGGGTAGCGGTCGTCCAGCACTGAGCGCACATAGTGCGAGCCGATGAATCCGGCGCCGCCCGTCACCAGGATCTTCATGATGCGACCTCCACCCAGGAGTCGTCTCCGACGATCAGCCGGTGGCGGCGGGTGGTTGTCACCGAGGCGGTCCTGCCGATCAGCGATCCGCTCAGGCCGCGCAGGTCCGACAGCGAGGACCCGTCCTGCACGATCGAGTCCTCGACCCGTGTGTGCCGCACCGTGCAGTCGCCGCCGATCGCGGTGTACCGCCCGATGTGACTGTCCTCCACGACGCTGCCGGGACCGATGATCACGGGCCCCTCGATGCGGGAGCGCACCACCCGGGCGCCGGGAGCGAGCAGCACCGGGCCGGTCAGGTCGCTGGCGTCGTCGACCTCGCCGAGCCGCTGCGGCCGCAGCTCGTCGAGCAGCCTGCGATTGCATTCGAGGACGGCGTCGACACTTCCGGTGTCGGCCCAGAAGCCGACGTATTCGCTTGCCTTGACGCAGGCGCCGTTCTGCACGAGCCACTGGACGGCGTCGGTGATCTCAAGCTCCCCACGGGCGCTGGGCCGAATTTCGGCGACCGCCCGATGAATGGCGGGGGTGAAGAAATAGACGCCGATGAGGGCGAGATCGCTGCGCGGCTCGGCCGGCTTCTCGGCCAGCCTTGTCACGGTGTTCGAGGCGTCTACCTCGGCCACCCCGAAAGCCCGGGGATCCGTGACTTTCTGGACGACGAGTTGGGCGGCCGGCCGCTGTGCGGCGAAATTGCCCGCGATCTCTGTGATTCCCTCCGGCAGTACGTTGTCACCGAGGTACATGAGGAAGTCGTCGTCGCCCAGGAATTCGCGGGCGATCAGGACGCAGTGGGCCAGCCCGAGCGGCTGCGCCTGCGGTATGTAGGTGATCCGGGCGCCGAACCGGCTGCCGTCGCCGATCACCGCCCGGATCTGGTCCGCCCGGTCGCCGACGATGACGCCGATCTCGGTGATGCCCGCCGCCAGGATGTTGTCGAGGACGTGTTCCAGGACCGCCTTGCCGGCGACCGGAATCAGCTGTTTCGGCGTGGAATAGGTGAGGGGCCGAAGCCGGGTTCCCATCCCGCCGGATAGTACTAGAGCCTTCACTTTGTCCCTCCGGAGTGGTTCTTCGGCCAGTGGAATTCAATTCCGTTGGATTATCCGGGAGTGCATCAGTGAGGCTAACGGCGCGGCGGCGGACGCCCGTTGATATGGTCTTGGACTCTGTCATGTCCTGCTTGACCTGACAGAGTCTCCTTTGCTTACGAAGAGGCCGGTGAAATGCCGGACGGCTGCGCCGCGTCCGCCGGACTCAGCGCGCCGCCCCGCTCGAACTCGGCCCGGAACCCCTCCTCGCCCAGGCTCCCACGGGCGCCCGCGGAGATCCGGTCGACGTCGTCCCGCTCGCCCTCGGGCAGCGGGGTGCCCACCCGCGCCCGGGCGGCGGCGGCCGCGCCGAGGAGACGAGCCGCCTGCCCGGCGCGGCCCGCCAGGAGTTCCGCGCCGGCCAAGCCCTCCAGGCCCAGGGCGACCGCGCGCGGGTCACCTGAGGCGTGCGCGGCCCTGAGGCCGTCCCGCTGGAGTTCGAGGGCGGCCCCCGGCTCGGCCCGCAGCTCCGCGATGAACCCGAGTTCGGCGAGGATCAGCGACGGGACCCCGGGTTGGTAGCCCATCCGCCGGTGCACGTCGAGCACGTTGCGCATATGGCGCTCGGCGGTGTCCAGATCGCCTTCCCTGCGGGCCCCCATCCCCAGCCCGATCTCGGCGAACTGCTCCCCGAAGTCGTCCGACTGCTCCACCGCCAGCCGCCTGGCCCGCTCGTGGTACTCCCGGGCCAGCGCGTAGTCGCGGGTCAGCAGGGAGATCCGGCCCAGTCCCGAGAGCTGGAACGACACCTCGGGCCACAGGCCGAGGTCCTCCGCCATCCGCAGTCCGTCGCGGAGCAGCCGTCCGGCCCGCCGGTAGTCACCGACCACCTCGGCCAGGGTCTGCAGCGGCACCATGGCCCGCAACTGCCCCCACCGGTCGCCCAGTTCGCGGAAGATCTCCAAACTCTGCTCGCCGTACCGGCGCAGTGCGCCGAAGTCGCCGCGCAGTTTCGCCACGAACGCCCGGCTGGCCAGCGCCGCCGCCGTGCCCCAGCGGTCCTCGCGGGCGCGGAAGGTGGTGAGCGCCCGCTCGATCAGTTCCTCACTGGGTGACAGGTCTCCGATGCCGTACAGGTTGGAGCCCAGGAACCACTGCGCGTGCGCCTCGCCGCCGGGCTCGTCGAGCTCCTCGTAGGGGCGCAGCGCGGCGTGGTACTCGGCGAGCGGGTCCCTGCTGCCGCCGAGGAGCAGCCTGGCCCCGCCGAGCCAGGCGGTCGCCTCGGCGACCGCCGCGGTGGCCGCGCCCCGCGGCGCGACGGCGAGCGCCATGGCCAGGGAGCGCTCCGCCTCGCGGTTGCGGCCCCGCAGATGCCAGTACCACGCCAGGGAGTTCACCAGCCGCAGCGCCTGCTCGCCGTCCCCGCCGTGCACGGCGCTCTCCAGCGCGGTGCGCAGGTTCGCCGTCTCCCGGTCGAGCCGGCGCAGCCACTCCCGCTGCCCGTGACCGCGCAGGTGCGGCCTGGCGCGCTCCGCGAGCGAGGTGTAATAGGCACGGTGACGCGACTGCAGGGCCTGGAGTTCGCCGGTCTCGCGCAGCTGCTCCAGGCAGTACGCCGTCACTGACTCCAGAAGCCGGTAGCGCGGCCCGTCCACGCCGTCCGACATGACGACCAGACAGCAGTCCACCAGGCGGGCCAGCAGATCGAGCACCTCGGCCTGGTCCACGCCGGTGCCCGCGCACAGCTCCTCCGCCGCCGTCAGGGTGCAGCCGTCGGCGTGCACCGCCAGACGGCGCAGCACGGCACGCTCCTGCGCGCTCAGCAGGTCGCAGCTCCAGTCGATCACGGCGCGCAGGGTGCGATGGCGCGCCGGGGCGTCGCGGGTCCCGGCGGCCAGCAGCGTGAACCGGTCGTCGAGGCGGGCGGCCAGCTCCGTCACGCCCAGGGCGCGGACCCGGGTGGCCGCCATCTCCAGGGCGAGCGGAATGCCGTCGAGCCGGCGGCAGATGGAGACGACCGGGGCGATGGTCTCCTCGCTCAGCCGGAACCGGGGAGCGGCGGCGCCGGCGCGTGCCGCGAACAGTTCCACGGCGCTGAAGCGCAGGACGTCTTCGGTGCTCAGGTCCGCGGCGGCCCGCGGCAGGCGAAGGGGAGGCACCTCCACCAGTCGCTCGCCGCCGATGCTGAGCGGCGTCTGGCTGGTGGCCATGACGTGCAGCCGGGGGACCGCCTTCAGCAGCCGTACGGTCAGCTCGGCCACGGGACCGGCCACGTGCTCGCAGTTGTCGAGGACGAGCAGTGCCGGTTCGTCGCCCAGGGCGCGGACCACGCGCGCGGTGGAGGAGAGCAGGTCTCCGTCCGGGTCGGGGCCGGCGGTGATGTCGTCGCGCACGCCGAGCACGGCCTCGACCACCTCGTGCACCTCGGTGGCCGACTTGGGGGAGGGATCGAGCGAGGCGAACTCCGCCAGCCAGACGCCGCCGGGGAAGGCCGGGCCGAGGGCGGCCGCGGTCGCGAGGGCGAGCTGGGTCTTTCCCACGCCGCCCGAGCCGGTCAGCGTCAGGATCCGGTGCCGTGCGGCCAGCCCGCGCAGCTCCTCGATCAGCTCGTCCCTGCCGATCAGCTCGGCGGGCGGGGTGGGCAGGTTCGTCGGCGGCCGGGCCGCGGTGGTGCTCGGCGACGGCACGGCCGTCAGGGCCGGGCTCTGGGTGAGGATCGCCTGGTGCAGTGCGGCGAGTTCGGGTGACGGGTCCACCCCCAGTTCCTGCGCGAGCCGCTCGCGCAGCTCGGCGTAACTGGTGAGGGCGGCGCCCTGCCGGCCCGCCAGGTACAGGGCCCGGATGTGGGCGGTGCGCAGCCGTTCACGCAAGGGGTGGAGCGCGACCAGGTCCGCCAGCTCGTCGGCGACCAGGGCGTGTTCGCCGAGTTCCAGCCTGGCCTCGGCCTGCTCCTCCAGCGCCGTCATGCGCTGTTCCTCGAGCCGGTCCGCGGCGGCCCGGGCGAACTCCTCGTCGACGAAGTCGGCGACCGCCGGGCCGCGCCACAGGGCCAGCGCCTCGGTCAGCAGTTCCGCCCGGGCGCGGGGATCGGCATTCCGGCGCGCGCGGGCCGCCAGGTCGTGGAAGCGGTCGGCGTCCACGGCGCCCGGCTGGACCTGGAGCTGGTAGCCGGGAGCGCGGGAGACCACCAGGTCCCGGCCGCCGGGCGCGGCGTCCTCCAGGGCCCTTCGCAGCTGCCACACCTTGTTCTGCAGCACGCCGAGGGGGTTGTTCGGCAGCTGTGTGCCCCACAGGTCGTCGATCAGCCGGTCCACGGACACGGGCTGACCGCGGTGGATCAGCAGCGCGGCCAGCAGCGTGCGGACCTTGAGCTCCGGCACCCGCACCGGTCGCCCCTCCGCCGTCCACACCGCGAGCGGACCGAGCACCCCAAAACGCATGTGATCACGCTAGCTGAACGAGGCGGTCCGCGACAGGACGGTCCGCGGACCGAGAGCCGTCGGCGGGCGGGAAAGACCCTGCGCGGCAGGCGGAGTCCGGTCACCGGCCCGGCCGTCGGTGGCAGGTGCGGCGAGCGGCCGAGAGCGACCGAGAGCGGACCGGGATCAGGCCGGTGGCGGCGACGGGCACGGTGTGATCCGAGGAGCCGAGGAGCGAGCAAACGGAGGGGAACATCATGCCTGAGCCGAAACTGCGGGTGTCCGTCATCATCGGCAGCATCCGCAACGGCCGGTTCGGTCCCACGGCCGCCCGCTGGATCGCCGACGAGGCCGCCAAGCGCGAGGACCTCGCCGTCGACGTGATCGACCTGGCCAAGGTGTGGCTGCCCGACGTCCTGCCCGCCGACGAGCACGCGGAACGGCCCGCCGCCGTGCAGGACCTGGCGCCGTGGCTGGCCCGCGCCGACGCGTTCGTCATCGTGACGCCGGAGTACAACCACAGCTTCCCCGCCTCGCTGAAGAACGCCGTCGACTGGTACGTCGACGAGTGGAAGGCCAAGCCGGTCGCCTTCGTCTCCTACGGCGGCATCGCCGGCGGCCTGCGCGCCGTCGCGCATCTGCGGGAGATCTTCCCGGGGCTGCACGCCGTGACGGTCCGGGACTCCGTCGCCTTCCCCGAGTACTGGACGCGCTTCGACGACCAGGGCCGGCCGACGCACGCCGCGGAGTGCGAGGCCGCCGCCAAGACCATGCTCGACCAACTGACCTGGTGGGGACGCACGCTGCGCGACGCGCGCGCCGGCCGCCCCTACCCCGGCTGACGCTCCCGCCCGACTCCCCCCCCGGCCCACCCCACATCCTGCCCGACCCTGGAAGGACATCCATGTCAACTCATGTCTCCCCGGCGGTGCCGGCGAAGGCAGGGACCCGCGAGTGGCTGGGTCTTGCCGTGCTCGCGCTGCCCACGCTGCTGCTGGCGCTCGACCAGAGCGTGCTCTTCCTCGCGCTGCCGCATCTTGCGGAGTCCCTGGAGCCCACCGGCACGCAGACGCTGTGGATCATGGACATCTACGGCTTCATGATCGCCGGCTTCCTGGTCACCATGGGGACGCTCGGCGACCGGATCGGCCGGCGCAGGCTGCTGCTGATCGGCGCCGCGTTCGTCGGTGCCACCTCGCTGCTGGCCGCCTACTCCACGAGCCCGGAGATGCTGATCGCCGGCCGGGCGCTGCTGGGTGTCGCCGCGGCCACGCTGATGCCCTCCACGCTCGCCCTGATCAGCAACATGTTCCAGGACCCGGGGCAGCGCGGGCGGGCCATCGCGGTCTGGGCCAGCTGCTTCATGGGAGGGACCGCGCTCGGCCCGATGATCGGCGGCGTGATGCTCGACTACTTCTGGTGGGGCTCGGTCTTCCTGCTCGGCGTGCCGGTCATGATCATCCTGCTGATCGCCGGTCCGGTCCTGCTGCCCGAGTACCGCGACCCCCACAGCGGGAGGCTGGACCTCTTCAGCGTCGCGCTGTCGCTGGCCACCATCCTGCCGATCATCTTCGGGCTCAAGGAGATCGCCCGGTACGGCTGGGAGCCGCTCTCCCTGCTGGTGATCGCGGCCGGCGTGGCCGTCGGTGTGGTCTTCGTCCGCCGTCAGACCCGGCTGGAGCACCCGCTGCTCGACCTGCGCCTGTTCCGCTCCGGCGCCTTCACCTCGTCGCTGATCGTCCTGATGCTGGCGATGGCCACCATGGGCGGCAGCTACCTGTTCATCACCGGCTTCCTGCAGATGGTCGAGGGTCTCTCGCCCACCGCCGCGGGCCTGTGGATGGTGCCCTCCGCCCTCGCCTCGATCGTGGCCGCGATGATCGCCCCGTCGCTGACCAAGAGGCTGCCCATGGGAGTGGTGATCGGCGGCGGTCTCGCCCTGACGACCGTCGGCTACCTGCTGGTCGCGTTCGTCGATCCGGTGGGCGGACTCCCGCTGCTGGTCACCGGGTTCGTGATCGCCTTCTTCGGAACGGGACCCATCGGGGCCCTGGGCACCAACCTCGTGGTGAGCTCCGCCCCGCCCGAGAAGGGCGGTTCGGCCGCCTCCATGTCCGAGACGAGCGGGGAGTTCGGAGTGTCGCTGGGCGTGGCGGCGTTCGGCAGTCTGGGCGCCGCGCTCTACCGCGACGACGTCACCGTCCCGCAGGGCGTACCGGCCGAGACGGCCGAAGCGGTGCGCGGCGGGCTCGAGGGCGCGGTCGTGGCCGCCCAGGGGCTGCCGGAGGACCTGCGCGACCAGGTGCTGACGGCGGCGCGTGACGCCTACACGAGCGGACTCAACGTCGTGGGTGTCGTCTGCGCCTCGCTCATCGCCGTCACGGCGGTGCTCGCGGTGACCCTGCTGCGCAAGGTCGGCGCCACCGCGCCACCGCAGGAGGGGCAGGCCCGCGACCGGGAGGAGTCGCTCACGGCCGGCCCCTGACCGGGTGAGCCATGGCGCGGGCCCTTCGCCGACTCCTCGGCGGGGCCCGCGCCTTCGTCCGTGCCGCTTCCGCCGTGCCGCCGGACCTGACACATGACCTGGTCCCTTCATGGACCCCTTTCACCACCGCCGACAGCATTGTGATGTGCGTTCGTATTGACTGACACGCCAGCACGCCAAGTCGCCCGACCACGAAATGCAAAGGGGTCCGTTCATGGTCCAGTGCCGAATCTGCGGTGGCCCGGTCGAGGAATTCTTCGACTTCGGCAGGCAGCCCGTATCCGACTCCTTCGTGACACCGCAGACGGCGGGCAGCGAGTTCTATTTCCGCCTGGCCGCGGGCGTCTGCGCCGAATGCACCATGGTGCAGCTCGTCGAGGAAGTGCCGCGTGAGCAGATGTTCCACGAGGACTATCCGTACCGCTCCGCGGGGTCGGTGGTCATGCGGGAGCACTTCGAGAAGTACGCGCACCAGCTCCTCGGGACCGAACTCGCCGGCGAGGACCCCTTCGTGGTGGAGATCGGCTCCAACGACGGGACGATGCTCAAGACCATCGGCCGCGCCGGGGTGCGCCATCTCGGCGTCGACCCCTCCGCCCAGGTGGCCGGGTTCGCGCGGGCGGAAGGCGTGCGTGTGCGCACGGACTTCTTCCAGGACGGCAGCGCCCGCGAGATCGCCGCGGCCGACGGGCCCGCGAACGTGATCTTCTCCGCGAACACCGTCAGCCACATCGCCTACATCGACTCGGTGTTCCGGGGCGTGGACGCGCTGCTCGCCCCCGACGGCATCTTCGTGATCGAGGACCGCTACCTGGGCGCGATCATCGCGCAGAACGCCTTCGACCAGATCTACGACGAGCACTTCTACCTGTTCTCGGTGACCTCGGTGCGGGCCATGGCCGAGCGATTCGGCTTCGAACTGGCCGACGTGGAGCCCCTGGCCGTGCACGGCGGGTCGATGCGGTACACCATCGCCCGCCCCGGGCAGCGGGCCGTGTCCGCGGCCGTCACCGAGCACGTCGAGCGCGAGCGAGAGACGGGCCTGACCCGCCCGGAGACCTATCACCGCTTCGCACAGCACGTGCGGGAGAGCTGCCGCGAACTGGTGCGGCTGCTCACCGAACTCCGCGAAGAAGGCCGCTCGGTGGTGGCCTACGGCGCCACCGCCAAGAGCGCCACGGTCATCAACTACTGCGGCATCGGGCCGGACCTGGTCCCCTTCATCTGCGACAACACCCCGGCCAAGCAGGGCCGGCTCGCCCCGGGCACGCACATTCCCGTCCGGCCGTCCGAGGACTTCGCGAAGCCGTATCCGGACTACGCGCTCCTCTTCGCGTGGAACCACGCGGAGGAAATCATGGCGAAGGAACGGGAATTCCGCGCGGCGGGGGGCAAGTGGATCCTCTACGTGCCCGAAGTCCACATCGTCTGAGGTCCACCCACCACATCACCCAGAATTCCAACCGGAAGGTGTCATGAACAAGTACGCCGGCAAGAAGGCCGTGGTCACCGGTGGCACGCACGGCATCGGCATGGCCGTCGTCAAGCAACTCCTGGACGGCGGCGCCGAGGTGCTGCTCACCGGTCTCAACGAGACGAACATCGAAAAGGCCCGCGCCGAACTCGGACCGCGCGCCCACGTGGTGCGCTCCGACGCGGCGAGCATGGCCGACATCGAGGCGCTGGGCAAGGCGGTCGAGGACACCCTGGGCGAGGTGGACTTCGTCTTCGTCAACGTCGGTTTCCTGAAGTTCGGTTCCCTCGGCCAGGTCACCGAGGAAACCTACGACCGCATGTTCGACACCAACACCAAGGGCGCCTTCTTCACCGCGCAGCGGCTCGCGCCGCTCGTCAAGGACGGCGGCTCGTTCGTCTTCACCACCGCCGTCGCCGTCGGCATGGGCTTCGTCGCCACCAGCGTCGGCACCGGCATGAAGGCCGCCGTCCGGGCCTTCTCCAAGGTCTTCGCCTCCGAGCTGCTGCCGCGCCGGATCCGCGTCAACACGATCAGCCCCGGCTTCACCGACACCCCCACGATGGGCATCGCCGAGATCTCCGACGAACTGCGCGCCGCCAACATCAAGGAGGGCGTCGAGCTGACGCCGATGCGCCGCTTCGGCACGGCCGACGAGGCCGCCACGGCCGTGCTCTTCCTCGGCTTCGACGCCACCTTCACCACCGGCGTCGACCTGCCCGTCGACGGCGGCCTCGGCCAGGGCCTGGAGTGGCCGCACGACGAGATCGTCGAGCACTGACAGCGGGTCGGACCAGCGGACAGAGTCGGACCAACGGACAGAGGTGGAGCGATGACCAGTCGCACGCAACGCACCAAGGCCGCGGTGATCGGCGGGGGCATGGCCGGCTGCGCCGCCGCCCGTCAGCTGCTACGCGGCGGCCGTGACGTAGTCGTCTTCGAGACGTCGGACGGGCTCGGGGGCCGGGCCCGCTCCTGGCACCGGCCGGAGATCGAGCCCGACGTCGGCATCAACCTGATGTACGTCAGCTTCTACAAGCTGATGACCCAGCTGATCAAGGAGTACGGACTCGAGGACGAACTGGTCCGGATCTCCAGCAACGTCTGGATCTCCGACCACGGCAGGACCGTTCCGCTGTCCTCCGACTCGCCGCTCAGCCTGCTCACGTACCGGCACGTCAAGCTGCGTGACCGGATCGCCTTCCTGCTCAGCACCCTCGCCCAGGTGGCACGCAAGAAGAAGCTCGACCTCTTCGACCCGGTCAAGTCCGCTCCGTTCGACGACGGGCAGACCGCGGCCGACTGGGGCTACCGGCAGGTGTCCGAGCGGGGCTTCGACTTCCTGCTGCGCCCCCAGATCGAGGGCTTCTGGAACTTCGCCTGCGAGGAGATCTCCGCCGTCCACGCCCGCGCCCTGCTCGCCTGGATGGGAGGCTCCGGGTTTTACGTGCTGCGGGGCGGCATGGAGATCCTCGCCGAGAAGAACGCCGAGGGCGCCGGCCTGCGGCTGTCCCACGAGGTCACCGGACTTCAGCCGGACGGCGCCGGCATCACGGTCACCGCCGTGGGCCCGGACGGCATCCCGGTCACCGAGGGCTTCGACGAGGTGGTGGTCGCCACGCCCGCACCGATCGCCGCGAAGCTCACCGCCGCGCTGCCCTCGGGGACCGTGGGCGCGCAGACCCGTTCGTATCTGGAATCGCAGCAGTACGAGCCGGCCCTGTCCGTCTCCTACCTGGTCGACGCGGGCGCGCTGCCCGCGGAGGCGCACATCGTGGCCGGCGGCCCGGAGGACCCGCCCCTGCGCAACATGATCACCTACCCGCGCACGGTGCGGGACGAGGCGGGCCGGCCCGTCGACAAGCTGCTCGTGTTCGCCTACCCGGGCCGCGCCAACACCCGCCGACTGCTGGGCCGTTCCCCCGAGGAGCAGTTCACCGAGGTGACGAAGCTGCTGCCCACGCTGTGGCCGGACTTCCCGGTCGGCGGCGCCGAGCCCTTCCAGATCGCGGAGCGGCCCTACGGGTTCCCCATCCCGGCACCGGGCCGCTACCGCCGGTCCGTACAGGTGCTGCGCGAGCAGCGGCCTCCGGTGGTCTTCGCCGGCGACTACTTCAACTCACCCACGACGGAGGCGGCGATGCTCTCGGGAGTCCGGGCCGCCGCCGTGCTCACGAAGGCAGGTTGAGACAGCCCATGAAGGTCCTGTTCATCCCCGGGAACAGCCCGTACCCGATCTTCTCCCACGCCCCGCTGGCCACGGCCGTGCGCAATGCCGGTCACCAGGTGTTCATGGGCGGCATCGACTGGGTCCTGCCGAACATCACCAGCGTCGGCCTGCCCGCGGTGAAGATCTCCCCGGTGTCCATGGAAGAGGTCGGCGCCTTCATGGGCGCCATGCCGGAGGACCCGGTCGAGCAGCTCAAGGCGGTCGGCCGGGTCTACGCCGAGATCGCCGTGGACAGCCTGGACCGCCTGCTCGACCTGGCCGACCACTGGCGGCCCGACCTCGTCGTCGGCGGCGGCATGTTCTACACGGCCCCGCTGCTCGCCCACCATCTCGGCATCCCCAGCGTGCGTCTGGAGTGGGACCGTATCGACTCCCGCGGCTACGACCCGGGGGCCGGACCCGTGCTCGCCCCGGTCCTCGCCGAGCTGGGCCTGGACCGCGTGCCGGGCCCCGACCTGTGGCTCGACGTGTGCCCGCCCAGTCTGCGGCCCGCCGACGCGATCCCGGCCAGGCCCATGCGCTGGGTGCCGGGCAACCCCCAGAAGCCCCTGGAGCCGTGGATGTACACCAAGGGCGACCGCCCCCGGGTCTACATCACCGCGGGGACGCGGCTGTTCAGCGGCGACGGGCTGCGCGACATGGCGCGCAGCATCGGCAAGCTGGGCGCCGAAGTGGTCGTCGGCGCTCCCGAGAACGTCGCCGCCGAGGTGCGGGACGAACTGCCCGACGTGCACGTCGGCTGGGTGCCGCTCGACGTCCTCGCCCCCACCTGCGACGTCATCATCCACCACGGGGGCGGCGGCACCGACATGACCTCCCTGAACGCAGGGGTGCCGCAGCTCGTCGCCCACCCCGAGTACCCCACCACCGCCACCCGGCAGATCGTCGGGTACGGGGCCGCCGCCCTGGTCGAGTCCGGCGGCTACGAGGAGATCAACGCGGCCTGTGAACTGCTGCTCGGGGACCCCTCGTTCCGCGAACGGGCGCAGACGGTCTCGCGGGAGATGGCGCAGCTTCCCCCGGCGGCGGAGATCGTCGCCGACCTGGAGCGCCTGGTGGACGGCCGGGCCTGAGACCCGCCCGGCACCGGGCGAGCTGAGAGGAGAACACGGTGCGCATCGCCGCGACGGCGATCCCCGGGGCGTACCTGGTGACCCCCGAGCAACTGCCGGACGAGCGCGGCGCCTTCTGGGAAGGCATGCGCGCCGACAAGCTGGAGAAGGTGCTGGGCGAGCCGTTCGTGCCCCGGCAGATCAGCTACTCCGTGTCCCGCGGCAACACCCTGCGCGGCATCCACACGGTGGCCGTTCCGCCCGGGCAGGCCAAGTACGTCAGCTGCGTACGCGGCGCGCTGCGCGACATCATCGTCGACCTGCGCGTCGGCTCTCCCACCTTCGGCCGGCACCACGTGTGCACACTCGACGCGTCCTCGGGCCGCGCCCTCTACATCCCCGAGGGCGTCGGCCACGGCTTTCTGACGCTCGGCGACGACACCTGCATCTGCTACGTCATGTCGACCGTGTACGCGCCGGGCACCCAGATCGACATCGACCCCTTCGACCCCGAGCTCGCCCTCCCCTGGGACATCACCGAAGAGCCCCTGATGTCACCGAAGGACAGGGCCGCGGCCGGCCTCGCGCGGACTCTGGCCGCGGGGGTGCTGCCGCGCTGGAACGAGGAGAAACCGTGACGGACGCCATCCGCGTCGGAGTACTCGGGTGCGCGGAGATCGCGCGCCGCCGGATGCTTCCGGCCTTCGCCCGCTCCGGGGCCTTCGAGGTCGCCGCGATCGCCTCACGGGACCCGGGCCGCGGCGCGGCGACGGCCGCACCCTACGGGGCGCGGGCGCTGCCCGGCTACGCCCGTCTGATCGAGGACGGGGACGTGGACGCGGTCTACATCCCCTTGCCGGCCGCCCTGCACGCCCGGTGGGCCGAGGCGGCCCTGCGGGCCGGCAAGCACGTGCTCGCCGAGAAGCCACTGACCACCGACCCGGAGGTGACCGCGGAGCTGTACGCGCTGGCGCACACCCGGGGCCTGGCCCTGATGGAGAACGTCATGTTCGTCCATCACGGCCAGCACGCGCGCGTGCGCCGGCTCGTCGAGGACGGCGCCGTCGGTGAACCGCGCTCCTTCCAGGCGACGTTCACGGTGCCCCGGCGCCCGGCGGACGACATCCGCTACCGCCCGGAGCTGGGCGGCGGCGCCCTGTGGGACACCGGCGTCTACCCGGTGCGCGCCGCGCGGCACATCCTCGGCGCGGACCTGACCGTCGTGGGCGCCGTCGCCACGGCGGCACCCGGGTTCGGCGTCGACACGTCCGGGGCCGCCCTGCTGCGCCGCGCCGGCGACGGTGCCTGCGTCCACCTCTCCTACGGCCTCGACCACGGCTACCGCAGCACCTACGAGATCAGCGGCAGCACCGGCCGGCTGACCCTCGACATGGCCTTCACACCGGCCGCCGATCACGTTCCCGTGGTGCGGCTGTACGACCGCTCCGGCGGCCGGGAGCTCACACTCGACCGCGAGGACCAAGTGGCGAACACCGTGGCGGCCTTCGCCGCAGCGGTGCGCCGCCACGGCGTCCCGCCCGAGGCCGAGGAGGCCACGCTGGACCAGGCGAAGCTGCTGCGCGAGATCGTGCGCGCCGCCGCCCCGGCCCCGCAGTCCTGCGACTGACCCCCCGCACGGCTGAGCGGCACCCGGTCCCGGGACCGGGTGCCGCTCAGCCGTGGACACCACCGTTGCGGGTCGCGTCCTCACGCCTCGGCGCCTCAGCGTGCGGTGTGCGCGCCGACCGTGTGATCGGGGCCCAGCTCCTCGATGCGGTAGTCACCCGTGGGGAAGCCTGGCGTCGGCAGCGGATCGGGGTACGCGGCCTCGTCACGCGGTGCCTGCCGGCGTACGTGGGCCGCCCGCACCTTGAGCGCGGTGTGCACCGCGACCCGCAGCAGCCGTGAGGGCTCGGCCACACCGAACGCCCTGCGCATGTGCGGTGTGAGAAGCGCGGGCAGCGCCGCGGCCGCCACCTTGCGGCCCAGCGGCTGCAGCCGCTTCGGAAGCCATCCCGCCAGCGGCTCGATGACCGTGTTCCGCAGTACCTGCCACAGCGTCACCGCCTCCGGCGAGTACGCGAAGTGCTGCTCCACGTAGGCGTCGTGGAACCGGGCGAAGTCCTCGTACGAGCCCGGGATGTCCTTCAGGCCCATGAGCTCGCCCTGCTCGCGCATGTGCAGATAGGCCGCGGTCCGCTCCTGGTCGCTCAGCGGCCGCCAGCCGTACCGGTCCACCCAGCGGATCTGTATCAGCATGCTCGTGGCGAGGACGAACAGGTACTCGTCGTTGCTGATGCTCCACTGCTGCTTCTCGTCACTGATGTGCCTGACCGCGTTCTTGTGGATGCGGTTCATCTGCCGGGCCGCCGCACGGCCGCGCTCGTCCTTGAACCCGCGCCGCACCATCTCCAGGCTGATCAGCGCGAAGTGCTCCATGCGCCGCTGGGTGTTCTGGGTGAGTTCTCCGGTCCGTACGAGAAGCGCGGCCATGTGCGGCGGCGCGACGCTGTTGCAGAACGCCAGCGCTCCGGCGACGCCGAAGTCCCACGGGAACTCGTAGCCCATGTCGAGCCACCAGATGCGGCTGTACTCCTCCTTGACGTCCATGCCCTGGATCTCCCGGAGTCGGGCATAACGCCTGTTGCTGTCCGTGGCCATGCCGCGGCCTCTCCTCTCACCGGTCACCTCGGAATGCGGGCCCGCTGACGCTCGGTCCGCCGGACGGCGGCGGTCCCGCCGGGCTCGCCGGGACCGCCACCGGTCAGCCCTGGCCCTGCAGGTGCTTCTGCAGCTCCAGGCGTTTGATCTTGGTGGTGGCCGTCTGCGGCAGGTCCTCCAGCCGCCACTGCACCGGCTCGGCCAGCACCGGCAGGTCGGCGACCGCGGACTTCCACGCCACCGGATCGAGCGGCCGGTCGTCCCGCGTCGCCACCACCGGCACCGGCCGCCCGTCCGGGCCCGGCACGATGATCGCCTCGGTCAGCTCGGGGAGCCTGCCGAAGAGCTTGTCCTCGATCTCCAGCGTGCTGTCGATGCCCGGGATCTCGTCCACCTCCCGGTCCAGCAGGTGCAGGCAGCCCCACTTCGTCCGGTAGCCCACGTCGCCCATACGCCACCAGTCGTCGTTGACCTGCTTCTCCCAGCGCCCGTGCTCCCCGAGGTAGGTGACGATCCGGCCGTCGCTCTTGACCTCGATGAACCCGGGGGAGGACTTGGTGGGCGCCTTGCCGTCACGGCTGACCACGCGCACCGCCGTCATCCCGGGGAACGGCCGGCCCACACAGCGGCCCTCGGCCTCCGCGCCCCGCCGCGGGCTGTAGGTGCGGCCGGCGATGGGGCCCACCTCGCTCTGCCCGTACATCTGGATGAAGGTGGCGCCGCTCCGGCGCGAGGCGTTCAGCAGGCGGTGCACCGTGCGGGGGTGGATGGCGTCGAAGGTGGAACTGAAGTACTTGACCTTCGCCAGCGGGGCCCGGGGGTCCTCGGCCAGTTCCTCCCAGCGCATGAAGGTGTTGGGGTGTGCCTCGATCAGACCGGGCGGCACCTTGCCGAACAACTCGCCCACCGTCCGCGGGTCGTCGTCGCGCAGGATGAGAACCGGGTGTCCCTGGAGCACCGCGATGGGCAGTGCCGTGAACATGCGCGAGTGCACGAACGACACATGGATCGCGACGGGCTCGTTCGCGCCGACCAGCCGGGCCACCGTGCCCTGCGGGCGGTACCGGGCCTGGAACGTCCGGCCGGTGTGCACGGCCAGCTTCGGCACGCCCGTGGTGCCGGACGTGTGCGTGATCAGCGTCGGATGGTCCGGCGACATCCGCGCCGGTGCCGTCCGCGGGCTGCCGGCGAGTGACGCCAGCTCGATCGCGCCCTCGTGGCTGCCGGACGTAAGGAGCAGCTCGCGGGTCAGCCCGGAGACCTCCGCCGGCAGATCGTGCTCGAGCTTGGCCTGGTCGGTCACGAGGAAGGGCATGTCCACCCGGCGCAGCAGCTCGGCCACCGTCGCCCCGTCGAGCTTGGGGGACAGCAGCACCGGCACCGCGCCGATGCGGGCCGTCGAGCAGGCGAGCAGGGTGATGTCGAAGCCGTTGGTCTTGTGGATGACGACACGTTCGCCGGTGCGGACGCCCGCCGCCCACAGCCGGGACGCGAAGTCGTCCACGAGCGCCGCGACCTCGGTCAGCGTCAGGCGCCTTCCGCGCTCCGGCGCGATGTCCAGTTCGTGGTCGAGAATGAGTGGGCTCGCCGGATGCTTCGCTGCCGCCCGGTCGAACAGTGTGCCCAGGCGTATTCCCTTGTTCGCGATGCGCTGCAGAAACATGCGGATCCTCTGGGTCGAAGAAGAACAGCGGTCAGGATTCGATGACCTTCTTGATGCGCTGGAGTGTGGCGTCGAGGTCCTGCGCCAGTTTCGAGGTCCACTCCTCGACGAACTTCGCGCGTTCGGTCTCGTCGAGATCTGCGACGATCTTGTGGATTCCCGCCGTGGCCGTGCCCATACGGAAGTGGTGGGTCAGTACGGCCCCGCGGCCGGCCGGCTCGATACCGAAACCCCAGACGCTCTCCTGGTCGGCACCCGCGTGGGACAGCATCATCCAGCGGAACGAACGACCCGGCTCGGCAGCCACCACCCGCGCGTCCGTGTACCAGGTGCCACGGACCAGAGGCGCCCAGGCGACGACGTCCTCGCTGCGCAGGTTCTCCCCGCGAAAGACCGCGCCGACCGTCGCGGGCTCTCCGGAAATCCATTCACCGCCCTGGCACTCCGGGCTCCATTCGCCGCTGCGGCGCAGATCGCTCACCACGTCGTAGATCTCTTCCGCGGTCGCCTCGATGTGAATGTCGGCGCTCAGTTCGAACAGCGGGCTCTTGTCGATGATGGAAGTCATGCGAGAGAGCGTCGCAGTATCCCGTACAGGCCGTCAGACGACTGCCGCAGGATTAGTCAGGTTCCCGGTGCACCGCCCGCGGTCCGCGTCGCGCCACCGGCTCCTACTCCTCGCGGTGCAGGACGACCTTGCCCCGTGCCTTTCCCTCCTCGACGAGGCGGTGCGCCTCGGCAGCGGCACTCAAGGGCAGCGTGTGCACGGCGGGCGGGCGCAGCGAACCGTCCGCGAGGAGACGGCCGATGTGCCGGGCCGCGTCGGCCAGTTCGTCCGCCGAGGCCTGCGAGATGGCGAAGCCGACGATCGAGCAGTCCTTCACGTACAGGCGGCCCACGGGCAGCGCCGGGCTCGTCCCGAGACCCGAGAGCAGCACGATCCTGCCCCGCCTCGCCAGCAAGTCCACCGCGGTCGCCAGCTCGTTGCGCGCGGAGGTGTCGACGTACATGTCGACGCCCGAGGGCGCCGCCTCCCGGATGCGCTCGGCCACCCGGTCGTCCCGGTAGTCGACGAAGGCCTCGGCGCCCAGCGCCCGCACCCTCGCGGCGCTGTCCTGGCCCGCCACCGCCACGACCCGGGCACCGGCGCGCGCCGCCATGAGCACCAGGGCGCTGCCCACGTTGCCGCCCGCCCCCACGACGACCACCGTCTCGCCCACCCGGAGCCGGCCGTGCGTGAACAGCGCGAGGTACGCGGTCGCCGCCGGATGGGCCACCGCCACGGCGTCGGCCGCCGCCACACCGTCGGGCAACCGGTACAGCCGGTCGGCGGTCACCAGCGCCTGCTCGGCCGCGGCGCCCTGGCGGCCGGCATGCCCGAGGCTGTTGCACCACACCCTGTCGCCCGGGGAGAAGCCCACGACAGCCGGTCCGGTCGCGGCCACGGTACCGACGAGGTCGCGCCCCACGACGAACGGCAGCGGCATGTCGGTGCGCCAGGCACCCGAACGCACAAAGGTGTCCACATGGTTGACCGCGCTGACCTCGACGTCGACGAGGACGTCGGCCGTTCCGGGCCGGAGCGCGGGCAGTTCGCCGTACCGGATCACGTCCGGCGGGCCGAATTGCTCGATATAGGCGGCAAGCATGTCCCCGATCGTGCCGCAGGCCACGCCCCCCGGTGTGGGCAACGCCCCCACAGTGTGTCACCTGGGCCGGCGCCGGATCACCTCAACGTGAGGGTGTCCAGCGGTACTTGACATAGACGGGGTGCCCCCGTGTCGGCGCCGCCGCGCCCGGGGCACGCTGAGGCCGCCTTGGAACCCAGACCGGACGCGCGCCGAATGGAGCTGCATGTGAGTATGTTGAACAGGCGACGGTTCATCGCCGGAGCGGGTGCCGCCGCGGCCGCCTCCGGGACCGTCGCCGCACTCGGAACGGCAACGCCCGCCGCGCACGCGGCCCCCGCAGCCACGGCCGGCGCCATCCCCACCGTCAGGCCCGGCGACCCCCGGTACGTCGACATGGTGTCGGGCATGAACGCCCGCCTCGTCGGCACCCCCGACGCCGTGCGGCTGCCCGCCACCACCCGACAGGTCGTCCAGGTGGTGCGCGAGGCCGTTCAGGCCGACAAGCGGATCGTGGTGCGCAGCGGCGGGCACTGCTTCGAGGACTTCGTCTTCAACAAGGAAGCCCAGATCATCGCCGATCTGCGGCTGATGAACCGGGTCGGCTACGACGAGGAGCGGCGCGCCTTCTTCGTCGAGCCGGGCGCCACCCTTCTCGACATCTACGAGACGCTGCACAACGGCTGGGGAGTGACCATTCCCGGCGGCGGCTGCCACAGCGTCGGCGCGGGCGGCCACTTCGCCGGCGGCGGCTACGGCGTCCTGTCGCGGGCGCACGGCATCGTCATCGACCACGTGTACGCCGCCGAGGTCGTCACCGTCGACCGCAAGGGCCGGGTCAGGGCGGTCGTGGCCACCAGGGAGCCGGACGACCCCAACCGCGACCTGCTGTGGGCCCTGGCGGGCGGCGGCGGTGGCAACTTCGGGATCGTCACCAAGTACTGGCTGCGCAGCCGGGGCGCCAAGGGCGCCGATCCGGGACGGCTGCTGCCCAGGCCGCCGTCCAGGGTCATCTACACCCAGGTCACCTGGCCCTGGGAGCAGATCACCGAGGCGGGCTTCACCAACCTGCTGCGCGAGTACAGCCGGTGGTCGAAGGCCAACGCCTCCCTCGACTCGGAGTACCTGGACCTCGGGCACTGGCTGTTCCTGAACCACGTCTCCGCGGGGACCCTCTTCATGGTGGCGCAGATCGACGCCGACAAGCCCGGCGCCCAGAGGCGGATGGACGACTTCGTCACGTTCCTCAGCGACGCCATGGGCGCCGAGCCGAACTGGCACGACTCCCAGAACCTGCCGTTCATGAAGGCCACCACCTACAGCACGACCGGCGGTGAGACCCTCAACAACCCGAACCTGCGCACCTTCCACAAGTCGGCGTTCGTCAAGGACGTCTTCCCGCAGCGCCAGATCGACGCGCTCTACAAGCACCTGACGCGCACGGACTACCACAACACCTACAGCTACATCGTGCTGGCCTCCGCGGGCGGCCGGATCAACGAACTGAGCCCCACCGCGACCCCGGCACCGCACCGCGACGCGCACCTGCTGATGTTCTACGAGTCCTACTGGCACAAGGCCGACCAGGACGAGGCGAACATCGCGTGGCTGCGCGACATCTACCGTGACGTCTACGCCGACACCGGCGGTGTGCCCGTGCCCAACGAGGTCACCGACGGCTGCTACATCAACTATCCGGACTCGGACCTGAGCAACCCCGAGTTCAACAGGTCCAGCACGCCCTGGCACCAGCTCTACTACGGGGAGAACTACGCCCGGCTCCAGAAGGTCAAGGCGGCCTGGGACCCGCGCAACGTCTTCCACCACCGGCAGTCCGTCGAACTGCCGGGCAGGTAGAGCCGCCCACACGGAAGCGGGGGGGGGGGGGGGGGGGGGGGGGGCCGGCGGCGGGGGGGGGGGGGCCCCCCCCCCCCCCCCCCCCCCCCGCCGCCCGGCGGGGCCCCCCCCCCCCCCCGGGGGGGGGGGGGCCCCCGGGGCCCCCCCCCCCCCCCCCGCTTCCGTCCGGCTCCGCCCCGCCGCCGCACGAGTCCGGCGGCGGGGCGGAGCCGGTCCCTCACAGCAGCGCGCGTGCCTCGGCGATCAGCTCCACCTGACGCTGCCAGTCACCGCCGTCGACCACGAGATCGAGGTGGTCGGCGCCGGCCTCGGCGTACGCGGCGAACCGCTCCGCCGCCTCCTTCGGGGTGCCGCCGATCGGGACCAGCGGCGCCTCCTCGGGCGACAGCCCGTACATGTCCACGAGGCTCCGCTCGAACGCGGCGCGCGCCGAGCGCACCGACTCCTCGTCCCCGAGCCCGGCGTGCAGCCACACCGTGGTGCTCGGCGCGGGCCGCCCCGCCTCCTCGGCGAGCTCACGCAGCCGCGCGGTCCCGCGGGCCACCGTCGCCGCCGGTGCCATGGACGGCAGCCAGCCGTCCGCGTACAGCGCGGCGCGCCGGATCGCGCCGTCGGAGTTGCCGCCGATCAGTACCGGGGGCGCGGGTACGGCGGGTGCCAGCGTCAGGGTGGGGGCGCCCGGGACGTCCGGGAGGGTGGTCTCCTCGCCGGCCAGCAGCTTCGGCAGCAGTTCCAGGGAGCTCACAAGACGTGCGTCACGGCCTTGTGGGACGGCGCCGACGGCTTGCCAGAACGGGGTTCCGGGGGCCCCGCCCGACCCGACGCCGAGGACGACGCGGTTGCCGGACAGGTGCTGCAACGTGCCGATCTGGGCAGCGGTCCAGGCGACGTTGCGCAACGGCAGCACCATGAGGGCGAACCGCAGGTCCACCCGCTCGGTGACGGCCGCCGCGGCCGAGAGCGCGACGGTCGCCTCCAGAGCCGGTGTGCCGTTCCCCATGATGAAGTCGGACACAGACACGGAATCCAGACCGGTCTGTTCGACGTGCCGGGCACCGGCCGCCATGCCTGGGAAGCCTTTCGGCGCCAGGTCGGCCATGGTGGGCAGGGAAATGCCGACTTTGATCGCTGGCAAGACATCCTCCGTGTCGCGCGACAGATGGGAGCGTGCCACCGCCCCGGACGAGGCGCCACGCGGCAATGGCCGTTGCAGCGTAGCGACGCGCGGGGCCGGAACCCGGGGCCCGTGACCGCACTATGTCAGTTCGGCCGACACCTGACGAAGCCCGGGAGCACGATTTGCCCGGCGCCGCCGGGTCGGTTCAACTCGTGGTGTTGTTACGGCAGCTGTCGGGGCGTCAGTACGTGAGGTGCGGCGATGCCCGGCGCGTGCTCGTGGTCAGGACGACTCTGGAGTCACTACCGACATGACTGTTGCAGCCGAGGAAGCCGGCGATCCGAGCAGGGGACGAAAAGCGGTCACGCGTCTGGAGCGGGTGATCATCAGGTTCGCGGGGGACTCGGGTGACGGTATGCAGCTCACCGGTGACCGTTTCACCTCGGAGACCGCGTCGTTCGG
>NZ_JBIDCW010000021.1:0-151375 GCF_043204795.1 Streptomyces sp. NPDC047706 | reverse complement strand
AACATCGACTCCTTCGACCAGTGGGGCGTCGAGCTCGGCAAGGTCCTCGCCAAGCGCGTCGAACCCGCCCTGACCGAGGGCGCACACGTGCCCGGCCTGGACGCCTCCACGACCGCGCTGGTCGCCAAGTACCGCGAGCTGCGTGGCCGTTGAGCCCTGAGGGCGGCCGTGCGGACGTGAAATGCGGATGCGCGGCCGGCTTCCGGCGGGTGACACTGCTCCGGCCCGTCACCCGCCGGAAGGACACCCATCATGGACCAGCTCATGGCCGCGCTCGCCGATCAGGAACGGCTGAAGCTGTACGCCCGGATCGTGCTGCAGGACCTGCCGCCCCGTGAGGAGGACTCTCCCGCCGCGCGCAGGCACCTGGGGCGCCTGGTCTCGGCCGGGCTCGTGGAGCGCCTGCCGGACGGTTCCCTGAAGGCCGACCCTGCCGTCTTCCGCCGTGCCCGCCCCGCCGAACCGGCGCAGACCGGCGTACCCCGGCGCCTGACCGGGTTCTTCGCCCACGGCCGGCTGACCTCGATCCCGGTCCGTCCGGTCGTACGCCGCGCACTGCTGGAGCATCTGACGCAGACCCTCTTCGCGGACGGCCGCAGCTACACCGAAGGCGAGGTCAACGAGGCCTTCCGCACCGTCCACGACGACACCTCGGCGCTGCGGCGCTACTGCGTCGAGAACGGTCTGCTCGTGCGCGAGCGTGACGGCAGCAGCTACCGGCGCGCCACGCCGGTCACCGTCTGACGGCGCGGCCCCGGCTCAGGCCACCGCGCCGAGGGTGTCCGCCAGGCGGCGGTGGGCGGCGCGGGTCGCGGGGAGGGCGGCCAGGGCGGCGGCGCCGGCCACGGCGGCCGTGCCGAACAGCAGCAGGAGGCCCGGCGACGGACCCCGCGCGATTCCGGCGCCGATGCCGCTGGAGCTGCCCTGGGCGTCGATCAGCCAGTGCGCCAGCGGCAGGCCCAGGGCGGTGCCGAGGAGGACCGCGGTCAGGGCGGTGCAGGCGGTGGCCGTGACGGTGATCCCGGTGATCTGCCGTGGGGTGAGGCCGATCGCCTTGAGCGCCAGCAGGTCCCGCTCGCCCTCCCGGACGGTGCCGCCGATCACGGTGAGCAGCTCGACGATCCCGATGAGCGCCAGTACGGCGATCAGGCCCAGCACCACCCCGCGCAGCGACGACAGCCCGTCCACCGGGTTGGGCACGGCGTGCACGTCCAGGTGTCCGCCGGCCGCCGTCGCCAGGTCGGCCGCGACCTCGTGCGGGTCGGCACCCGGCCGCAGACGCAGCTCGTAGAGGGCGGGGCGCAGCTCCGGGTCGTTCTCGCGGAGCGTGTCGAGCGAGGTGGAGATGACCCGGCCGGCGTTCTCCGTCTCGATGCTGCGGCCGACGATGTGCAGGATCTGCGGCTGGTCGCCCACGGTCATGCGCACCCAGTCGCCGACGCGTACACCGAGCAGGTCCAGCAGTCCCTGCCCGGCGACCGCCTCGTCCCGGCCGAGCGCCGGGCGGCCCTCGGCCATGGCGTAGGGGTAGGGGGCCTCACGGGTGCCGAGACCGCGCAGCGCGATGGTGCCCGTCTGCCCCGGCACCAGCGCCGCCACCTCGACGCCCGGGTGGGCGGCGGTGATCCGCGGGTCGTCGCCGAGCAGGGTACGGACCTCCGCGTCGCCGATCTCTCGGTCGGGCCGGACGGTGAGGTCGGCGAGACCGACCTGGCCGGGGCTGCTGTGGAAGCGGTCGAGGGTGGTCCACGCGCTCATCGCCACCACGATCAGCAGCAGGGGCAGCGCCAGCCGGGCGACGGTGGCCGGTGTCCGTGGCCGGCGGGCGAACGCCTTGTGCCAGCCGAGGACCAGCGCGGGCGGCAGGCGCAGTCCCAGCGCGCGGCGTCCCGCGCCCGACAGCCGTCCGTCGGCCGGGACGGCGGCCCGGGGCACGGGCACCGGCGGCACCCGCCCCGCCCGCCAGGCCGCGAGCCCCGTCGTCGCGGCGATGAACAGCACGGCGGCCACCGGTGTGCCGGCCAGGGCCGCGGTGTGCCCCGGCAGGCCCTGCCACACGCCGACCGCCTCCCCGGGGCGGCCGGGGATCCGGCTGCCCAGGGCTTCGGTCAGCGCCGCCGCGGCCACCGCGCCGAGCAGGGCGTACGCGAGGTGCTGGAGCAGGAAGACCCGTACCACCTGCCCGGGTGTGAAGCCGATCGCCTTGAGCACGGAGATGTCCCGCAGATGGCTCCGTATGCGGGTGCCGATCGCCCCGTGCACGGCGAGCCCGGCCGCGAGCAGGGCGCCCAGCCCGAACAGGCCCAGTACCTGGCCGAGCAGCCGGGTGTCCCCCTGTGCCTCGGACCGGGCCTGCTGCCAGGTGGAGACCTCGCTGACCGCGCCGGCCCCCAGCACGGTGACGGCGCGCTGGACGGCGTAGTCCGTCTCGTCCGGTTCCGTCAGACGCAGCCCGGTCACCGCGCCGTCCGGGGCGCGCACGGCGGACGGCAGCGCCCAGACCAGGCCCGGCCGCTCGCCGGGGCGGTAGCGCGGCTCGGCGCTGTCGGCGATCCCGGCGACGGTGAGGGTGCGCGCGGTGCCGGGCAGGGCGAGGACGTCGCCGGGCTCGGCGAGCAGGGCGCGGGCCAGATGGCTCTCCAGCACCACGCCGTCGGGGTGCGCGCCGTCCAGCCAGCGGCCCGAGGTGAGGACGGGGCGCCCGCCGGTGGGGCCGGCGGGCGCCCCGCGCAGTTCGACCGAGGCGCGGATGCCGCGGGCGGCGACGGTGGCGGACTCGGTGGGGTAGGGGCCCGCGACGGAGTCGAGACCGCCCAGGCGGGAGAGCTTGCCCGCGTCGGCCGAGGGTGCCGTGTGGATCCACACGTGCGCGTCCCGGGATTGCGTGAAGACGCGCTGCCAGGGGTTGGTCGCGTAGCCGAAGAGCGCCGTCGCCAGCAGCAGCGAGGCGACGACGCCGGCGGTCGCGAGCACGAGGAACAGCGCCTCACCGCGGTGCGTCCGCAGGTCGGAGTGCACCCAGCGCAGGGTCGCTCGCATCGGCCTCAGCCTCTCGGCCCGGGGGCGTGGTACACCGGTGATCAGTCCCTGAGCTCCAGCACCCGGGACGCCCCCGCCCGGTGCGACGGTACCCCGGTCAGCTCCGCGTCGTCGGCGATGCGGCCGTCGAAGAAGCTGATGACCCGGTCCGCGGCGCTCGCCAGCCGTGCGTCATGGGTGACCAGCAGGATCGTCTGGCCGCGCTGGTGGAAGCGGGACAGCAGCCGCATCACCTCGCGGGTGCCCCGGCTGTCCAGGCTGCCCGCGGGCTCGTCGGCCAGCAGCAGCGGCGGATGGTTGACCAGGGCGCGGGCCAGCGCGACCCGCTGCTGCTCACCGCCGGACAGCTCGCCCGGCATGCTGCGCTCCTTGCCGTCCAGCCCCAGCTCGGCCAGCAGCGCCTCGCGCTCGGCCCGTGCCCGCTTCGGCGCGAGACCGGCGAGCAGCGCGGGCAGCTCGACGTTGTCCGCTACAGACAGGTTGGAGACCAGGTTGAAGAACTGGAAGACGATCCCGATGCGCCGCCGGCGTTCCACTGCCCAGCGCGCCTCGCTGTAGGAGTCCGTGCACTCGCCGTCCAGCCAGACGCTGCCGCCGTCCGGGCGCTGGAGCCCGCCGAGCAGATGCAGCAGCGTCGACTTCCCCGCGCCCGACGGGCCGGTCACGGCCACGAACTCGCCCGGCGCCACGGCCAGGTCGACGCCGCGCACGGCATGTGCCGGGGCACCCTGGCCGTGATGCGTCTTGACCAGGCCTTCGGCGCGCAGCGCGGGAGTGGGACGGTGCTCGCTCACTCCAGCTCCTCCAGTTCCTCCTGGCAGCGCTCCAACCAGTCGAGGTCGGCCTGCAGATGCAGCATCGCGCCCTCGATCAGCAACTGCGCGACGCGGTTGTCCCGGTTCTCGGCGGCGGCCAGCTTCGACAGGCTGCGCATGGTGTTCAGATACTGGCGCCGCTGCTTGTTGATCAGCGCGATCTGGTCGGCCAGCCCGGTCTGCGGGGCGAGCGCGAGTTTCATGAAGAACTCGTCCCGTACCCGCGGCTCGTCCGCCGTCTCCTCGTACCAGGCGTGCAGCGCCTCCCGCCCGGCGTCGGTGAGGTGGTAGATCTTCTTGTTCGGCCGGTTCGACTGCTCGATCTCCTCGCCCTCGATCAGTCCCGACTTCTCCAGCCGGGCGAGGGTGACGTAGATCTGGCCGATGTTCGGCTGAGGGTACGCGGCACCCAGCAGTTGCTCAAGGTCCTGCTTCAGCTCGTAGCCGTGGGCCGGTTCGCGCGCGAGGAGTGCCAGGAGGGGCAGGCGCACTCGTGCTCTCCTCCTCGCGTCCGCTCGGTGTGCTCCACGCCCTAGTATCGCCCATACCTAACGGGTATACATGGCGACGGACTGCGGGCGACGAGGCCCGATGCCGGTGTACAGGGAGGAACCTATGCGGTGGACGCACGCCGCCGGTAGGGGCCTTCTCGTCCTCGTCGTCGTACTGACCGGTTACGTCACCTCCGGCGCCCGTGCCGACGAGGGCACCGCGGGCGGCCGTGGCCCGCTCACCCTGGCCACCGCCGGCGACCTCACCGGCTATCTCGGACCCCTGCTCCAGGACTGGAACCGCACCCATCCCGGCGAGAAGGTCACGCTCGTCGAGCTGCCGGACTCCGCCGACGAGACCCGCGCGCAGATGATCACCGACCTGCGCGGCGGCTCCCGCGGCCGGTTCGACGTCCTCAACATCGACGTCGCCTGGACCTCCGAGTTCGCCGCGGCCGGCTGGATCCGCCCGCTGCCCCGGGACCGCTTCCCGCTCGGCACCTTCCTCCCGCCGGTCGTCGGCACCGCGACGTACGACGGGCGGCTGTACGCCGTCCCCTACGTCACCAACGCCGGCCTTCTGCTGTACCGCAAGGACGTGCTCGCCGAGGAGGGCGTCCCACCGCCGCGCACCTGGGCCGAGCTGGAGCGGGTGTCGCAGACGGTCGCCCCTGAGCACGGCCTGGACGGCTACGCCGGGCAGTTCCTGCCCTACGAGGGCCTCACCGTCAACGCGGCCGAGGCCGTGTACTCGGCGGGCGGCACGATCCTCGGCGACGAGGGCGAGCGTGTCACCGTGAACTCGCACGCGGCCCGCGAGGGCATCGGCTTCCTCGCCCGCGGTGTGCGCGAGGGCTGGATACCGCGGCAGGCGCTGACGTACAAGGAGGAGGAGTCCAAGCAGGCCTTCCTCGACGGCCGCCTGCTGTTCCTGCGCAACTGGCCGTACGCCTACGCCGCCGCCTCGGCCGCCGGGTCCCCGCTGGCCGGCAAGGTCGGCGCCGTGCCCCTGCCCGGACCCGACGGCCCCGGCACGAGTGTGCTCGGCGGCTCCAACCTGGCCGTCAGCAGCCACGCGCGGCACCCCGACACGGCGGCGCGCCTGCTCGCGTATCTCACCAGTGAGCCCGTCCAGCGCCAGGTGCTCACCCGTGGCGCGCTGCCACCCGTACGGGCCGCGCTGTACGAGGATCCGGAACTGGTCCGGGACTTCCCCTATCTGCCGACCCTGCGCGCGAGCGTGCTCGCCGCGGCGCCGCGTCCCAAGAGCCCGCGTTACGACCAGGTCAGCCTGGTGGTCCAGGCGGTCGTGCACGACGCGATGACGGGCCGCGAGAGTGCCGGCGGCGCGGTGCGGCGCCTGGCGCGCGAGCTCGCCGCGACCTCCAGTCGATAGTTACCCGTTAGGTAACGCCAACATCTCAACTGGGCGCAGAATGCCCGGATAGTTACATTATGCGGTAATCAACTCCCGGGTAGCTTACGTCCATTCGTTGACACCCTCGCGTCACGCCTACTTAACATGCATGCATAACCTGCACTCGTAGAGATGGATCAATGGGTTGAACAGGCACCACTGGTGGCGTGATGCGGTGATCTACCAGGTGTACGTCCGCAGCTTCCTCGACAGCACCGGAGACGGCATCGGCGACCTCGCCGGGGTCCGGACCGGACTGCCGTACCTGAAGAAGCTCGGGGTCGACGGCATCTGGCTGAGCCCCTTCTACCCCTCGCCGCAGCACGACCACGGGTACGACGTGGCCGACTACTGCGACGTCGACCCGCTCTTCGGCGACCTCGCCGAGTTCGACCTGCTGGTGCGCGCCGCCCGGCGGCTCGGCGTGAAGGTGCTGCTGGACATCGTCCCGAACCACTGCTCCAGCGAGCACCCGTGGTTCCGCGAGGCGCTCGCCTCGCCGCCCGGCAGCGCGGCCCGCGCCCGGTTCCACTTCGCCGACGGCCGCGGCGAGGGCGGCGCCGAGCCGCCCAACAACTGGCACGCCATGTTCGGCGGCCCCGCCTGGACGCGGGTGCCCGACGGCCAGTGGTACCTGCACATGTTCACGCCCGAGCAGCCCGACTGGAACTGGCGTAATCCCGGGATCGGCGCGGAGTTCGACCGGACCCTGCGCTTCTGGCTCGACCGCGGTGTCGACGGCTTCCGCATCGACGTGGCCGCCGGCCTCTTCAAGCACCCCGGCCTGCCGGACTCCGACGACCCGGAGGCCGACGCCCGCACACGTGACTCGGTCAACCCGCTCGCCTGGAACCAGCCCGAGGTGCACGACGTCTGGCGACGCTGGCGCGCGACCTGCGACGAGTACGCGGCCCGCGACGGCCAGGAACGGCTCCTGGTCGGTGAGGTGTCCGTGCCGACCGCCCGCGAGCACGCCCTCTACGTCCGCCCCGACGAACTGCACCAGGCCTTCTTCTTCGACCTGCTCGGCGCGCCCTGGAACCCGGACGCCTTCCGCAAGGTCATCTCCGAGGCCATGCAGGACATCGCCGGGACCGGCTCCACGGTGACCTGGGTCCTCAACAACCACGACCAGGTCCGCACCGTCACCCGCTACGGCGAACCCGCCACGGAGGGCAGCGGCCTGGGCGCCGCCCGCGCCCGCGCCGCCGCACTGCTGATGCTGGCGCTGCCCGGGGCCGCCTACATCTACCAGGGCGAGGAGCTCGGCCTTCCCGAGGTCGTCGACCTGCCCGACGACGTGCTCACCGACCCGATCTTCCACCGCACCGGCAGCCGGGCCCGGATCCGCGACGGCTGCCGGGTGCCGCTGCCCTGGTCGGGGCAGGCCTCGCCGTTCGGCTTCACCTCCGGCGTCGAGGGCGTCAAGCCGTGGCTGCCGCAACCGGAGTGGTTCGCCGAGCACGCCACCGACCGGGCGCTGGCCGACACCCGCTCCTTCTGGCACCTGTACCGGGACGGCCTCCAGCTGCGCTCCTCTCTGCCCCAGTTGGGCGAGGGCACGCTGCGCTGGCTGGACACCCCGCCGGGCGTCCTGGCCTTCGCCCGCGGCGACGACCTGGTCTGCGCCGTGAACTTCGGCACCGCCCCCACACCCGCGCCGGTCTTTGGCACCCCCCTGCTGGCGAGCGGGCCCTGCCCGGACGCCGGGGTGCTGCCCGGCTCCACCGCCGTCTGGTGGATCACCGACCCCTCGTCAACTCCCACCCCCTGAAGGGACATCAACGATGATGCGACGACGTACCACCCTGCTCAGCTGCACCGCCCTGGTCCTCGCGCTGGGCACGACCGCCTGCGGCGGCGGCCCGGTCGCGGCCGGCGGCGGCGACAAGGCCCTCAGCGGCCGGACGGTCACCGTGGCCGGTGTCTGGTCCGGCAGCGAGCAGGAGAACTTCCAGAAGGTGCTCGACGCCTTCACCGAGAAGACCGGCGCGAAGACCCAGTTCGTGTCCACCGGCGACAACGTCTCCACCGTCGTCGGCAGCAAGATCGAGGGCGGCAACGCCCCCGACGTGGTGATGGTCCCGCAGGTCGGCGTGCTCCAGCAGTTCGCGAAGGAGGGCTGGCTGAAGCCGCTGTCCAAGACCGCGCAGACCTCCGTGGGCGCCAACTACGCGGACGTGTGGAAGAGCTACGGCAGCGTCGACGGCACGCTGTACGGCCTGTACTTCAAGGCCGCCCACAAGTCGACCGTCTGGTACAGCCCCGAGGCCCTCACCCAGGCCGGGGTCGAGCCGCCGGCGACGTACGAGGAGATGCTGAAGGCCGGGCAGACGATCTCCGACTCCGGGCTCGCCGCCTTCTCGGTCGCCGGACAGGACGGCTGGACGCTCACCGACTGGTTCGAGAACATCTACCTCTCCCAGGCCGGACCCGAGAAGTACGACGCCCTCGCCGCGCACGAGCTGAAGTGGACCGACGCCTCCGTGGTCGAGGCGCTGACGACGCTCGGCAAGCTCTTCGAGGACAAGCAGCTGATCGCGGGCGGGCAGAAGGGTGCCCTGAACACCGACTTCCCGGGCTCGGTGGAGAAGGTGTTCGGCCCCGAGCCCGAGGCCGGCATGGTCTACGAGGGCGACTTCGTGGCCGGTGTCGCCAAGGACCAGTTCGGCAGGACCATCGGCGAGGACGCGAACTTCTTCCCGTTCCCGGCGGTCGGCGGCGGTGACGCGCCCGTCGTCAGCGGCGGCGACGCGGCCGTCGTGCTGAAGGACGGCAAGAACGCCGAGGCGGGCATGCAGCTCCTGGAGTACCTCGCCACCCCGGAGGCCGCCGCGGTGTGGGCCGAAGCCGGCGGCTTCCTGTCCCCGAACAAGAAGGTCGACCTCGCCTCCTACGGCGACGACGTCACCCGGGCCACCGCCGAGTCCCTGGTCGGCGCGGGCGACTCGGTCCGCTTCGACATGTCCGACCAGGCACCGGCGGCCTTCGGCGGCACCAAGGGCGCGGGCGAGTGGAAGATCCTCCAGGACTTCCTGCGCGACCCGTCCGACCCGAAGGGCACCGCCGCCGAGCTGGAGGCCGCTGCGGCCAAGGCGTACGGGAACTGACGGCCATGACCGCGACGCTCGTGAAGGAGGCGAGCCCGCCGGCCGCCGCGGCCGCCGGAAAGCCCCGGCGCCCGCGGTGGCGCAGGCCGGCCGTCGCCCTGCTGTTCGTCCTGCCCGCCCTGCTGCTGCTCGGCGCGCTCGTCGTCTACCCCGTGCTGTTCTCCGTCGGCCGCAGCTTCTTCGACGCGTCCGGCACCCGGTTCGTGGGCGGCGGCAACTACACCGAGATGTTCCGCGACCCGGCGACGCTGAAGGCCGTGCGCAACACGGCGATCTGGGTCGTCGTGGCGCCGGCGCTGCTGACCGGGCTCGGCCTGATCCTGGCCGTGCTGGTGGAGAAGATCCGCTGGGCGACGGCGTTCAAGCTGCTGCTGTTCATGCCGATGGCGGTGTCCTTCCTGGCCGCGGGCATCATCTTCCGGCTCGCCTACGACGAGGACCCCGACAAGGGCGTGCTGAACGCCGCCGTGGTCTCCGTGCACGACGCCTTCCAGGGCACCTCGTCCTATCCGGCCGCGCGGGCCCGCGACGGCCAGGGGATGACCAAGGAGGCGGACGGCGCGTACCGGACGACCGCTGGCGTCTCCCCGGGCGACACCGTGACGCTCGGCCTGGTCGGCGTGCTGCCGGGCGACCTGCCCGGCGGTGCGGAGCCCGCTCACGGGGCGGCGGGGCGGAAGGCGGGCCCCGGCGAACTGCGCGGAGTCGTCTACCTGGACTTCACGCCCGGCGGGGGAGGGGAGCAGGGCCGCGTCGACCGGCAGGAGAGCGGGCTGCCCGAGATCACGGTCGAGGCGGTACGGGACGGGAGGACGGCCGGTACGACGACCACCGCGTCCGACGGCTCCTTCGCCTTCACCGGGCTTCAGCCGGGCTCGTACACCGTGCGGCTGCCTGCCGCCAACTTCGCGCCGCCCTACGAGGGCGTCTCCTGGCTCGGCCCGGCGCTCGTCACACCGGCGATCATCGGGGCGTACCTGTGGATCTGGACCGGCTTCGCGATGGTGCTGATCGGCGCGGGGCTGTCCGCGCTGCCCCGGGACGCGCTGGAGGCGGCGCGGATGGACGGCGCCAACGAGTGGCAGATCTTCCGGAAGATCACCGTGCCGCTGCTCGCGCCGGTGCTGACCGTCGTCTTCGTCACCCTGGTGATCAACGTGATGAAGGTCTTCGACCTCGTCTACATCATCGCGCCCGGACCGGTGCAGCAGGACGCGACCGTGCTGGCGACCCAGATGTGGCTGGTGTCGTTCGGCGGGGGCAACGACCAGGGGCTCGGCAGCGCGCTCGGCGTCCTGCTCCTGCTGCTGGTGATTCCCGCGATGGTCTTCAACGTCCGCCGCTTCCGAAGGAGTCAGCGATGAACGCCGTCCGACGCGGTCTGGGCAACAGCCTGGTCCAGGCCGTCCTCGTGGTGGTGGGCCTGATCTGGCTCACTCCGCTGGCCGGGCTGTTCCTGTCGTCGCTGCGGTCCGCCGAGGACACCGCGAAGGGCGGCTGGTGGACGGTGTTCACCAGCCCCGGCCAGCTGTCCTTCGACAACTACTCGGCGCTGCTGCAGAACTCCGGCGTCACGCAGGCCTTCTGGAACACCGTGCTGATCTCGGTGCCGACGACGTTCCTCGTGGTCGTCGTCGCCGCGCTCGCCGGCTACGCCTTCGCCTGGCTCGACTTCCCCTTCCGCGAGCCGCTGTTCCTGCTGGTGGTGGCGCTGCTGGTGGTGCCGGTGCAGATCGGCCTGCTTCCGGTGGCCAAACTCTTCGGCCAGCTGGGCCTGTTCGGCACGATCCCGGGCGTGGTCCTCTTCCACGTGGCCTACGGACTGCCGTTCGCGGTCTTCCTGCTGCGCAACTACTTCGCCGAGATGCCGAAGGAGATGCTGGAGGCGGCCCGGATGGACGGCGGCAGCGAGTGGCGCATCTTCACCCGCCTGATCCTGCCCGTGGGCCGCCCGGCCATCGCCAGCCTCGCCATCTTCCAGTTCCTGTGGGTCTGGAACGACATGCTGGTGGCACTCCTCTTCGCCGACAGCGCCTCCCAGCCGCTGACGGTGGAACTCCAGTCCCAGATCCGCCAGTTCGGCAGCAACATCGACGTCCTGGCCCCCGGTGCCTTCGTCTCCCTGATCGTCCCGGTGGTGGTGTTCTTCGCCTTCCAGCGGCATTTCGTGCAGGGGGTGATGGCGGGGTCGGTCAAGTAGCCCCGTCCGTCCGTCTGTCGGAGGCAAGAAGAACGCCGGGCCCACCGCATGGTGTGCCCGGCGTCCTTGTGCCGTGCGGAGCCGTGCCGTCAGGCCGACGCCGGCGGATACAGCGACCTCGGCAGCTGGGACGCCGCCGCCGAGTCCAGGAGCCACAGGGTGCGTGCGCGGCCGTACGCGCCGGCCGCCGGGGCCTGGATCTCGCCGGCGCCCGAGAGGGCCATGGCCGCGGCGTCGGCCTTGTCCTCGCCGGCTGCCAGCAGCCATACCTCGCGGGCCGCGCGGATGGCGGGGAGAGTCAGGGTCACACGGGTCGGCGGGGGCTTGGGGGCGCCGTGGACGCCGACCACCATGCGGTCGGTCTCCCGTACCGCGGGGAGCTCCGGGAACAGGGAGGCAACGTGGGTGTCCGGGCCGACGCCCAGCATCAGGACGTCGAAGGACGGGACCGGGGCGTGGTTCTCCGGGACCGCCGCCCCGGCCAGTTCCTCGGCGTAGGCGGCCGCCGCCGCGTCCACGTCCGAGCCGTGCGGGCCGTCCGACGCGGGCATGGCGTGCACGCGCTTCGGGTCCAGCGGCACGGAGTCGAGGAGCGCCTCGCGGGCCTGCGTGACGTTGCGCTCCGGGTCGCCCTCGGGCAGGAAGCGCTCGTCGCCCCACCACAGGTCCAGGCGGGACCAGTCGACGGCGTCCCGGGCGGGCGCGGCGGCCAGCGCGGCCAGCAGGCCGTTTCCGTTGCGGCCACCGGTGAGGACGACGGACGCGCTGCCGCGCGAGGCCTGGGCGTCCACGATCTTCGTGATCAGCCGGGCCGCGGCGGCCTGCGCCATCAGTTCCTTGTCGCGGTGGACGACCAGTTGGGGTGTGCTCACTTCGCCGCCGCCTTCTTCACCGGTGCCGGCGCCGCCGCGTCCTTCGCGGGCGCCTTCGCAGCAGTTTCGACGGGAGCCGGGATCGCTTCGGCTTCGGCTTCGGTTCCGGTGCCGGTTCCGTCGCCGCCCCCGGTCCGTTCCCCGTCTCCGTCTCCCGTTCCCGTGGGTTCTCCTTTGGCCGGAAGCTCCCCGGCGGCGGTGGGCGACGCGTTCAGCCGGTCCACCCCGTAGCGCAGTGCCGACGCGTACGTGTCGTCCGGATCCAGCCGTCGCAGCTCCTCCGCGATCAGCTCGGCCGTGTCCCGCCGCTTCAGCGCCACCGCACGGTCCGGCTGGCCCTGGATGGACAGCGTGGCCAGCGAGCCGTCGGCGCGGTCGAGGGCGATCGGCCCGCAGTCCGTCTCCATGCGGACCGCGGTGAGCCCGGGTCCGGCGGACAGCGAGCGCCGGACGGGGACGTCCAGCCGGTCCGCGAGCCACATCGCCAGCAGCTCGCAGCTCGGGTTGAACTCCTCGCCCTCCACCTCGACGCCCCGGACCTCGCAGACCACCTGGTCGAGGGCCGCGGCCAGCATCGAGCGCCAGGGCGTGATGCGGGTCCAGGACAGGTCGGTGTCGCCGGGCGCGTACGTGTCGGCGCGGGCGGAAAGCTCCCGTACCGGCTGCTCGGCGGCGTAGGTGTCGGTGACCCGGCGCTGGGCCAGCGCGCCGAGCGCGTCGCCGGCCGGGTCGAGCGGCGCGTCGACCGGCCACCAGACGACCACGGGGGCGTCCGGCAGCAGCAGCGGCAGCACCACCGACTGCGCGTGGTCGGCCACCTCGCCGTGCAGCCGCAGGACGACGGTCTCGCCGGTGCCCGCCTCGGCGCCCACCCGCACCTCGGCGTCCAGGCGCGACTGCGTGCGGTCGCGGGGGCTGCGTGAGACGCGCCGGATCACCACCAGCGTGCGCGAGGGGTGCTCGCGCGAGGCGTCGCCGGCCGCCTTCAGGGCGTCGTAGGCGTTCTCCTCGTCGGTGACGACGACCAGGGTGAGGACCATGCCGACGGCGGGCGTGCCGATGGCGCGGCGGCCCTGCACGAGCGCCTTGTTGATCTTGCTGGCCGTGGTGTCGGTGAGGTCTATCTTCATGGCCGGCGCCAGCTCCGTCCGTCTCGTTCGAGCATCTGGTCGGCCTCGACGGGCCCCCACGTGCCGGCCGGGTACTGCGCGGGCTTGCCGTGGCCGTCCCAGTACTCCTCGATCGGGTCGAGGATCCGCCAGGACAGCTCGACCTCCTCGGTGCGCGGGAAGAGGTTCGAGTCGCCCAGCAGGACGTCCAGGATCAGCCGCTCGTACGCCTCCGGGCTGGACTCCGTGAAGGACTCGCCGTACGCGAAGTCCATGGAGACGTCCCTGATCTCCATCGAGGTGCCCGGCACCTTGGAGCCGAAGCGGACGGTGACGCCCTCGTCGGGCTGGACGCGGATGACGATCGCGTTCTGGCCCAGTTCCTCGGTCGCCGTCGTGTCGAAGGGGGAGTGCGGGGCGCGCTGGAAGACCACCGCGATCTCGGTGACCCGGCGGCCCAGGCGCTTGCCCGTGCGCAGGTAGAACGGCACGCCCGCCCACCGCCGGTTGTCGATCTCCAGCTTGATGGCCGCGTAGGTGTCGGTCTTCGACGCGGGGTCGATGCCGTCTTCCTGGAGGTAGCCGGTGACCTTCGCGCCGCCCTGCCAGCCCGCCGCGTACTGCCCGCGCACCGTGGAGCGGCCCAGGTCCTTGGGCAGCTTCACGGCACCGAGCACCTTGGTCTTCTCCGCGGCCAGCGCGTCCGCGTCGAAGGAGGAGGGCTCCTCCATCGCGGTCAGCGCGAGCAGCTGGAGCAGGTGGTTCTGGATGACGTCACGGGCGGCGCCGATCCCGTCGTAGTACCCCGCGCGGCCGCCGATGCCGATGTCCTCGGCCATGGTGATCTGGACATGGTCCACGAAGGACCGGTTCCAGATCGGCTCGAACATCGTGTTGGCGAAGCGCAGCGCCAGGATGTTCTGGACGGTCTCCTTGCCCAGGTAGTGGTCGATCCGGAACACCTGGTCCGGGGCGAAGACCTCGTGCACGACCTTGTTCAGCTCCTCGGCCGACCTCAGGTCGTGGCCGAACGGCTTCTCGATCACGGCGCGGCGCCAGGAGCCGCCCTTCTGGTCGGCCAGCCCGTGCTTCTTCAGCTGCTGGATGACGACCGGGAAGGAACGGGGCGGCACGGAGAGGTAGAAGGCGAAGTTGCCGCCCGTGCCCTGCGCCTTGTCCAGCTCGTCGATCGTGGCGCGCAGCCGCTCGAAGGCGTCGTCGTCGTCGAAGGTGCCCTGGACGAAGCGCATCCCCTGGATGAGCTGCTGCCAGACCTCCTCGCGGAACGGCGTACGGGCGTGTGCCTTGACCGCGTCGTGGACCTCCTGCGCGAAGTCCTCGTTGGCCCACTCGCGGCGGGCGAACCCGACCAGCGAGAAGCCCGGTGGCAGCAGACCCCGGTTCGCGAGGTCGTACACCGCGGGCATCAGCTTCTTTCGTGACAAATCGCCCGTGACGCCGAAGATGACCAGGCCCGACGGCCCCGCGATACGCGGGAGCCGTCGGTCTGCGGAGTCACGGAGCGGGTTCGCTCCGGCGGAGGACAAGGTGTCAGCCCTCCGAGGGGGCGAGGCGCTTCAGCTCCGCCTCGGTCGACTTCAGCAGGTCAATCCAGGAGGCCTCGAACTTGTCGACGCCCTCGTCCTCGAGGAGCTGGACCACGTCGTCGTACTTGATGCCGAGCTGCTCGACGGCGTCGAGGTCGGCCCGGGCCTGCTCGTAGGTGCCGGAGATGGTGTCGCCGGTGATCTGCCCGCGCTCCTCGGTGGCTTCGAGGGTGGCCTCCGGCATGGTGTTGACCGTGTTCGGCGCGACCAGGTCGTCGACGTACATGGTGTCCTTGTACGCCTTGTCCTTCACGCCGGTCGACGCCCACAGCGGACGCTGCTTGTTGGCGCCCGCGTTCTCCAGCACGCTCCAGCGGTCGGAGGAGAAGACCTCCTCGTACGTCTGGTAGGCGAGGCGCGCGTTGGCGACGGCGGCCTTGCCGCGCAGCGCCTTGGCCTCGTCGGTGCCGAGCGCGTCGATCCGCTTGTCGATCTCGGTGTCCACGCGGGACACGAAGAAGGACGCCACCGAGTGGATCTTCGAGAGGTCCAGGCCCCGCTCCTTGGCCTTCTCCAGGCCGGACAGGTAGGCGTCCATGACCTCGCGGTAGCGCTCCAGCGAGAAGATCAGCGTGACGTTGACGCTGATGCCGTTGCCGATCGTCTCGGTGATCGCCGGCAGGCCCGCCTTGGTGGCCGGGATCTTGATCAGGGTGTTCGGGCGGTCCACCAGCCAGGCCAGCTGCCGGGCCTCGGCGACGGTGGCACGGGTGTTGTGCGCGAGGCGCGGGTCGACCTCGATCGACACCCGGCCGTCCTTGCCGCCCGTCGCGTCGAAGACCGGGCGCAGGATGTCGGCGGCGTCACGGACGTCCGCCGTGGTGATCATGCGGACGGCCTCCTCGACGGTGACCTTGCGGGCGGCGAGGTCGGTGAGCTGCTGCTCGTACCCGTCGCCGCCGCTGATCGCCTTCTGGAAGATCGTCGGGTTGGTGGTGACGCCCACGACGTGCTGCTGGTCGATCAGCTCGGCGAGGTTGCCGGACGTGATCCGCTTGCGCGACAGGTCGTCCAGCCAGATCGCGACGCCTTCATCGGAGAGGCGCTTCAGTGCGTCTGTCATGGAAAATGCATCTCCTACGTGTCGTATATGAGCGTCAGCGCCGGGTGGCGGCGATCGATTCCCGCGCCGCGGCGGCCACGTTCTCGCCAGTGAAGCCGAACTCGCGGAAAAGGACCTTGCCGTCGGCCGAAGCACCGAAGTGCTCCAGGGAAACGATGCGGCCGGCGTCCCCGACGTACTTGTGCCAGGTCAGGCCGATTCCCGCCTCGACAGCGACGCGAGCCTTGACGGACGGGGGAAGCACGCTGTCCCGGTACCCCTGGTCCTGCTGCTCGAACCACTCCACGGACGGCATCGAGACCACCCGGGTCGGCACACCCTCGGCCTGGAGCTGCTCGCGCGCCTCGACGGCGACATGCACCTCGGAACCGGTCGCGATCAGGACGACCTGGGGCTCGCCGCCCTCGGCCTCGAACAGCACGTAACCGCCGCGCGCCGCGTTCTCGTCGGGCTCGTACGTCGGCACGCCCTGACGGGTCAGCGCGAGCGCGTGCGGGGCGCCCTTGTCGTACTCCTTGGTGTACCGCTTGAGGATCTCGCGCCAGGCGATCGCGGTCTCGTTGGCGTCCGCCGGGCGGACCACGTTCAGACCGGGGATGGCGCGCAGCGACGCCAGGTGCTCCACGGGCTGGTGCGTCGGGCCGTCCTCGCCGAGGCCGATGGAGTCGTGGGTCCACACGAACGTCACCGGCAGGTGCATCAGTGCCGACAGACGTACGGCGTTGCGCATGTAGTCGGAGAAGACGAGGAACGTGCCGCCGTAGATACGGGTGTGGCCGTGCAGCGCGATGCCGTTCATCTCCGCGCCCATGGAGTGCTCGCGGATGCCGAAGTGGACCGTGCGGCCGTAGGGGTCGGCCTCCGGCAGCGGGTTGTCCGCCGGGAGGAACGACGACGTCTTGTCGATCGTCGTGTTGTTCGAGCCGGCCAGGTCGGCGGAGCCGCCCCACAGTTCGGGGATCACGGCGCCGAGGGCCTGGAGCACCTTGCCGGACGCGGCACGCGTCGCGACGCCCCTGCCCGCCTCGAAGACCGGGATCTTCTCCTCCCAGCCGGTGGGCAGCTCGCCCTTGGAGATGCGGTCGAACTCGGCGGCGCGCTCCTCGTTGCTGTCGCGCCACGCCTGGAACGACTTCTCCCACTCGGCCTTCGCCTGCCGGCCCCGCTCCAGCGCCTGCCGGGTGTGGCCGAGCACCTCGTCGGAGACCTCGAAGGTCTTCTCCGGGTCGAAGCCGAGGACGCGCTTGGTGGCCGCGACCTCCTCGTCGCCCAGTGCCGAGCCGTGCGCGGCCTCGGTGTTCTGGGCGTTGGGGGCGGGCCAGGCGATGATCGAGCGCATCGCGATGAAGGACGGCCGGTCGGTGACCTGCTTGGCCGCCTCGATCGCGTCGTAGAGGGCGTGCGGGTCCAGGTCGCCGTCCGGCTTCGGGGCCACCCGCTGGACGTGCCAGCCGTACGCCTCGTAGCGCTTGACCGTGTCCTCGGAGACGGCGGTCTCGGTGTCGCCCTCGATCGAGATGTGGTTGTCGTCCCACAGCAGGATCAGGTTGCCGAGCTTCTGGTGGCCCGCGAGGGAGGACGCCTCGGCGGAGATGCCCTCCTGGAGGCAGCCGTCACCGGCGATGCAGTAGATGAAGTGGTCGAACGGGGACTCGCCCTGGGCTGCGTCCGGGTCGAACAGGCCGCGCTCGTAGCGGGCCGCCATCGCCATGCCGACCGCGTTGGCGACGCCCTGGCCCAGCGGGCCGGTGGTGGTCTCGACGCCCACGGTGTGGCCGTACTCGGGGTGACCCGGGGTCTTCGATCCCCAGGTCCGGAAGGCCTTCAGATCGTCCAGCTCCAGGCCGAAGCCGGCCAGGTACAGCTGGGTGTAGAGGGTCAGGGACGAGTGCCCGGCGGACAGGACGAAACGGTCCCGCCCGACCCAGTCGGCATCCGCCGGGTCGTGCCGCATCACCTTCTGGAAGAGGGTGTAGGCGGCAGGCGCCAGGCTCATCGCCGTACCGGGATGGCCGTTGCCGACCTTCTGTACGGCATCGGCGGCCAGGACGCGGGCGGTGTCGACGGCCCGCTGGTCCAGCTCGGTCCACTCGAGGTCTGTGGTGGTCGGCTTGGTGCTCACCCTGGGTCAGGGCTCCTCTCCACATGTCGAAGGCCGGTGTCCTCGGCGCACACCGGCTGCCGGTGCACTGGGCGCCCACCGGCCGCTGTCGAGCCTACCCCCGTGAGAACGTGCGTTTTTTCGAGTCATTCCAGACTGCCGGGAGTGTCGTCGATCCGCCTCCCGACCGGGTCGTTCCGCATTCGGCAGGTGAATACGCAGCCGCTCATCCGACTGCTCAATCGACGCTCTCCGCGCCCCTTGGAGCGCACCGTCCAACACGACCCCACCCCCGCGAAGGCCGCGGTATGGGCAACGTCTAGAGTGGCGTGGTACGCGCGAGCCTTTACCGGGACTTCACACGGTTCAGGTTTGCTGGGATGTCTCTGTCAGGGGTGTGCGTGACGGCCGTTGAATCCCGTCCTGCGGATGGGGGCACCTCCCATGCCGTTGAGGCAATGGGGGATATCGGGACGAGCCGGGGCCCGACTCACCGGCCGTTCGGGGCCCGGGTCAAGGCGTTCGTGGCGCTGACCAAGCCGCGGATCATCGAGCTGCTGCTGATCACCACGGTGCCGGTGATGTTCCTGGCCGAGCAGGGGGTGCCGGACCTCGGGCTGGTGCTCGTCACCTGCCTCGCCGGGTACCTCTCCGCGGGCGGCGCCAACGCGCTGAACATGTACATCGACCGTGACATCGACGCGCTCATGGACCGCACCTCGCAGCGTCCGCTGGTCACCGGAATGGTCAGCCCGCGCGAGTGCCTCGCCTTCGGCGTCGCCCTGGCGATCGCCTCCACCCTGCTGTTCGGTCTCGCCGTCAACTGGCTGTCCGCCTGGCTCGCCCTCGGCGCACTCCTCTTCTACGTCGTCGTCTACACGATGCTCCTCAAGCGCCGTACCTCGCAGAACATCGTGTGGGGCGGCATCGCGGGCTGCATGCCGGTGCTGATCGGCTGGTCCGCGGTGACGAACTCCCTCTCCTGGGCGCCGTTCATCCTGTTCATGGTCATCTTCTTCTGGACGCCGCCGCACTACTGGCCGCTGTCGATGAAGGTGAAGGACGACTACGCGCGTGTCGGCGTGCCGATGCTGCCGGTCATCGCGTCCAACAAGGTCGTCGCCAAGCAGATCGTGCTCTACAGCTGGGTGATGGTCGCCGTCTCGCTGCTGCTCACCCCGCTCGGCTACACCGGCTGGTTCTACACGCTGGTCGCGCTGGCGGCCGGCGGCTGGTGGCTGTGGGAGGCGCACGCCCTGCAGAACCGGGCCAAGGCCGAGGTGACCGGCGGGAAGCTCAAGGAGATGCGGCTGTTCCACTGGTCGATCACCTATGTGTCGCTGCTGTTCGTGGCCGTGGCGGTGGACCCCTTCCTGCGCTGACACAGGTCACAGGGCCCCGCTCTCGCCTGCTGATCTACTCGCGAGTAGCATCCTGGTCATGGCAGACACGCAGCAGGTTGACGCTAAGGCCGCGCGCAGGGTGGCCAAGCTGGCTCGGCAGATCGGCGCCTTCGCCAAGGCCCACGGAGGTGCCGAGGCCCAGGTCGCCTACCTCGGGCAGCGCGGCGCCCGGATCGTGCTGGTCGGCACGGACGGCGGCTGGGGCGACCTGGTGGCGCCGACGTACGCGACCGCCCAGCAGGCCGTCGAGAAGTCCGGCGTCACCGTCCACGAGTCCTTCGACGGCGAGTTCGCGGCGAAGGTGAAGACCGGCCCGTACGAGTGGAAGCGGATGGCCGGGATCCAGATCGGCGGCTGACGGTGTCTCCTGTCACAGGGCACGAGGGACGCAACACCTGACACCCGGTTCACCCGTTAGGACCCGTAGGAGTACGTGGTCCAGTCCCGGGAGCCCGGATGATCGAAACGCCGTCCCTCGTGGACCAGTACTGCCACGGCGTACTGAGAACGGAACTGGGCCTCGGCACCTTCGAGGCCCAGCTGGCCCGCACCGAGGGCCCGCCCGCCCCCGGCACCACCCTCTTCGACACCCAGACCGGCTTCGCGGTACGCCGCTGGTGCCCCCCGCTGCTCGGCCTGGAACCGCACTGCCCGCCCGCCCGCTATCTCGCCCGCCGTCGCGAGCTCGGCGTACCGGAGGCGGCCCGGCGGCTGCTGCGCGGCAGCGGCATCACCACGTATCTGGTCGACACCGGGCTGCCCGGCGACCTCACCGGCCCCCTCGAAATGGCATCGACCGCCACCGCGCAGGCGCGGGAGATCGTCCGTCTGGAGCTGCTGGCCGAGCAGGTCGCCGACACCTCCGGCACCGTCGAGTCGTTCCTGGCGAACCTCGCCGAGTCGGTGCACGGGGCCGCCGTGCACGCCGTCGCGTTCACCTCGGTCGCGGGCGTCCGGCACGGCCTGGCGCTCGCCCCCGAACCGCCGGGGCCGGGTGAGGTGCGCGGCGCCGCGGGCCGCTGGCTCGCCGGGCGCCGCGTCGGAGGCGAGCTGAGCGACCCGGTGCTGCTACGGCATCTGCTGTGGATCGCCGTCGCCTCCGGGCTGCCCCTCCAGCTGCACGCCGGGCTCGGTGAGCCGGGCCTGCGCATCGACCGCACCGACCCGGTGCTCCTGACGGACTTCGTCCGTGCGACGGCGGGCCTCGGCACCGACCTGGTTCTGCTGCACGGCTACCCGTACCACCGCCACGCCGCCCACCTCGCCGGCGTCTTCCCGCACGTCTACGCCGACTGCGGCGCGGCCCTGGTCCGCACCGGCGCGCGCGCCGCCACCGTGCTCGCCGAGATCCTGGAACTCGCCCCCTTCGGCAAGATCCTCTTCTCCAGCGGCGCCCAGGGCCTGCCCGAACTGCACGTGGTGGGCGCCCGGCTGTTCCGTGAGGCACTGGCGCGCGTCCTGGGCACCTGGGTCGCCGAGGGCGCCTGGTCGACGGCGGACGCCCAGCGGGTGGCGGGCCTCATCGCGGCGGGGAACGCGTGCAGGGTGTACGGGCTGGACTGAGCGGCACGGACTGGGCGGAGGCCGACCCGGGAACTGCTCGACGGTTTCCTCGCCGGACTCAGGCCGCTCGGGCCGCCGTCCGGGCGCACGGCTCGCTCGCCGGCGGCGACCACCAGGAGGGCCGCAGCGACCTCGACCCGATCGCGGTGCTGCCGGGGCCCGTGACGCCGCGTGTCGCGTGGCGGGTCGCGACGCCGCACAGCCGGCTGCGCAGCGAGCCCCTGGCGGACCGGCTGCACGGCAGCTGTCTCCCGCCCGATGCCCCGGGCGGCTCCCGGCGACCGCGTCTCAGGGGCGCACGGTCGGCTGATGCGCCGTCCCGTGACCCCTGTCACCCGCGACTTCGGCCGGGTGCTGTCCGGCCTGGCGCCGGCGGAGCCGCTCCCGCCCGCGCCGGAGCCGGAGCCCGCCGCCTTCGTCGTCCGCGACCAGCGGGGCTTCTGGCCGCCGGCCGTGCGCCGGGCAGGGCCGTGGACGCGGGACGCCTGGGCCGACGGAGGGCTGACGACCTTGGCCTGGGCGACCGTGGCCCTGCGGGAGGGGCGGCTGATCTCCGGACGGGAGGCACCGGACGCGCAGCCCGCCCTCGGAGCGCCCGCGGCGGTGGTCGAGGACATCCGCGAGCGGCGGTGCGGCAATCCCGCGCCGCCCGCCCCGGAGCGGACGGTGCGGCGGGGCGAGCTGACGCGGAGTTACCTGGGGCCGGCCATCGACGCGCCGGTGGCCGCGTACTCCTGAGGCGCCGGCGCCTCGGCCGGTAGATCCGCCGGGCGTTCACGCAGGGACAGGGCCACCCGCAGGACCGCGATCCACACCAGGCAGGAGCCCAGCATGTGCAGCCCGACCAGAAGCTCGGGCAGGTCGGTGAAGTACTGGACGTAGCCGATGACGCCCTGCGCGAGCAGCACCAGGAACAGGTCGCGGGTGCGGTTCAGCGGGCCGCGCGGGGCGTCGACGGCCTTGAGGACGAACCACAGCGCGAAGGTCAGCGTCACCACGATCCACGCCAGGACGGCGTGCACCTTGCTGACGGTCTCCCAGTCCACCGGCATGCGCGGTACGTCGCTGGAGTCGCCCGCGTGCGGGCCGGCGCCGGTGACCACCGTGCCGACCGCGATCAGCAGGACGCTCGCGGCGATCAGGCACCACATCAGCTGCCGCACGGCCGTGCCGACCAGCGGGCGCGGCGCCCCGTCGCCCTCCCGGGTGCGCTGCCACATCACCGCCGCCACCGTGATGAGCGCCGTGGTGGCGAGGAAGTGGGCCGCGACCGTGTACGGGTTGAGGCCGACCAGGACCACGATGCCGCCGAGCACGGCGTTGCTCATGACGACCCAGAACTGCGCCCAGCCCAGCCGCGTCAGGCTCCGGCGCCACGGCTTCTGCGCGCGGGCCGCGATGATCGCCCAGCCGACGGCCGCGCACAGCACGTACGTCAGCATGCGGTTGCCGAACTCGATCACGCCGTGCAGACCCATCTCGCGGGTCGTGGTCAGGGAGTCGGCCGTGCACTTGGGCCAGGTCGGGCAGCCGAGGCCCGAGCCGGTCAGCCGGACCGCGCCGCCGGTGACCACGATGAGCACCGACATGACGAGGGCGGCGAGCGCGGCCCGCCGAACCGTCCGGGAGGTGGGGGTCCAGCGCGCGGCGATGAAGGCGAGCGGGTTGCGCACGGCGGCTGCGGCGGCGGGGCGGGTCACGTTCGGCACGCGGACCATCGTAGGCCCGGGCTTGTGCACGCTTTCACTAGGGGCCCGCTCCGGGCTACTCCCAGCGGAAGAAGCGGCCCGCCGCCGCCAGCCCCACCACCGACCAGCCGGCCAGGATCCCCAGGTCGCCCCACGGCATCGCCGCCCCGTGCCGGAGCACGTCCCGAAGGCCGTCCGACAGCGCGGCGATGGGCAGCAGCCCGAGCACGCTCTGCGCGGCCTCGGGGAACTTGTCCAGCGGGACGACGACGCCCCCGCCGACCAGCAGCAGCAGGAAGACCAGGTTCGCCGCGGCCAGCGTCGCCTCCGCCTTGAGCGTGCCCGCCATCAGCAGACCGAGGCCGGAGAAGGCGGCCGTGCCGAGGACCAGCAGGAGCAGGACGGCGAACGGGTTGCCCTGCGGGGACCAGCCCAGGGCGAGGGCGATCACCGTCACCAGGATCACCTGGAGCACCTCGACGACCAGCACGGACACGGTCTTCGCGGTCATCAGGCCCCAGCGGGGGAGCGGGGAGGACGCCAGCCGCTTCAGTACGCCGTACCGGCGTTCGAAGCCCGTCGCGATGGCCTGGCCGGTGAAGGCCGTCGACATCACGGCGAGCGCGAGGATGCCGGGTGCGAGGAAGTCGACGGCCTTGCCCTCGCCGGTGTCGACGACGTCGACGGTGCTGAAGAGCGCCAGCAGCAGCGTCGGGATGATCACTGTCAGCAGCAGCTGCTCGCCGTTGCGCAGCAGCATCTTCGTCTCCAGCGCCGCCTGCGCCGCGATCATGCGGGGGAGCGGGGCGGCACCGGGCCTCGGAACGTAGGTACCGGCGCTGGTCATGACCGCAGCTCCTTGCCCGTGAGCTCGAGGAAGACGTCTTCGAGGGTGTGCCGTTCCACCGAGATCCGGTCCGGCATCACCCCGTGCTGGGCGCACCACGACGTCACCGTCGCCAGCAGCTGCGGGTCGACCTTGCCGACGACCCGGTACGCGCCCGGCGTCAGCTCGACGGCCGCGCAGTTGGCTGGGAGCGCCTTGAGCAGGGAGCCGACGTCGAGGCCGGGCCGGCCGGTGAAGCGCAGGGTGTTCTCGGCGCCGCCGCGGCAGAGCGCCTCGGGGGAGCCCTGGGCGATGACCCGGCCCCCGTCGATGATCGCGACGTCGTCGGCGAGCTGCTCGGCCTCGTCCATGTAGTGGGTCGTGAGGATCACGCAGACCCCGTCGGCGCGCAGGTCCCGGACGAGGTCCCAGGTGGCCCGGCGCGCCTGCGGGTCGAGGCCCGCGGTCGGCTCGTCCAGGAACACCAGCTCCGGGCGGCCCACGACGGCCATGGCCAGCGCAAGCCGCTGCTGCTGGCCGCCGGAGAGGCGGCGGTAGCCCGTGCGGCCGCAGCCGCCGAGGCCGAGGCGTTCGATCAGGGCGTCCACGTCCAGCGGATGCGCGTGCAGCCGGGCCACATGCCGGAGCATCTCGTCGGCGCGGGCGCCTGAGTAGACGCCGCCGGACTGGAGCATGACGCCGATCCGCGGCCGCAGCTCGCGGGACTGCCGTACCGGGTCGAGGCCCAGGACGCGCACCGTTCCGGAGTCCGGCCTGCGGTATCCCTCGCAGGTCTCGACCGTGGTCGTCTTGCCCGCCCCGTTGGGCCCGAGCACGGCGGTGACGCCCGCCCCGGCCCTGAGGTCGAGGCCGTTCACCGCGGTCCGGTCGCCGTACCGCTTCACCAGGGCCTGCACCTGGACCACGGGCTCACTTCGCATGGGTCCAGAGTCTAGGTACGTGTCCGGTCACCCGGACGGGCGGGTGCGGGAACTCCTCCGGACGGGGCCGGTGCGCCGCGGGCCACCGCTCGCTGAGGGCCCCGCGTCATTCGGCGGGGGCGACCGGACGCCGGCCGCTCCCCTTCACGGGCCGGGGTCGCGCGCCGCGCAAGAGGCCCGGTCGGAGGGGGTGCGGGCACCATTTCGGGTGTTCGGACGGGGGCCAGGCGAGCCGGCGAACCGCGCGTGACGTGATCGATCAAAGATCGTTTCCGCAGGTCAGCTTAGGTATGCCTAAGTGACGCAGGGCACCGTCCGCCGGATCGGGCGGCGCTTGTCAGGGTCGGAGGAATTACGCAACAATGGCGTTGTGAAAAACGTCGGCGAGGCTCGGGAGACCCCCACGGGGGCCCCTCAGGAGGAGTTCGCGACTGGAGAGCGCTCGACGCGCAACCGGGTCGCGCGATCCATCCTGGACCACGGCCCGTCGACCGTCGCCGAACTCGCCGGACGGCTCGGACTCACCCAGGCGGCCGTACGCAGGCACCTGGACGCGCTGGTCGCCGACGACGTGGTCGAGGCGCGCGAGCAGCGCGTCTACGGGGCGCGCACGCGCGGCCGTCCCGCCAAGGTGTTCGCCCTGACCGACTGCGGCCGCGACGCCTTCGACCAGTCCTACGACAAGCTCGCCGCCGACGCGCTGCGCTGGATCGCCGAACGGGAGGGCGGCAGCGAGGCGGTCGCCGCCTTCGCCCGCGCCCGGATCGCCGCCCAGGCGCGCGCGTACCGCCAGGCGGTCGAGGCGGCCGGGCCCGAGAAACGCACCGAAGCGCTGGCCAGGGCCCTGAGCGTGGACGGGTACGCTGCTACGGCGCGCAGCGCGCCCACCGGCGAGCAACTGTGCCAGCACCACTGCCCGGTCGCCCACGTCGCCGAGCAGTTCCCGCAGCTGTGCGAGGCCGAGACGGAGATCTTCGCCGAGCTGCTCGGTACACACGTCCAGCGGCTGGCCACCATCGCGCACGGCGACGGTGTCTGCACGACGTTCGTTCCCAAGACTTCCAAGACCCACGACACTGCAAGCACGGCCGGGAGGAACCCCGCATGACTCTCCCCACGGAGACTGCCCACCCCGAACTCGAGGGCCTGGGCAAGTACGAATACGGCTGGGCCGACTCCGACGTGGCCGGTGCCGCAGCGAAGCGCGGCCTGAGCGAGGCCGTCGTCCGCGACATCTCGGGCAAGAAGTCCGAGCCGGAGTGGATGACCAAGCTCCGCCTCAAGGGCCTGAAGCTCTTCGAGAAGAAGCCCATGCCGAACTGGGGCTCGGACCTGTCGGGCATCGACTTCGACAACATCAAGTACTTCGTGCGCTCCACGGAGAAGCAGGCGGAGTCCTGGGAGGACCTGCCCGAGGACATCAAGAACACGTACGACAAGCTCGGCATCCCGGAGGCGGAGAAGCAGCGCCTCGTCGCCGGTGTCGCGGCCCAGTACGAGTCGGAGGTCGTCTACCACCAGATCCGTGAGGACCTGGAGGAGCAGGGCGTCATCTTCCTCGACACCGACACCGCCCTGAAGGAGCACCCGGAGCTCTTCAAGGAGTACTTCGGGACCGTCATCCCGGTCGGTGACAACAAGTTCGCGTCGCTGAACACCGCCGTGTGGTCCGGCGGCTCCTTCATCTACGTGCCGCCGGGCGTGCACGTCGAGATCCCGCTCCAGGCCTACTTCCGGATCAACACCGAGAACATGGGCCAGTTCGAGCGGACCCTGATCATCGTCGACGAGGGTGCCTACGTGCACTACGTCGAGGGCTGCACCGCCCCGATCTACAAGTCGGACTCGCTGCACTCCGCGGTCGTCGAGATCATCGTCAAGAAGAACGCCCGCTGCCGCTACACGACCATCCAGAACTGGTCGAACAACGTCTACAACCTGGTCACCAAGCGCGCCGTCGCCTACGAGGGCGCGACCATGGAGTGGATCGACGGCAACATCGGCTCCAAGGTGACGATGAAGTACCCGGCCGTCTACCTGATGGGCGAGCACGCCAAGGGCGAGACCCTGTCCATCGCCTTCGCGGGCGAGGGCCAGCACCAGGACGCCGGCGCCAAGATGGTCCACATGGCGCCGAACACCTCGTCCAACATCGTCTCCAAGTCGGTTGCGCGCGGCGGTGGCCGTACGTCCTACCGCGGTCTGATCGAGATCGGCGAGGGCGCCCCGGGCGCCAAGTCGAACGTGCTGTGCGACGCTCTGCTCGTCGACACCATCTCCCGCTCGGACACCTACCCGTACGTGGACGTCCGCGAGGACGACGTGTCCATGGGCCACGAGGCGACCGTCTCCAAGGTCTCCGAGGACCAGCTCTTCTACCTGATGAGCCGCGGTCTGAGCGAGTTCGAGGCGATGGCGATGATCGTGCGCGGCTTCGTCGAGCCGATCGCCAAGGAGCTGCCCATGGAGTACGCCCTGGAGCTCAACCGGCTGATCGAGCTGCAGATGGAAGGCGCGGTCGGCTGAGGCCCGCCATCCGGTACGGCAGCAGGCGGCCCGCCCCCGGGGCGGGCCGAGGATCGCAAACGCAGGAAAGAGAGCAGACCGACAGCCATGGCTGAGGCCCAGAACATCCCGGTGGGTTCGACCACCGCCGGCTCGATCGCGGTCGCCGCGGAGTCGACCGTCGTCTCGCGCATGAGCGCGCCGCCCTCCTTCGACGTGGCGGACTTCCCGGTCCCGCACGGCCGTGAGGAGGAGTGGCGGTTCACCCCGCTGGAGCGCCTGCGCGGGCTGCACGACGGCACCGCCGTCGCCACCGGCGAGGGCGTCAAGGTCGAGGTCGAGGCCCCCGCGGGCGTCGTCGTCGAGACCGTGGGCCGCGACGACGCGCGGCTCGGCAAGTCCGGCACACCGGTGGACCGCGTCGCCGCCCAGGCGTACTCGGCCTTCGAGAAGGCCGGGGTCGTCACCGTCCCCAAGGACACGGTCCTCACCGAGCCGATCCGCATCGCCGTGCACGGCGAGGGCGGGGTCGCCTACGGCCACCAGGTCGTCGAGCTGGGAGCCTTCGCCGAGGCCGTGGTCGTCATCGACCACACCGGTGACGCCGTGCTCGCCGGCAACGTCGACTACATCCTGGGCGACGGCGCCAAGCTGACCGTCGTCTCCGTCCAGGACTGGGACGACAAGGCCGTGCACGTGGCCCAGCACAACGCTCTCGTCGGCCGCGACGCCTCCTTCAAGTCCGTCGTCGTCACCTTCGGCGGCGACCTCGTACGCCTGCACCCGCGCGTCACCTACGCGGGCACCGGCGGCGAGGCCGAGCTGTACGGCCTGTACTTCACGGACGCCGGGCAGCACCAGGAGCACCGCCTGCTGGTCACGCACAACACCCCGCACTGCAAGTCGAACGTGGCCTACAAGGGCGCGCTGCAGGGCGACGAGGCGCACGCCGTGTGGATCGGCGACGTGCTGATCGAGGCCAGGGCCGAGGGCACGGACACCTACGAGATGAACCGCAACCTGGTCCTCACGGACGGTTCGCGGGTCGACTCGGTGCCGAACCTGGAGATCGAGACCGGCGAGATCGTCGGCGCCGGTCACGCCTCCGCCACCGGCCGCTTCGACGACGAGCAGCTGTTCTACCTGATGGCCCGCGGCATCCCGGAGTACGAGGCCCGCCGGCTGGTGGTCCGCGGCTTCTTCGCCGAGCTGGTCCAGCAGATCGGTGTCCCGGACATCGAGGAGCGGCTGCTCGCCAAGATCGAGGAGGAGCTGGAGGCGGCGGTCGGATGACCACCTTCGTACGCGCGTGCGCGCTGAGCGAGCTGGAGGAGGACACCCCCAAGCGGGTGGAACTCGACGGCACGCCGGTGTCCCTCGTGCACACCGAGGGCGAGGTGTTCGCGATCCACGACATCTGCTCCCACGCGAACGTCTCGCTGTCCGAGGGCGAGGTCGAGGACTGCCAGATCGAGTGCTGGCTGCACGGATCGTCCTTCGACCTGCGCACCGGCAAGCCGTCCGGCCTCCCCGCGACGCGCCCCGTCCCCGTATACCCCGTAAAGATCGAAGGGGACGACGTGCTCGTCTCCCTCACCCAGGAGTCCTGAGGCACCCATGGCAACGCTTGAAATCCGAGACCTGCACGTCACCGTCGAGGCCGACAACGCCACGAAGGAGATCCTCAAGGGCGTCGACCTCACCGTGAAGCAGGGCGAGACGCACGCCATCATGGGCCCCAACGGCTCCGGCAAGTCGACGCTCGCCTACTCGCTCGCGGGTCACCCGAAGTACACGATCACCGGCGGCACCGTCACCCTCGACGGCGAGGACGTTTTGGAGATGTCCGTCGACGAGCGGGCCCGCGCCGGCCTGTTCCTCGCGATGCAGTACCCGGTCGAGGTCCCCGGCGTCTCGGTCTCCAACTTCCTGCGCACCTCCGCCACCGCGATCCGCGGCGAGGCCCCCAAGCTGCGCACCTGGGTGAAGGAGGTCAAGGAGGCCATGGAGCGTCTCCACATCGACCCCGCCTTCGCCGAGCGCAACGTCAACGAGGGCTTCTCCGGCGGTGAGAAGAAGCGCCACGAGATCCTGCAGCTGGAGCTGCTCAAGCCGAAGGTCGCGATCCTCGACGAGACCGACTCCGGTCTGGACGTCGACGCGCTGCGCGTCGTCTCCGAGGGGGTCAACCGCGTCCGTGAGACCGGCGAGGTCGGCACCCTGCTGATCACCCACTACACGCGCATCCTGCGCTACATCAAGCCCGACTTCGTCCACGTGTTCTCGGCCGGCCGCATCGTCGAGTCCGGCGGCGCCGAGCTCGCCGACAAGCTGGAGAACGAGGGTTACGAGGCATATGCCAAGCTCGACGGAGTCGACACGAAGGGTGGCGTATCCGCGTGACACAGCTGCCGGGCCTCCTCGACACCGAGGCGCTCCGCAAGGACTTCCCCGTCCTGGACCGACAGATCCACGACGGCCGGAAGCTCGTGTACCTGGACAACGCGGCGACCTCGCAGAAGCCGCGCCAGGTGCTGGACGCCCTCAGTGAGTACTACGAGCGCTACAACGCCAACGTCCACCGCGGTGTGCATGTGCTCGCCGAGGAGGCCACGGCGCTGTACGAGGGTGCGCGCGACAAGGTCGCGGAGTTCGTCAACGCCCCCTCGCGCGACGAGGTGATCTTCACCAAGAACGCCTCGGAGTCCCTCAACCTCGTGGCGAACATGCTGGGCTGGGCCGACGAGCCCTACCGGGTGGACTCCGAGACCGAGATCGTCATCACGGAGATGGAGCACCACTCCAACATCGTGCCGTGGCAGCTGCTGTCGCAGCGCACGGGCGCGAAGCTGAAGTGGTTCGGCCTCACCGACGACGGCCGGCTCGACCTGTCCAACATCGACGAGATCATCACGGAGAAGACGAAGATCGTCTCCTTCGTGCTCGTCTCCAACATCCTGGGCACCTTCAACCCCGTCGAGGCGATAGTGCGCCGTGCGCAGGAAGTGGGCGCGCTGGTGTGCGTCGACGCCTCGCAGGCCGCGCCGCACATGCCGCTGGACGTACAGGCCCTCCAGGCCGACTTCGTGGCCTTCACCGGCCACAAGATGTGCGGCCCGACCGGCATCGGCGTGCTGTGGGGCCGCCAGGAACTGCTGGAGGACCTGCCTCCGTTCCTCGGCGGCGGCGAGATGATCGAGACCGTGTCGATGCACTCGTCGACGTACGCCCCCGCCCCGCACAAGTTCGAGGCGGGCACCCCGCCGATCGCGCAGGCGGTCGGCCTCGGCGCGGCGATCGACTATCTCAACGCGATCGGCATGGACAAGATCCTCGCGCACGAGCACGCGCTCACCGAGTACGCGGTCAAGCGCCTGGCCGAGTTCCCCGACCTGCGCATCATCGGCCCCACCACGGCCGAGGAGCGCGGCGCCGCAATCTCCTTCACGCTCGGTGACATCCACCCGCACGACGTGGGCCAGGTGCTGGACGAGCAGGGCATCGCGGTCCGCGTGGGCCACCACTGCGCCCGGCCCGTCTGCCTCCGCTACGGAATTCCTGCGACCACGCGAGCGTCGTTCTATCTGTACTCCACGCCGGCCGAGATCGACGCACTGGTCGACGGCCTGGAGCACGTACGGAACTTCTTCGGCTGAGGGGCGTGCTGAAACGGTGAAACTGGATTCCATGTACCAGGAAGTCATCCTGGACCACTACAAGAACCCTCACGGGCGTGGTCTGCGGGACGGCGATGCCGAGGTGCACCATGTGAACCCGACCTGCGGCGACGAGATCACGCTGCGGGTGAAGTACGAGGGCACGACCATCAACGACGTTTCGTACGAGGGCCAGGGCTGCTCGATCAGCCAGGCCTCGGCCTCCGTACTGAACGAACTCCTCGTCGGCAAGGAACTTGCCGAGGCGCAGCGGATCCAGGCGACCTTCCTGGAGCTGATGCAGTCCAAGGGGAAGCTCGAGCCGGACGACGCGATGGAGGACATCCTGGAGGACGCGGTCGCGTTCGCGGGTGTCTCCAAGTACCCGGCCCGGGTCAAGTGCGCCCTCCTGAGCTGGATGGCGTGGAAGGACGCGACGGCCCAGGCGCTGGGTGACGGCGCCGACGCCGAAAGGAAGACGGCATGAGCGAGACCGTGGAGATGAAACCGGCCTCGGAGGAGGAGCTCCGCGAGGCCCTGATGGACGTCGTCGACCCCGAGCTGGGCATCGACGTCGTCAACCTCGGCCTGATCTACGGCATCCACGTGGACGACTCCAACGTGGCGACCGTCGACATGACCCTGACCTCGGCGGCCTGCCCGCTGACCGACGTCATCGAGGACCAGGCCAAGTCCGCCACGGACGGCCTCGTCAGCGAGCTGCGGATCAACTGGGTGTGGATGCCGCCGTGGGGTCCGGACAAGATCACGGACGATGGGCGCGACCAGCTGCGCGCGCTCGGCTTCAACGTCTGAGGTCGCCCTCGCGGGCTTCTTCAGTGGCCCCCGGCGCACCGCCGGGGGCCACTTTTACGCCCTGCTTTATGTACGGGTGTACATAACGCTGGGTACCCTCGTACACATGGGATTCCTTCTGCTCGCCGGGGCCATAGCCGCCGAGGTGGCCGCCACCACCGCGATGAAGTACAGCCACGGCTTCACCAGGCTGGGACCGTCGCTGATCACCGCCCTCGGGTATGTGGTCGCGTTCGCGTTGCTGGCACAGACCCTGAAGACGGTTTCCGTCGGCACGGCCTACGCGATCTGGGCCGGCGTCGGCACCGCGGCGATCGCGGTGATCGGGATGCTGTTCCTGGGGGAGGGGATGAGCGTGGCCAAGGCCGCCGGGATCGCGCTGATCGTGGCGGGCGTCGTGGTGCTCAACCTGGGCGGGGGGCACTGATGGGCCGGCGGTACGACCCCGAGCGGCGGCAGCGGATCATCGACGCGGCGATCCGGGTGGCCGGCGCCAAGGGGATCGCCGGGCTCAGCCACCGGTCCGTCGCGGCGGAGGCCGATGTGCCGCTCGGTTCGACGACGTACCACTTCAAGACCCTCGACGACCTGCTGGTCGCGGCGCTGCGGCAGGCGAACGAGGGCTTCTCCAAGCTGGTCGCCGGACACGAGGCGCTGACCGATCCGCGGGCCGACCTGCCGGCCGAGCTGGCCGCCCTCCTCGGGGAGTGGCTCGCGGGCGACCGCACGGGGGTGGAGCTGGAGTACGAGCTGTACCTCGCCGCGCTGCGCCGCCCGGCGCTCGGACCGGTGGCCGCGGAGTGGGCGGAGGAGCTCGGCGTCCACCTCGCCCGCCGCACGGATCCGGCGAGCGCGCGGGCGTTGCTGGCGCTGATGGACGGCATCTGCCTGCAGGTGCTGCTGACGGGGGTGGCCTACGACGAGGAGTGGGCCCGGGAGGTGCTGGCGCGGGTCCTGCGTCCCGTGGCGGGCGCCGCCCCGCCCGCCACCTGAGACATCCCGCCGCTGGTTCGCATCCTTGGCCCCCCGCCGGTTAGGTTGCCCTCATGACCGACACGACTGCTCCTCGCACCACCGGCGCCGTGGCCGCCGGCCTTGCCACGATCGCCGCCGACGGCACTGTCCTCGACACCTGGTTCCCCGCGCCCGAGGTGGCCGCAGAGCCCGGCCCGGCCGGTACCGAGCGCCTCGACGCGGCGCGCACCGCCGAGCTGCTCGGTGAGCACGGCGTCGCGGCCCTGGGCAAGGACGAGGTGCGCGGCGTGGAGGTCGTGGCGGTCCGGACGGTCATCTCCTCGGTCGAGGACAAGCCGCTCGACACCCACGACGCGTACCTGCGCCTGCACCTGCTCTCGCACCGTCTGGTCAAGCCCAACGAGGCGAACCTGGACGGCGTCTTCGGCCTGCTCGCCAACGTCGCCTGGACCTCCCTCGGCCCGGTCGCCGTCGGCACCCTGGAGACCGTCCGGCTCGCCGCCCGCGCCCGGGGCCTGCACCTGAGCGTGTTCGGTGTCGACAAGTTCCCGCGCATGACCGACTACGTGGCCCCGGCCGGCGTCCGTATCGCCGACGCCGACCGCGTCCGTCTGGGCGCCCACCTCGCCGCGGGCACCACCGTCATGCACGAGGGCTTCGTCAACTTCAACGCCGGCACCCTCGGCACCTCCATGGTCGAGGGCCGGATCTCGCAGGGCGTCGTCGTCGGCGACGGCTCCGACATCGGCGGCGGTGCCTCCACCATGGGCATGCTGTCCGGCGGCGGCAAGGAGCGGGTCGCGATCGGCGAGCGGTCCCTCGTCGGCGCGGAGGCGGGCGTCGGCATCGCGCTCGGCGACGAATGCGTGGTCGAGGCCGGCCTCTACCTCACCGCCGGCACCCGCGTCACCCTGCCCGACGGCCAGATCGTCAAGGCCCGTGAACTCTCCGGCGCCTCCCACGTCCTCTTCCGCCGCAACTCCGTCACCGGCACGGTCGAGGCCCGCCCGAACAACGCGGAGTGGGGCGGCCTGAACGACGTACTGCACAGCCACAACTGAGCGTCGGCCGATGTCCTGACCCGCTGCTGAGCCGTCGGCAGTCGGTCGGCGTCGGATCTCATCGCCGAGCGCCCTCCCACGGCCCGAGGACGGCCGGGGAGGGCGTTCGTGTGCTGTCGAGAGCCCTCTTTGCCGCCGGGCGACGCCGAGCCGTGACGAACGGGGCACCGCGGCACCGCTGATGCGGACACCCCGGGCCGAATCTAGACTGGCGGGCGCACTGAGGATCCCTGTGCGGGGTGATGTGCACCCTCTCGGCGAAGTCGAGCTGAAGGACGTCCTCACGGAGGTGTACTCCCAGATGCGCACGCCGGTGTACGAGCTTCACATCCGCCCCATGTTCCGGCCGACGGACCGCGCCCACATGGCTGCCGCCATGAACCTGTGGACGTACGAGGACGTGGTCGCCCACGCGGACGAGATCCTGGAGCGTCTGGAAGCGGCGAACATGCCGCCGGTTTCGTCCGGCGGCCCGTGGCCGCAGGAGTGGATCGATCTCTTCAGACGGTGGAAGGACAGTGGCCTCAAGCGCCTCGAGCTCGGTACGGCGCAGTTCACCGTCACGCGCTCGGACAGCGAGGTCACGGTCAGGGCGACGGGTACGTTTCCCGCGGCGGGCTGCACCGGGTGGCTGCAACTGGAAAGTGAGTCCGACACGGCCAAGACCTACGTCCTGTACGTCGAGCCACCTGACTCCCCGGCGGCGGGTACGGCCGGGGAGTTCGAGTTCACGGAGCGGTACAGCCCTGCGGACACCCGAGCCGTCTTCGTCCGCGACAGCGCCGGCATCATCCAGCCCTGATCCGATACGGAACAGCCGCCACCGGCGCCCGCCGTCGATCGGAACGATCACTTAAAAGGATTACCCTCCGTTACCTCGGGTGGCTCCCGGCAGATGAATCCGGTGGACCCGGTGTCCGTCCGGATGCCGCAACGGTGAGACGAGGACTGAGCAATGACGAACGAGCGGGCGAAGATCACGGCGAGCCGGCTGGCCGGTGTGGTGGCCGCCGCGACGGTGTGCTGGCTTCCGGCGGGCGTCGCGCACGCCGACGAGACCAACACGGCCTCGCACAACGGTCCGCGGATCGGCCTGGTCAACCTGGGCCAGGTCGACGATCCCGCGGAGGACGTGCTGGAGCACTTCCGGCTGATCGGCAGCGAGCGGACGACGGAGAACGGCGCGTCCTGAACCGTCCGCGCCGTGAAAGCCGGGGCCGGGGGCCCCTGCCGCGTGGAGGCCATGGAGACATGGCGTGCGGCGGGGCCCCGGGCCTTCGCGGTCACCGGGGTCGTCGCCGCGCGTGCGGCGTGCGGTCCTCGGCTGCCACCAGTTCCTCGGCCGCCACCAGGTCCTCGGCAACGACCTCTTCGTCGGCCGTCGTCACTTGCCCGTACGCCGCCAGCAAGCGGTCCGTGGCGTCGGGGCCGGCAGCCCGCAGGGGTGGACGGACCGGGCCGGAGGGCAGGCCGAGGGCCGTCAGCAGTGCCTTGGCGGTGACCGTGCCGGGGAGGCCGGCGGCCATCATCGCCTCGACGAGTGGCGTGGCCTGCCGCTGGCGGCGGGCCGCTCCCGACGTGTCGCCCGCGTCGAAGGCGGTGAGTACCGAGTCGACGTACCGGGGGATCACGTTCGCCACCGTGCTGACGCAGCCCGCAGCGCCCACGGCGTACAGGGCGAGGATGTGCTCGTCGCAGCCCGCGTAGTACGCGAGGTTCGTGCGGGACAGGACCTTCTGGGTGCCCAGGAAGTCGTAGGAGCAGTCCTTGACGGCCACGATGCGGGGGTGCTCCGCGAGCCGGATCAGCGTCTCCGGCTCGATGCGGGTGCCGGTGCGGGCCGGGATGTCGTAGAGCGCGAGGGGCAGGCCGGACGCGTCCGCGACGTCGCGGAAGTGGGCCTCCACGGCGTCCTGCGGTGGCCGGTTGTAGTACGGGGTGACGACCAGGACGCCGTCGGCGCCCGCCTGCTCGGCCTGCAGGGTGAGGTCGATCGTGTGGCGGGTGTCGGAGGTTCCGACGCCCGCGACGACGGACGCGCGGTCCCCGACCGCCTCCCGGACCGCCCGGACGAGCGCCGCCTTCTCGGCGTCGGACGTGGTCGGCGACTCGCCCGTCGTGCCGTTGAGCACCAGCCCGTCGCAGCCCCGTGCCACCAGGCGGTCGGCGAGCCGCTGTGCGCCGTCCAGGTCGAGCGCCCCGGCCTCGGTGAAGGGCGTGACCATCGCGCACAGGGTGCGGCCGAAGGGCCGTGGGGCAGGGGAGGGGTTCGTCATGGGAGTAGTGTCGGCCGCTTGACCGTGTAGCTCCACTTAAATTTTCTACGATGTATCCGTAAGCGTTGTTTGTGTGAGGCGGGGTGGGGGGGGGGGGGGGGGGGGGGGGGGGGGGGGGGCGGGGGGGGGGGGCCGCCCCCCCCGGGGGGGGGGGGGCGGGCGGCGCCCGCCCCCCGCCCCCCCCCCCCCCCCCCCCCCCCCCCCCCCCCCCCCCCCCGCCAACGGGTGCGCGCGGTGCCGTCGGCCCCGGCCCCTCCCGGTACGGGCTGCCTGCGTGGCCGTACGTCCGTCTGCCTCGCTCCTTCGCCCGGCCTCTCGTCGGCGGCCGGCCGGGGGAGCGGCTGTGGACGGTCGCCGGGGCGGGGTCCGGGCTCCGGGGCGCCCGGACGATCATCGGCCGGGCGAGCTGAGCCGGGGCTGACGGCCGCCGGTCTCGGCGTAGGCGAACTCGTCGCCGAGGCGGCGCTGTTGCAGGTCCGCCTCGACCGGTTCCGGAGTCGGCCGGGGCGGCCCGGGGGCGGGGTGCGGCGAAGGGGTAGGGAGGGTCGGTGCGGGTACCCGGGTGTTCCGAACCGAGAGGAGGCGGAATGCCGTGACCGGGATCCCGGACGCCAAGCCCACGACCGAGGAGCACCACTCGGTGGGCGAACTCGTCGGCCAGGCAACCGAACAGCTGTCCCAACTCGTGCGGCAGGAAGTGAGCCTCGCCAAGGAGGAGCTGGCGGCCAAGGGCCGCCGCGCCGGCCGCGGCGGCGGGCTCCTCGGCGCCGCGGGCGCCATCGCCTACGCCGGGCTGCTCGCGCTCGCCGCCACGGCCATCGCCGCACTCTCGCTGACGCTGCCCGTCTGGGCCGCGGCTCTGATCGTCACGGCCGTGCTCTTCGCGCTCGCCGGGCTACTGGCCGCGACCGGCCGCGCACAGCTGCGCAGGGCGGCACCCCCCACGCCCGAGGAGACCCTCGGCAGCGTCAGGGCCGATGTCGAGGAGATCAAGGAAAGGGCACATCGATGACAGACAGGACGACGCAGGGTACCGGCGCCAAGGGGCCCGACGAGCTGCGCCGGCAGATAGCGCAGACCCGCAGCCAACTCGGCGACACGGTCGAGGAGCTGGCGGCCAAGGCGGACGTCAAGGGGCGGGCCAAGGCGCGCGCCGCCGACCTGAAGGACAAGGCCGGCGCGATGACCGTCCAGCTGCGCAGCAGCGCCGCCCAGGCCGGTCACGCCGTCCAGGGCAAGGCCGCCGAGGCCACTCACACGGTGCAGGGCAAGGCGGCGAAGGCGAACCACGCGGTGCAGGGCAAGGCGGCGAAGGCGAACCACGCGGTGCAGGGCAGGGCCGCGAAGGCGACCGAGGCCGTCGAGCACGCTGCCGTTCCGCAGCCGGTGCGTACGGTCGTCCTGGCCGGGCTGCGGCACCCCGGGCTGGCCGCGGGCGCGGCGGCCGGTGCGGTGGTCGTCGCGGCGGCGGTTCTGCGGCGGCGGCACGGCGGGCGGTAGGCGGCGTAAGGGCGCCGCCCGAGTCGCGGTGGAAGGGCGCCGCCCGAGTGGCGGTGGAAGGGCGCCGCCCCGGTGCGGGGGCGAGGGCGAAAGGCCGGCCGGTGGAGACACCGGCCGGCCTTTCGTGTGCGGCACGCGCGGCCCCCGCACCCCGCCCCGGACGCCGACTCCCGATCCCCGAAACCCCGTACCGACAACTCCAGCCGTCTGGACAAAAAGAGTTTTCGGTGAGACGGTGGTCCCATGCTGGACGTGACAGTGATCGAGGACCCCGAGGCCGCAGCCGTCTGTCTGGACCCCGTCCGGGCCGCGCTGCTCGCCCGGCTCGCCGACGGCCCTGCCTCGGCCGCGATGCTGGCAGGCCAGGTGGGGCTGCCCAGGCAGAAGGTGAACTACCACCTCAGGACGCTGGAGCGGCACGGCCTGGTCGAGCTCGCGGGGGAGCGCCGCAAGGGCAACGTCACCGAGCGGCTGATGCGGGCGACCGCTGCCTCGTACGTGATCTCGCCGCTGGCGTCGGCCGCCGTGCAGCCCGACCCGGACCGCTTCCGCGACCAGCTGTCCGCGCGCTGGCTGCTCGCGCTCGGCGCGCGGCTCGTACGGGACGTCGGCACGCTGATCACGGGCGCGGCCAAGGCCCGCAAGCGGCTGGCGACGTACGCGCTCGACGGCGAGGTGCGGTTCGCCTCGGCCGCCGACCGGGCGGCCTTCGTCGAGGAGCTGACGGCGGGCGTGACCGCGCTGATCCAGAAGTACGACGCCCCGGACGCGGAGGGCGGCCGGGCCCACCGGATCGTCGTGGCCGTCCATCCCACGGTCAAGCCCCAGCCATCCGCACCGGAAATCGACAGCTAGGACCACCGGTACCGCCGGTACCGCCGCCACCCAGGAGACACCATGTCCAAGGAATTCGAGATCGCCCGGGAGTTCGAGGTCGACGCCACACCCGAGCAGGTGTGGGAGGCCCTCACCGCCGGTACCGGTGGCTGGCTGTGGCCGATGGAGGCGCCCGAGCCGCGCGAGGGCGGCAAGGGCCCCTTCGGGTCCGAGGTCGTCGTCTGGGACCCGCCGCACCGGTACGCCAACCGTGTCGAGGACGTCGAGGGGATCTCCGAGCAGACCCTCAACCAGCTCGACTACACCGTCGAGCCGCGCGACGGCGGCCGGCGGGCGTGGGTGCGGTACGTGCACAGCGGGATCTTCGTCGACGACTGGGACAACCAGTACGACGGCGCGAGCAAGCACACCGAGTTCTACCTGCACACCCTGCGCGAGTACCTCACGGCGTTCGGCGGCCGGCCGGTCACCGCCTTCGCCACCTTCGACGGACCCGAGGCGTCCGGCGCCCCCGACGCCCTTGCCGCGGTCGGTCGGGCGCTCGGGCTGGCGGACGACGCCACCGTGGGCGGGCGGGTCCAGGTGCGCGGGCCCGAGGGCCAACTCCTCGATGCCGTCCTCGACTTCCGCAACCCGTACTTCATCGGTCTGCGCACCGACGACGCGATGCTCCGCTTCTTCGGGCGCAACCACTGGGGGCACGTCCTCGGCATGTCCGTGCACGACTTCGCCCCGGGCGCCGACGCCAAGGCGGACGAGGCCGCCTGGCAGGGCTGGCTGGACGGGGCCTTCAGCCAGCCCTGACGAGGGCGCGACCGGTTACGGGCGGAACCGCAGCACCTGCGGGTCGTGGTCGCTGATCTGGTCGTGGAACTCGGCGTTGATGTGCACGCTGTCGTACGTGAAGTCGCAGCTGCGCCGGATCGACGGGCTGACCAGGATCTGGTCCAGGGTCTGGCTGTTGCCCTGGTAGACGTACGAGTAACGCTCGCTCCGGGGCAGCGACTTGATCGCCGACCACAGCTCGCCGTCGCCTTCGAGGATCTCCACCGTGTCGGAGAACTCGAAGTCGTTGATGTCGCCGAGCGCGACGACGTCCGCGTTCTTCTGGATGTCCAGGAGCTGCTTCACGAAGGCGTTCACGGCGGTGGCCTGGAGGTGGCGCTGGGTCTCCGAGCCACGGGCCGGCGGCTGGTACTGCGAGTGCAGTGCCTGGTCGCCGCCCTTGGAGTTGAAGTGGTTGGCGATCACGAAGACCGTCTCGCCGCGGAACACGAACTCGCCGGCCAGCGGCTTGCGGCTGTTCGCCCAGGCCGCGCCGGACGGGTCGATCCGGCCGGGGGAGACCGTCAGTGCCGCCTTGCCGCGCACCTTCTTCACGCCCACCGCGGTCGTCGCGTCGCCGCCCGCGCGGTCCGTGAAGGACACCCGCTCGGGGTTGAACAGGAACGCCTGGCGGATGTTGCCGCCCGGCTGCCCGCCGTCGGCGTTGTCCACCGGGTCGACCGAGCGCCACTCGTACGCCGGGCCGCCCGCGGCGACGATCGCGTCGATCAGCTTGGCCATCGTCAGGTCGGCGGCGACCGTGCCGTCGTTCGTCGCGCCGTTGTTGTCCTGGATCTCCTCCAGGGACACGATGTCGGGCGACTGCAGGTTGTTCACGATCGCGGCGGCGTGCGCGTCGAACGTGGCGTCGGACGGGTCCAGGTTCTCGACGTTGTACGTCGCCACCGCCAGCTCGCCGCGCCGCTGCTTGCGGGTCGTCTCACGCTCCAGGCCGCCCTGCTTCAGGGTGCCGAGCTCGCTCGCGACGAGGGTGTAGCCGCCGAACTGGTTGTAGTCCAGTGGGCCGGTCGTGGTGCCGGCGAGCACGTCGCCGACGTTCGCGTCCGGGAAGTCGGCGACCGCGCCGAGGGACTGTATCTGGAGCCGGCCGGTGTTCTGCGCGGTGTACGCGCCGTAGACCGCGCCGCCGTGCCGGCTGGCGTTCTCGCGCGGCTTCACCGTCACCCACAGCTCGGTGTACGGGTCGGTGGCCCCGACGACACGCGTGTCGGCGACCTGGACGTTCATGCCCTCCAGGGACTCGTAGTAGTCCAGGGCGTACATCCTCGGCCGCAGCGGCAGGCCGTTGACGGAGCCCCCGGCCGCCGGGTCACCGGCCGGGGTGTAGGCGTTCGGCACGGACCGTGCGTCGATCACCGTGGCGGCCGGGACCGGGTTGCCGCTGGAGAGGACGGTGACCGTCGGCCGGACGATCTCGGTGAGCGCCTGGTTGCCGGAGGACGTGCCGCCGGGAACGTACTCGGAGACGGTGCCCGAGACGCTCACCGAGTCGCCGACGGCGACCTTCGGGGTGGAGCTGGTGAAGACGAAGACGCCCTCGCTGGTGGCGGGGTCGGCGTCCGCGGCCGGGTCCTGGATCCAGAAACCGCGCGACGAGCCGTAGCCGCGGACGCCGGTGACGATTCCGGTCACGTCCGTGACCTGCCGGCCGGCGTACGGGGACATCCGCGTGGTGCCCTGGATGTCATGGATGCGCACCGCCTCCGCGTGCGCGGGCGAGGCGATGACGACGGTGGACGCCGCGGAACAGACGGCGGCGACGGTGAGCGCGGCGAGGCGCGCGGAAGACTTGCTCGGCAAAGGGATCCCTCCGGGGACGTACGTGGGCGCCAGGACGAGAGTGGAGCGTTGCAAACGGTGGCGACTCGCGTGGAAACCGTGATCGGCGGGACAGTATCGGTGAACACTTGTCCCCCCAGTTTCTACGCGCGTCAATTTCCAGTGTGGTCACGGCACTTGTCAAGGTTCTGGCCATGTACGGCACCCGGCGGGGAGATGAACCGGGCGGCATGTGCTCAAATCCGTCTAGGCTGAGTGGCTGAGTCGTACGACGGCTTTTCGGCGGTCCTACGACGTGCAGACGGCCGAACGGCCTTCGAGGCGCCCTAGGAGATCCTCCCGATGTCAGACAGCTCCTTCCTGCCGCCGGTGCGGCTGTCCTCCGAAGCGGAGCTGGCGCGTGACGCGCTGGCCACGCCGGTGCTGTCCCGGGCCGTCCGGCTCGCCCGCTGGGCCGGGCCCGCCACGCGCGTGGACGCCGGGGGCGGACTGGTCGACGAGCAGCTGCCGGCCGCGGCCGGGGAGCTCGGGCTGGGCGGCGACGACGCGGCGGCGCTGGCGAGCGAGGCCTGGCGGGTGGCCGTGGACGCCGGCCTGGTCGAGATCCTCGACGAGGAGGCGGGCACCGTCACGGCGGGTGAGGAGCTGGCGCCGCTGACCGGCGGCTCCCCGCACGACGTCCTCGCCGTCTGGCTGGGTGCCCTGGAGACGGTGCTCTCCGACGCGAGCGTGCCCGACCTCGACGACCTGATCGCCGCGATGGACGAGGGCGGCGAGGCCGGCACCTCCGCGCTGGACTGGGACCCCGAGTCGGGATCCGTGTTCCTCGACGGCGTGCTCGGCAACCTCTACCTGCTCACCGTCAGCGAGGACGGCCCCGGCGCCGCGGCCGTGCCGCTGCCCGCGCTGGCCGCCTCGGTGATCGTGCCGGGCGACATGGCCGAGCCCACCAACGACGTGCTCGAGCAGGTGTCCGACGCGATGATGCGGCTGGACGACCAGTTCCGGACGCTGGAGACGGTGGGGCTCGTGGAGTACCAGCCGGTCGACGAGGCGCTGATGGCGGAGGCCGACGACGCCGAGGAGCCGGCCGCCGTGGACGACACCGACATCTCCCGCTACGGCATGGTCCGGCTCACCCCGCTCGGCCTGTACGGCCTGCGGGCGCGGCTGCTGGAGGCCGGGATCGAGGCGCCGGCCGTGGGTGAACTGGCCGACAAGGGCGCCGACGCGCTGCTCGACGGCACGGCCACCTTCGGGCCGCGCGCCGCGCAGGCCGAGACCGAGCAGTGGCTGGCCCGCCGCGAATCCCTCGCCGCCGCACGGGAGTTGCTCGCCGCGGCCCGGGGGGCGGACCCCGGCGCCCCGCTGCGCCGGCTCCGCTGCCAGCAGGCCCTGTCCCTCGTCGGCATCGAGGCCGAACCCGCGCTGCGGGAGGTGCTGGACGACCCCGAGCTGGGCGGTCTCGCCCGGGTCTGGCTGACCGAGCACGGCTGCGCGGAGGTTCCCGCCCCGTCCGAGGCGATGGTCTTCTGGCTCACCGTGGACACCCTGGCCGCGCAGCTCGCCGCCGAGGGCAACTCCGAGGAACTGCACGCCCTGGTCGAGGGCCTCGCCGAGCAGCACAGCGGCTTCTTCGCGGCGGCCTGGCGCGTCGACCATCCGGCCACCGCCGACGTCCTGGAGGCGATGGGGCGCATCCACCCGGACAAGAGGATCGCCAAGGAGGCCAGGAAGGCGGCCTTCAAGGCCCGCTCCCAGCAGGGAGGCTGACGCCTGTCCCGACGGACGGGAGTGCTCGTCCGGAGCGGTTCCGGCCCGGCCGAGTGGCCGGCCGGTGACGGGTCGTCACGGATTCACGCAAGCGCATCCAGCGGTGTCGCCCGGTGTTCAAGCGGCGTTCACGGCCGGACGACACCGTTGCGCCGACCCGAGGTCCGCCCCACCCCTCCACGGCACTCCCCTCGTCACAGGAGACAGCATGTCGCTCACTCGCAGGGACTTCGCCAGGACCACCGCGATCGCCGGCACCGGCGTCGCACTGGCGGGCAGCGTCGGCGCCCTCTCCAGCGCGCCGGGTGCCCTCGCGTCCGCCGAGACGGAGACCACGGGCGAGGAGTCCGCCGCCCGGCACGGCGGGGTCGGATACGGCCCGCTCCTCCCCGACCCGGACGGCATCCTCGCCCTGCCCGCCGGCTTCTCGTACCGGATCCTCACCTACGCGGGCCGGACCAAGCTGGAGTCGGGCGAGTTCACGCCCGCCGACCACGACGGCACCGCCGCCTTCGCGGGCCCCCGCGGCACCACCCTCCTGGTCAACAACCACGAGATGGACGGCCCACGCTCCGACTACGACCACCCCGTCCCGCTCACCGAGGGCCTGGTCTACGACCCCGCCGCCCCCGGCGGCTGCACGGTCGTCGAGGTGCGCCACGACGGCCGCGTCGCCGAGTGGGTCGGCATCGCCGGCACCGCCAACAACTGCGCCGGCGGCTCCACCCCCTGGGGCACCTGGCTGACCTGCGAGGAGAACTCCGACCGGGCCGGCGAGAACGGCATGACCAAGGACCACGGCTACGTCTTCGAGGTCGATCCCCGCGACCGGCGCGCCAACCGCGACCCCAAGCCGCTGAAGTTCTTCGGCCGGTACGACCACGAGGCCGTCGTCATCGACCCCAGGCGGGGCCACGCCTACCTCACCGAGGACGCCGACGAGCCCAACGGCCTGTTCTACCGCTGGACCCCGCCGAAGGGCTTCGAGTACGGCCCCCGCAGGTTCCGCGCCCTCGCCGACGACGCCGGTGTCCTCCAGGCCCCCCGGTGCTTCAACTCCGGCGGCCACTTCGTCGACGACCTCTCCCGCGCCACCAGGGTCGGCACCGTCTACGGCGTCGACTGGATCGACGTCCCGGACCGCGACGCGAGGACGGTCTCCGTGCGCGAGCAGTTCGGCGAGGGCGAGGTCACCCGCGCCCGCAAGCTCGAGGGCATGTGGTGGGGCGACGGGGGCGCGTACATCGTCTCCTCGTACGCCCGTGAGGAGAGCCCCGTCCAGCACGACGGCCAGGTCTGGTTCTACGACCCCAAGCGCCGCACCCTCACCCTGAAGGTGCTGCTCGGTGTCGACCCGGACCCGTCCAAGGACGGTGCCTTCGACGGCCCCGACAACATCACCGTCTCCCCTTACGGAGGCCTGATCATCGCCGAGGACGGCGAGGGGATCCAGCACCTGTTCGGCGCCACCGACAGCGGCCGTACCTACCCCGTCGCCCGCAACGACCTGAACATCGGCACCGAGGAGGAGCCCGAGTTCAGCGAGTTCACCGGGGTCACCTTCTCGCCCGACGGAAAGACGCTGTACGCCAACATCCAGGAACCGGGCATCATGCTGGCCATCAACGGCCCCTGGAAGCGCCAGCGGCGGTAGTCAATTTCGCTCGCCAGGCGCCCGCCGCGCCTCCTGCAGTGAGATCACGACGTCACGCACCTCCCGGTGCGAAGGCGGCGGCTACCTCTTCCCATGAATTCCCCGCTGGAGCAGGCACTCGGGCACTCGCTGGCCAATGTGCCGGCGGTGCCCGGCCGGACGCTGGTCCTCGTCGACCGCTCGGGTTCGCTGTTCTGCTCGCGGCTGTCCGACCGGTCGGAGCTCAACCGGGCCGACGCGGCGGCGATCTTCGGCACGGCTCTCGCGCTGCGGGCCGCGCAGGCGGACCTCGTCGAGTTCGGGACGATGAGCAACCGGGTGCCGTTCCGCGAGGGGGAGTCGGTGCTCAAGGTGCTGGAGCGCTTCGGCGACCTGGGCGGCACCGACACCACCGAGGCGGTGCGCCGGCACTACCTCGCGCACGACCGGGTGCTGATCGTCACCGACGAGCAGTACGCCCGCAGCCGCCACGGCGGCCCCACCGAGCAGGTCCCGGCGAACATGCCGGTCTACACCTGGAACCTCGCCGGGTACCGGGCGGGCCACGGCCCGTCCGGCACGGGGAACCGGCATGTGTTCGCGGGGCTTTCCGACGCGGCGTTCCGGATGGTGCCGCTGCTGGAGGCGGCGCGGGACGCCGACTGGCCGTGGATCGCGGCGGGTTGACGCCACCGCGGTACGGGTGGGCGGCGGGCGCTCCCGGTGGGGGCGCCCGCCGCCGTCGTTCCGGCGCCGGCGCGGGTGCCGCCGCTCGTTACAGGGCCTGGGCAGCCGGCTTGACCATGTTGCGGACCGTGCGGGCCTTGACGAAGTCGCCCATGGCGGTCATCTCCCACTCGCCGGAGAACTGGCGGATCAGCTTGGCCATCAGCACGCCCGTCTGTGCCTCCGCGTTGGTGAGGTCGAAGCGGACGAGCTCCTCGCCGCTGGCGGCGTCGATCAGCCGGCAGTAGGCCTTGGCGACCTCGGTGAACTTCTGGCCGGAGAAGGAGTTGACCGTGAAGACCAGGCCGGTGACCTCCTGCGGGAGCCGGCCGAGGTCGACCACGATCACCTCGTCGTCGCCGCCGCCCTCCCCGGTGAGGTTGTCGCCGGAGTGCTTGATCGCGCCGCCCACGATCTGCAGCTTGCCGAAGTAGCAGCTGTCGATGTGGTTGCGCTGCGGGCCGTACGCGATGACCGAGGCGTCGAGGTCGATGTCCCGGCCGCGGTAGGCGGGCTCCCAGCCGAGGCCCATCTTGACCTGGGAGAGCAGCGGGCGGCCGCCCTTGACCAGGGAGACCGTCTGGTTCTTCTGGAGGCTGACCCGGCCCTTGTCGAGGTTGATCTTCCCGGCGCCGGGGGCTGCCGGGGCCGGCGGGGTGGCCGGGGGCGCGGTGGGCGCCGGCGGTGCGGCGATGCGGGGGTCCATGACGGGGGCGGGCGGGGCCACCGGCGGCTGCATGGCGGCCGGGGGCGGGGCGGCCGGCTGGGCGGGGGCGGCCGGCTCCTCCACCGACACGCCGAAGTCCGTGGCGATGCCGGCCAGGCCGTTGGCGTAGCCCTGGCCCACGGCGCGGGCCTTCCACGCGCCGTTGCGCAGGTAGATCTCGACGACCACCAGTGCCGTCTCGGCGCCGAGCTGCGGGGGCGTGAACGTGGCCAGGACGCTGTTGTCGTCCGCGTTGCGGATCGTGGCCGTCGGTTCGACGCCCTGGAAGGTCTGGCCCGCCGCGTCCGGGCTCGCGGTGACGACGATCTTCTCGATGCCCGGGGGGAGGGCGGTGGTGTCGACCGTGATGGCGTCGGGGGCCGTGCCGCCGCCGGAGCGGTAGGTCACGCCCGGGCCGCTGGGCTGGTTGTAGAAGATGAAGTCGTCGTCGGAGCGCACCTTGCCGTCGGCGGTGAGCAGCAGGCCCGATACGTCGAGCCGCACCGGGGCGGCGACGTCCACCGTCACGCGGGCGGTGGAAAGAGGGATGTTCGAGCCGGGGGTCATAGCGGTCATGACCCGAGAACGACCGGGGCCGCTTTACCGTTCCCTTACCGTGCGGCCGATCGGGTCAGCGGCGGTTACGGGGGTGCAGGCGGGCGGTGCGTTCGTTGCCACGGCGGTAGTTTCCCGTCCAGCGGGCCATGACGAGCTGCGGGTCGCCGGCGTCGATCTCGGCGAGGAACCGGTCGGCGCGCGGGCCGCGCAGGGCGGCGGCGGCGCGGCCGTGGTGGGTGACCACGACCGTGCCCTCCGGGTGGACGTCGTAGCGGAAACCGTGTGGCTGGGGCATGTGCGGCAGGGTAGGGCCGGGAGGGCCTTGGGGCCCACCGGTTTTCGCGCCGCCCGGCACGTGCCGCTACGGCACCACCACGATCTTCCTGCCCACCCCCGACGCGAACTGCTCCAGCGCCTGCGGGTAGCTGCTCAGCGGCAGGCGGTCGCTGATGAAGACGTCGGGGTCCAGGACGCCGTTGGCGAACAGCTCGGCCGCGCGTTCGAAGCTGTGCAGGACGGCCATGGAGCCGGTGATGGTGATCTCCTGGTTGTAGATCCGGTACGGGTCGATCGTCACCCGCGTCGCGTGGTGCGCCACGCCGAACTGGAGGAACGTGCCCGCCTTGGCCACGCGGTCCAGGCCGTCCTGGATCGCCGCGGCGTTCCCGGTGGCGTCCACCACCACGTCCCAGCCCTGCGGCCGGTCCAGCTCGTCGGCGGTCACCGCCGACGCCGACACGCCCAGCTGCCGGGCGGTCTCCAGCCGGGCCGGGTTCACGTCGACCACGTCCACGCTCGCCGCGCCCGTGCGCTTGGCCAGCTCCAGCATCATCAGGCCCATCGTGCCCGAACCGTAGATCAGGACATGGGCGCCGAGGCGGGACCGCAGGACGTCGTAGCCGCGGACCGCGCACGACAGCGGCTCGACCAGCGCCGCGTCCTGGGTGCGGATGTGCTCGGGCAGCTTCGCACAGTTGGCGACGGGGGCGACCGCGTACTGGGCGGCGCCGCCCGCGGTGGTCACGCCGATCGCGGCCCACCGTTCGCACAGGTTGTTGTGGCCGGCGCGGCAGTAGCGGCACTCGTAGCAGTACAGGGAGGGGTCGACGGCCACCTGGTCGCCGGGTGCCACCTCGGTGACCCGGGTGCCTACGGCCACCACCTCACCCGCGAACTCGTGGCCGGGCACGATCGGCAGCTCGGGCGCGAACTCGCCCTGGAGGATGTGCAGGTCGGTGCCGCACAGGCCGCAGGCGGCGACCTGCACGACGACCTCGCGCGGGCCCGGGGCCGGGTCCGGGACCTCGGCGACGACGGCCCTGCCCACGGACTCGATGACGGCGGCCTTCATTTCACGGCTCCCAGCGACAGGCCCTGGACCAGCTTGTCCTGGGCGGCGAACCCCGCGGCGAGTACCGGCAGGGAGATGACGAGCGACGCGGCGCACACCTTGGCCAGGAACAGGCCCTGGCTGGTGATGAAGCCGGTCAGGAAGACGGGGGCGGTCTCGGCCACCACCCCTGTGAGGACCCGTGCGAACAGCAGCTCGTTCCAGCTGAAGATGAAGCAGATCAGGGCGGTGGCGGCGATTCCGGGCAGCGCCATCGGGGCGATCACCCGGGCCAGCACCGTCGGCAGGCGGGCACCGTCCACACGGGCCGCCTCGATCACCGCCACCGGGACCTCGGCCAGGAACGACTGCATCATCCACACCGCGATCGGCAGGTTCATGGAGGTGTAGAGCACGACCAGCAGCCAGATGTTGTCGAGCAGACCGGCGTTCCTGGCGAACAGGTAGATCGGCAGCAGGCCCGCCACCACCGGCAGCATCTTCGTGGAGAGGAAGAAGAACAGCACGTCCGTCCACCTGCGCACCCGGCGGATCGACAGCGCGTACGCGGCGGGCAGTGCCAGCAGCAGGACCAGCAGCGTCGACGTCAGCGACGCCACCGTCGAGTTGATCAGGGACGGCCAGGGGCCGGCCCCGCCACCGGCGCCGAAGAACTCGCGGTAGCCGTCGAGGGTGAGTGGGGCGCCGAAGGACGGCGGGTTGGTCGCCGCGTCCTGCTCGGAGTGGAAGGACGTCAGGGCCATCCACGCGATGGGCAGGAAGAAGACGACGCCGGCCAGCCAGGCCACCAGGCTCAGGCCGGTGCCCTTACGGGGGATACGACGGACGCGTACGGCGGTGCCGCTCATCCGCGCTTCACCTCCTCGCGGAACAGGGACGACACCACGCGCAGGGCGAAGGTCGCGATGATGATCGAGCCGATGACCACCAGGACGCCGGCGGCCGAGGCGAGGCCGTTCTCATGGGCCTGGTAGAAGCTCTGGTAGACGGTGTAGGGGAGGTTCGCGGTGCCCAGGCCGCCGGACGTGATGGTGAAGACCGCGTCGAAGTTCTGCACGATGTAGATCGAGCCGAGCAGGGCGCCGAGTTCGAGATAGCGGCGCAGATGCGGGAACGTGAGGTGGCGGAAGATCTGCCAGTCGCTCGCCCCGTCCACCCGCGCGGCCTCGATCTGCTGCGGGTCGCGGCTCTGCAGGCCGGCCAGGACGATCAGCATCATGAACGGGGTCCACTGCCAGACGAGGGACGCCTCGACCGCGAGCAGCGGGGTGTCGGAGATCCAGTCCGGCTGTGGGCCGCCCACATAGTGCAACAGCCCGTTGAGCAAGCCGTATTCAGGGTTGTACAGCACATGCTTCCACAGCAGCGCCGCCGCGACGGGGACGACCAGGAAGGGCGCGATCAGCAGGGTGCGCACCACGCCCCGGCCCTTGAACCTTCGGTCCAGCAGCAGCGCCAGCAGCAGGCCGAGGAGCAGACTGACCAGGACGACGGTCACGGTCAGCAGGATCGTCGTCCACACCGAGTCGCGCAGGGCGGCGTCGGTCAGGACGTGGCGGTAGTTGTCGGCACCCGTGAAGCGGCGGGCGTCGGGGTAGAGGGCGTTCCAGTCGAAGAAGGAGATCACCAGCGTGGCCACGAACGGCAGCTGGGTCACGACGATCATGAAGATCAGGGCGGGCAGGAGCGGCGCCCGGGTGGCCCAGGCGCGCAGGCGGCCCGACGGCTCGCGATTCCTCGTGGGTGCGGACGGTGCGGCCACGGGGGCCGTGGTGGTGGCGGTCATCGTCCCTCGTACTCCTCGGAGATGCGCTCGGCGAGCTGCTGGGACTTCTTCAGTGCCGCGTCGACGGACTGGCGTCCGGCGATGGCCGCGCTGATCTCCAGGGAGACCTTGGTGCCGAGGTCGGTGAACTCGGGGATGCCGACGAACTGGATGCCGGGCGCGGGCCGCGGCTGCACGCCCGGGTCGTCCGGCCGGGTGCCCTCGATGGCCTCCTTCGTCATCTCCTGGAAGGCGGCGGCCTCGGCGCGGTAGTCGGGATTCGTGTACGTCGACGCCCGCTTGCCCGCCGGGATGTTCGACCAGCCGATCTCGTCGCCGACCAGCTGCTCGTACTCCTTGCTGGACGCCCAGGAGACGAACTGCCAGGCCTTGTCGGTGTTGCGGGACGCCTGCTGGATGCCCCAGGCCCAGGTGTAGAGCCAGCCGGAGGACTCGGTCCGCTCGACCGGCGCCGGGGCGTAGCCGACCTTGCCCTTGACGGGGGAGCCGGTGGCCTCCAGGGAACCGGCCGCGGAGGTGGCGTCGTACCACATGGCGACCTTGCCCTGGGTCATGTTGTTGAGGCACTCGGCGAAGCCGGACTGGGCCGCGCCGGACTGGCCGTGCCGGCGGACCAGGCCGACGTAGAACTTCGTCGCCTTCTCCCACTCGGGGGAGTCGAGCCGGGCCTTCCAGTCCTCGTCGAACCAGGTGCCGCCGAAGGTGTTCACCACGGTCGTCAGCGGTGCCATGACCTCGCCCCAGCCGGGCAGGCCGCGCAGGCAGATGCCCTTCATGCCGGACCCGGCGCCGTCGACCTTCGCGGCCAGGTCCGCGATCTGGGTCCACGTGGGGTGCGCGGGCATCGTCAGGCCCTGCTGCTCGAACACGTCCTTGCGGTACATGAGGAAGGACGACTCGCCGTAGAAGGGCTGACCGTAGAGTTTGCCGTCGTCGCCGGTCAGGGACTGGCGCATCGGCTTCAGGACGTCCTGCTCGTCGTACGCGGGGTCCTCGGCGACGTAGGAGTCCATCTCCTTCAGCCAGCCGGTGCGGGCGTAGATCGGTATCTCGTAGTTGGAGAGGGTGGCGACGTCGTACTGGCCCGCCTGGTTGGCGAAGTCCTGGCTGATCTTGTCGCGGACGTCGTTCTCCGGCAGCACGGTGAAGTTCACCTTGATGCCGGTGTCCTTGGTGAAGTGGGCGGCGGTGAGCTTCTGGAGCTCGACCATCTGGGGGTTGTTGACCATCAGGACGTTGATCGAGTCGCCGCCGGATCCTGCCCCGCCCGCTCCGGCCCAGCAGCCGGAGATCAGCGGGCAGAGCAGCGTCCCTGCGGCGGCCGCGGCGAGCGTGGCCCGCGGCCTCCGTCGGCTCTGGGTTCGCATGCATCGCTCCTGAACATATGGGGAGATAAGGGGTGTTGAAGGGCGTGCGGCGCCCTGTGGAGGGGGTGCGCCGGAATCTCAGACGCGGATGACCTGGGGGCCGAGCAGCGAGTAGCGGTGTGCCTCGGCGGTGGGCAGCAGGGTGCTGGTGACGATCGTCTCCAGCGCGCCGACCTCGGCGAACCGGCAGAAGCTGACCGCGCCGAACTTGGTGTGCACACCCGCGAAGACCGTGCGCCGCGCGGCCCGCACCGCCTGCGCCTTGACCTCGCTCACCGCGGGGTCGGGAGTGGTCAGGCCGTGCTCCCGGGAGATGCCGTTGGCGCCGATGTAGGCGAGGTCGACGACGAAGCCGGCGAGCATCTTCGTCGTCCAGTGGTCGACGGCGGCCAGTGTGCCCGGGCGGACCCGGCCGCCGAGCAGCAGCACCGAGAAGCCCTCCACCTCGGCGAGCGCGCCCGCCACCGGCAGGGACGCCGTGACCACGGTCAGCGGCCGGTCCTTGGGGAGCGCCTCGGCGATGAGCTGCGGGGTGAAGCCCTCGTCGACGAAGACCGTCTCGGCGTCCCCGAGCAGCTCGGCCGCGGCGGCCGCGATCCGGCGCTTCTCGGGGACGTGGCTGGTGGCGCGGAAGGCGAGGGTGGTCTCGAATCCGGCGCTCTCCACGGGGTAGGCACCGCCGTGGGTGCGGCGGACCAGCCCGTGGTCCTCCAGGGCGCGCAGATCCCGCCGTACGGTCTCCTTGGCCACGCCGAGCTGGGTGGCGAGCGCCGTGACGTCGACGGAGCCGGCCGCCCGCGCGGCGCGCACGATCTCGCGCTGCCGTTCCTCCGCGGTTCGGTTCATCCCTGTCACCCGCCTTCTCGCCCCGTTGCCCGTTCGGGCCCATGGGGGAAGTTCTACAGCGGGTGCGAGGTGCTGACCAGGTCTGTCAGGGGAGTGATGGTGCCCGGGTGTGCCCGTTCGGTCTTGGGGGCGGCCGGTTGCGGGGCGCGGGGGCGTGTGTCGTCCGCGGGTGCGTTGTGGCTGGTCGCGTAGTTCCCCGCGCCCCTGGGGTGCTGCCGGACCGCATCGTGAGCTGTGCCCGCATGGGGGAGCGGGCGGGCCCGTTTCCTGCCCGCCCGCCCCTGCCGGGGTCGGGATCTCGTCAGTACGGCCAGATCGGCGGGTCCGTCACGAAGTGGCCGCCCAGGTACGCGTGCGCCTCGTTGCCGGCCTCCAGCTCGCCCTCTTCGGCGATCAGCTTCTCGGCGTACGGCTCGGAGTCGTCCTGCGGTGCGTAGCCGAGCGCCCGCGCGGTGGACAGGTCCCACCACAGGCGGGTGTTGGCGGAGGAGCCGTAGACGACCGTGTGGCCGACGTCCTCGGCGGTCAGGGCGGCGTGGAAGAGGCGGGCGCCGTCGGCGGGGCTCATCCACAGCGAGAGCATCCGCACGCCGGTCGGCTCCGGGAAGCAGGAGCCGATGCGGACGGAGACGGTCTCCACGCCGTACTTGTCCCAGTAGAACTGCGCGAGGTCCTCGCCGAAGGACTTGGACAGGCCGTAGAAGGTGTCGGGGCGGCGCGGGGTGCCGACTTCGATCAGCGGGTCGCCGGCCTGGGGGCGCGGGGTGTAGCCCACCGCGTGGTTGGAGGAGGCGAAGACCACCCGCGCAACCCCCTCCTCGCGGGCGGCCTCGTACAGGTTGTAGGTGCCCTCGATGTTGGCCTTGAGGATCTTCTCGAAGGAGGCTTCCAGGGAGATGCCCGCGAGGTGGATGATCGCGTCGACGCCCCGCACGGCCTCGCGCAGGGCCGCCCGGTCGGCCAGGTCCGCGGTGATCGCGTCCGGCGCGTCCTCGACGGGGCGCTGATCGAACAGGCGCAGCGTGTACCCGTGGGCCGGGAGCAGGCCCCGCATCAGGGTGCCGAGGCCGCCGGCGGCGCCGGTGAGCAGAACGATGCGGGGAGCGGGCATCCTCGGGTCTCCTTGCGGGGTCTCATGAACGAGCGGCAAGAGCGCGTGGCGGGGCCAACCGGCCGTATGCCTGCACGATATTCACATGCATGGACACGCCACGCTAGGGAGCGCGGCCGCACCCGTCAAGGCGCCTGCGGAGGCACGGAATCCGCTGGTGCATCGGGGGTTGACCTGCTTGACCCCTCCTGGGTGACCACCATAGCGTGAGCATGTTCAGGGATGTGGACGTGAAACATGAATATGGACCTTGGAGAACCCGTGACGCCAGCTCCGCTCGCCGCCCGCCTCAGCGTTCCCAGCGGGCCGCTGTTCTTCCCGGTCACCGCCTTCGGACCGGACGGCTCCCCGCACCTCGACGCCTACCGGGCCCACGTCCGCCAGGGAGTCGAGGCCGGGGCCGCCGCCGTCTTCGCCTGCTGCGGCACCGGGGAGTTCCACGCGCTCACGCCGGAGGAGTTCGAGACCTGCGTACGGGCGGCCGTGGAGGAGACGGCGGGGCGCGTACCGGTGGTCGCGGGCGCCGGATACGGCACCGCGCTCGCCGTACGCTACGCCCGGCTCGCCGAACGGGCCGGAGCGGACGGGCTGCTCGCCATGCCTCCGTACCTCGTCGTCGCCGGGCAGCAGGGCCTGCTGCGGCACTACCGGGAGGTCGCCTCGGCCACCGCGCTGCCGGTCGTCGTCTACCAGCGCGACAACGCCGTCTTCACCCCGGGGACCGTCGCCGAACTCGCCCGCACGGACGGGATCATCGGACTGAAGGACGGACTCGGGGACCTGGACCTGATGCAGCGGATCGTGAGCGCCGTACGCACCGAGGTCCCCGGCGGCTTCCTGTACTTCAACGGACTGCCGACCGCCGAGCTGACCCAGCTCGCCTACCGCGCCGTGGGCGTCCCGCTCTACTCCTCGGCCGTCTTCTGCTTCGCCCCGGAGATCGCCCTCGCCTTCCACGCGGCCCTCGGATCCGGTGACGACCACACCGCCCACCGCCTGCTGGACGGCTTCTACCGGCCCTTCGTCGAACTGCGCGCCCAGGGCCACGGCTACGCCGTCTCCCTCGTCAAGGCGGGCGTGCGGCTGCGCGGGCTGGACGTGGGCGAAGTGCGGCCCCCGCTGCACGAACCGGGCGAGGACCACGTCAAGCAGCTCGCCCAGCTGATCGACCGGGGCCACGCGCTGCTGGCGGAGGGCCCGTGAAGGCGTCGGCGTTCGTCTACCCCTGGGACGTCAACGGGGACCCGCGGGCCCCGGAACGGATCGCCGCACTCGGCGTGGACCAGGTGACGCTCGCCGCCGCCTACCACTCCACGCGCGCCCTCACGCCCCGCCACCCCCGCCACCGCGTCGTCACCGCCGGGCACGCCGCCGTGCTCTACCCACCCGGCGACGCCCGCTGGAAGGGCCGCCCCCTGCGCCCCTACCCGGCCGGCGGCTGGGCGCCCGGCGACGCGTACGGCGAGGCGGCGGCCGCCCTCGCGGACGCCGGCCTCCAGGCGCACACCTGGGTGGTCCTCGCACACAACTCACGTCTGGGCGACGAACATCCGGACACCTCCGTCGTCAACGCCTACGGCGACCGCTACCCCTGGGCACCCTGTGTCGCGCAGCCCGCCACGCGCGCGTACCTCGTCGAGCTGGCCGCCGAGGCCGCCGTACGGCCGGGCGCGCGAGGCACCGAGCTGGAGTCCCTCGGCTGGTACGGCCTCGCCCATCTGCACACCCACGACAAGACCGCGGGCGTCGCCCTCGGGGACGCCGCCCAGTACCTGATGTCGCTGTGCTTCTGCCCCGCCTGCCGGGCGGGCTACGCCGCACAGGGCCCCGACCCGGTCCAGCTGGCCGGCGCCGTACGGACCGCGCTGGAGCCGGTGTGGCGGGGCGCGCCCTGCGACGGAGGCTGGGCGGGCGTCGAGAGGCTGCTCGGCGAGACCCTGGCCACCGCCACGCGCGCGTGGCGCGACGACACGGCACGCGGCCTCCAGGAGGCGGTGGTCGCGGCGGTCCGCGCCGCCGCGCCCGACGGCTTCCAGATCCTGCTGCACGCGGACCCCGTGTCGTACCACTGCGGTGCCAACGCGGGCGTGGACCCGGGCCACATCCTGTCCGTCGCGGACGGCGTGGTCGTGCCGTGCACGGCAGGGGCGGGCCTGCTGACCCCGTTCGCCGAGCGGGCCCCCGAGGGTGCCGTGCTCGCCGCCAACTTCACCGTGGTCTCCGGGATGGGCGGGCGCCCCGGCACCCTGGCCGAGGACGCCGCACGCGCGCGTACGCTCGGGGCCACGGAACTGCGTCTCTATCACGCCGGGTTGGCGTCCGACGGCGACCTGGCGGCGGTACGGCAGGCGCTCAACGGCAGCTGAAGCGGAGTCAGGAGCAGCGCCAGCCCGAGCAGGACCAGCAGCGGCCGGTGGGGGAGCAACTCCACCAGGACCGCCCCCGCCGCGAGCCCCAGCACGTTGGGGGCGAACAACAGGGTGCTCGCCGAGGCCGCCGTACGGCCCAGCAGGGCGCCCGGGGTCTGTTGCTGCACGGCGGTCAGGGCGGCGATCAGCACACAGGGCAGCCCGGCGCCGATCGCCACGCTGCCCGCCCATGCCGCCGGCTCGTGCGGCACCGCCCGCAGCGCGACCGCGACGCCGGTGAGCGCGATCCCGGCCGCCGCGAACCGGCGCTCACCGAGACGGCGCAGGGCGGGGCCGGAGGCAAGGCCGGCCGCGACCGACCCGAGCCCTTGGAGGGCGGCGAGGACACCGGCGTACGCCGGGGGGCGCCCCAGCCCCTCCACGACGGCGTACAGCAGGGCGCCGTTGAGGCCGGCGAGGAGCATGGCCGTGCCGCCGGCGAGAACGAGCGGCCGCAGGCGCGGGTGCGCCCACAGCTGCCGGACACCCTCGGACATGGGCGCGCGCCGGCCCTTGGCGGGCGGGCTCTCCCGGACCCGCAGGGCCGCGTACAGGACCGCCGCCAGCGCGAACGTGGCGGCGTCCAGCAGAGCCACGCCCGCCCCGCCGTACGCCGCGTAGATGCCGGCCCCGGCCAGCGGGGCGATCAGCTTCACGCCCTCGTTGAGGGTCGTCCGCAGACCGTTGAAGCCGCCGAGCCGGGCCGGGTCGAGCGCGGACGCCACGAGTGCCGACTCGGCGGCGTCCTGCACCACACCTGCCGTGCCGTGGACGAACAGGACGGCGAACAGCAGCCACACGTCCGCCGGGGAGTCCACCAGCAGCAGAGTGGGCAGGATCGCCGCCATCAGCAGGCTGGCGGCGATCAGCAGGGGTTTGCGGCGGACACGGTCGGCCAGGGTGCCAAGGACCGGGCCGGCGAGGACGGGTGCCCACAGGGCGAGCAGGCTCAGCGCGGCGAGGCCGTCCGAACCGGTGAGTTCCTTCACCCAGACACCGGAGGCCAGCCACAGTGCCGAGGTGCCGACGCCCGAGACCACCACGCCGCCGAGGCAGAGGGCGGCGTCGCGGTCGGCCGGCGGACGCCGGGGCACGCCGCCGGTGTCGCCGTTGTCATGTGTAGCGGTCATGCCTGGTCATGGTGGGTCCAAGGCCCGGGGGACCGGATCGGGAAGATGCCGTAGAAATCCGGCCCGCGATCGATGACTTCCGGCGCCGTCCTCCGTCTACCTCCCAGGACACCTTCTTGGAGGAGCACCGATGACCGACCTGACCACCCTCGACCTCGGCCCGCAGACCCGGATCGTCGCGCACCTCGCCGCCGGTGTCGTCGACGAGCAGCTCGCGGACCCGACGCCGTGCCCGAAGATGGCGGTGCGCCACCTTTTGGGGCATCTGCTGGGGCTCTCCGTCGCCTTCCGGGACGCGGGCCGCAAGGCCCTCGGCCCGACGACCGACACCAGCCCGGACACGACCGTGCCGGACATCGGCCCGGGCTGGCGTGAGGAGTTGCCCAAGGCCCTCGACGAACTCGCCGACGCCTGGCGCGACCCGGCCGCCTGGACCGGCATGACCCGCGCGGGCGGCGTGGACCTGCCCGGCGACCTCGCGGGTGTGATCGCGGCCGACGAGCTGCTGATCCACGCCTGGGACCTGGCCCGCGCCACCGGCCAGCCCTGCGAACCCGACCCGGCGGCGCTGCGCGCGTCGTACGGCTTCCTGCTCGCGGCGGCCGAGGAGACGGTCCGCGACGGCAGCCTCTTCGGCCCCGTCGTCACCGTCCCCCAGGACGCGCCACTGCTGGACCGGGCGGTCGGCCTGAGCGGCCGGGACCCGCAGTGGCACCGGGGCAGGTGAGGCCGGGCGCCACGGTGCGGCGAGTTCCCGGGGCCGCCCTCGACGGTTCCCGCACTCGCGGCGGACCGATCGCCGCCCCGGCGTCCCTCACCGTCGTCATTCACCGGCAGAGTCCGGTGGCCGCCCCCTCTCCTACCGCAGCACCGCCTCCATGACGGCCTTGGCCACCGGCGCCGCCAGCCCGTTGCCGCTGACCTCCGAGCGCGCCGCGTCGGACTGCTCGACCACCACCGCCACCGCGACCTCCTTGTTTGAGGAGCCGGACTTGGCGTACGAGGTGAACCAGGCGTACGGCGTCTTGCTGTTGTTCTCGCCGTGCTGGGCCGTGCCCGTCTTGCCGCCCACGGTGGCGCCGGAGATCTGCGCGTTCGACCCCGTGCCCTCCGCGACGACCGTCTGCATCGCCGACTGCAACTGCTCGGCGGTGTCGGAGCTCACGATCTCCTTGCTGGAGGCGTTGTCGTCGTAGTCCTCCAGCACGTCGCCGCTGTGGTCGGTGATCTTCGAGACCATGTGCGGCTCGACCAGCTCCCCGCCGTTGGCGATGGCCGCAGACACCATCGCGATCTGGAGCGGCGTCGCGGTCACGTCGAACTGGCCGATGCCGGACAGGGCGGTCTGCGCCTTGTCCATCTCCTTCGGGTACACGCTCTCGTACGCGCGCACCGGAACGTCCTGCTCGCCGTCGTTGAACCCGAACCTCTCCGCCATCTCGCGGACCTTGTCCTGGCCCAGGTCGACGGCCATCTTGCCGAAGACGTTGTTGCAGGAGTACTGGAGCGCCACCCGGATCGAGGCGTTCTCGCAGGGCGCGTTCGGGTTCTCGTTGGTGAGGTTGCTGGAGGACTGCGGCAGGGGGTACGGGTCGGGGCTGTCCGTCCTGTCGTCCACCGACGCGTACAGCCCGTCCTCCAGCGCGGCCGCCGCGACGACCAGCTTGAAGGTGGAGCCGGGCGGCAGCGGCTGGCGCAGCGCCCGGTTGGTCATCGGCTTGTCCTCGTCGTCCTCGGTGAGCTGTGTCCAGACCTCCGGGTTGCCCGCGGTGATCTCCGACGGGTCGTACGACGGGGTCGAGACGACGGCCAGGATCCTCCCGGTCCCCGGGTCGATCGCGACGGCGGCGCCCTTCTTGTCGCCCAGCGCCTCGTAGGCCGCCCGCTGGGCGGCCGGGTCGATCGTCGTGATCACGTCACCCGGGTCGGCACGCTGGTTGGTGACCGTGTCCATCACGGTCTTCAGCCGGGTGTCGGTGCCGTCCAGCAGGTCCTGGTAGATCCCCTCCAGCTGGGTGGCGCCGTACACCTGCGAGCTGTAGCCCGTCACCGCCGCGTACAGGGCGCCGTCCTTGTACGTCCGCTTGTATCTGAGGTCGCCGCTCGTCGTCCGGGCCGAGCCGGTCACCGAGTCGCCGGCCACGACGATGTTGCCGAGCGGCTCGCTGTACAGCTCGATCGCGTTGCGCCGGTTGTCCTTGTCGTCCGCGAGCGCCTGGCCCTTGTAGAACTGCACCCAGGTGGCCCTGACCAGCAGGACCAGCACCAGGAGCAGCGCGAAGACCGACGCGCGCCTGATCGTCTTGTTCATCCCGCCTTACAGACGAGCGGCACCGGCCGGAACGTTCCCTTCCGTCCCGTTTTCTCATCGGCTCCTCAGAAACCCGGCCTCGTGCGCCGCGATCACCGCCTGGGAACGGTCCCGGGCGCCGGACCGGCGCGCAGCGCGTCGTAGACGTAGGAGTTGTTCTCGGCTCCTGCGCGCGGGAGAGCGGGCCGCCTCCCACGGTCCACGGCTACAGCCTCCGCGTGGCGAGCGTCAGCCGGTCGCGGGCGTCGAACAGGGCGTCCTTGACCATCTGTTCGTGCGCGGGGGTGAGCCGGGCCACCGGGATCGAGCAGCTGATGGCGTCGCGGGCGGGGGTGCGGTAGGGGATCGCCACGCCGAAGCAGCGCAGGCCGAGGGTGTTCTCCTCGCGGTCGACGGCGTACCCCTGCTCCCGAACCAGATGCAGCTCCTCGATGAGCTTCTCCCGGTCGGTGATGGTGTTCTCGGTCAGCGCCGGCAGGGTCTCGGGCAGCATCTTGCGCACCTGCTCGTCGGAGAAGGTGCTGAGCAGCGCCTTGCCCAGCGAGGTGGAGTGCGCGGGCAGCCGGCGGCCTACGCGGGTGAACGGGCGCAGGTAGTGCTGGGACTGGCGGGTGGCGAGATAGACGACGTTGGTGCCGTCCAGGCGGGCCAGGTGGATGGTCTCCGTGGTGTCGTCCGAGAGCCGGTCCAGCGTCGGCCGGGCCACCGCGACCACCTCGTCGCCGTCGATGTACGACGTGCCGACGAGCAGCGCCCGCACGCCGATGCCGTACCGCGTGCCGGTCGCGTCCGTCTCCACCCAGCCGAGTTCGACGAGCGTGCGCAGCAGCATGTAGAGGCTCGACTTGGGATAGCCCACCGCCTCCTGCACGGCGGCCAGCGAGTGCATGCCGGGAGATCCCGCGAAGTACTCGAGCAGTTCCACGGTCCGCACCGCGGACTTGACCTGCGCCCCGCCGCCTGTCTCGGCTGCCGACATCGCCCTTGACCCCTTCGTGACGGGAAACCGGAGATATAGTCTCCATCATATTCACGAACAGAGACGGCGTTCAGTATATCGAACAACGCTGGTCGGTGACGTCGTGAGTGACGTACGTATGCGGCAAGACATCTGGAGGGACCCGCGGTGGCAGCAGCACCAGTCTGGAGTGTCGACCCCCGTACCGGGAAGCAGCGTGAACAGGTTGCGGTGGAGGCCACAGCCCAGGAGGTGGACACCACCGTCCGTGCCGCGCACGACGCCCGGGGTGCCCTCGCCGACCGCACCGTCCGCGCCGCTTTCCTCCGCTCCGCCGCCGATCAACTGGAAGCGGCCCGGGACGGCCTCGTGGAGACCGCCGACGCCGAGACCGCGCTCGGCCCCGTCCGGCTGACCGGCGAACTCGCGCGTACCTGTTACCAGTTGCGGGCCTTCGCCGGCATCGTCGAGGAGGGCGCCTTCCTCGACGTCGTCGTCGACCACCCCGACGACACCGCCACCCCGCCCATCCCTGACCTGCGCCGCTACAAGATCCCGCTGGGCGTCGTCGCCGTCTACTCCGCCTCCAACTTCCCCTTCGCCTTCTCCGTCGCAGGCGGCGACACCGCCAGCGCCCTGGCCGCCGGGTGCCCCGTCGTCGTCAAGGCCCACCCCGACCACCCCGCCCTGTCCGAGTTGGTCGCCAAGGTGCTGCGCCGGGCCGCCCGGGAACACGGGGTCCCCGACGGGGTGGTGGGCCTCGTCCACGGCTTCGAGGCGGGAGTGGAGCTGATCGGGCACCCCCTGGTCGCAGCGGCCGGATTCACCGGCTCGGTGCGCGGCGGGCGTGCCCTCTTCGACGCGGCGGCCGCGCGTCCCGTCCCGATCCCCTTCCACGGCGAGCTGGGCTCCCTGAACCCGGTGCTGGTCACCGAGGCGGCGGCCGCGGAACGCGCCGAGCAGATCGGCGCCGGGCTGGCGGGCTCGATGACGCTGGGCGTCGGGCAGTTCTGCGTGAAGCCCGGGCTGGTGCTGGCGCCGTCCGGCGCGGCGGGCGACCAGCTGGTGAAGTCGCTGACGGACGCGGTCAGCAACACCGAGGCCGGCGTACTGCTGGACCGCCGGATGCGGGACAACTTCGTCGCCGGGGTCGCCGAGCGGGCCGCGCTCGACGGCGTCGAGTCGCCCGTGACACCCGGCGCGGGCGGTGAGCACACGGTCAGCGCCGGCTTCCTGACGGTGCCGGCGCGGAAGCTGGCGCACGAGGGCCCGTACGACCTGCTGCTGGAGGAGTGCTTCGGACCGGTCACGGTCGTGGTCCGCTACGAGGACGAGGACGAGGCGACGGCCGTGCTCTCCCGGCTGCCGGGGAACCTGACGGCGACGGTGCACCTGTCGGCGGAGGAGGCCGCGGGGGAGGGGCGCGGGCGTCAGCTGCTGGCGCGGCTGACGACGCTCGCGGGGCGCGTGCTGGTGAACGGGTGGCCGACCGGGGTAGCCGTGGCGCCGGCCCAGCACCACGGCGGCCCCTACCCGGCCACGACCTCGACGTCCACCTCCGTGGGCGGAACGGCGATCGAGCGGTGGCTGCGGCCGGTGGTGTACCAGGGGGCGCCCCAGGCCCTGTTGCCGCCGGAGCTCCGGGACGGCAATCCGCTGGGGCTGCCCCGGCGGTTCAACGGGCGTCTGGAGCGGTGAAGCCGTGGCGGGGGAGGTCATCTCTTCGCGAAGTTGCGGTTGATGTGCGTCTCCACGGTGGCCCGGCTCACCACCAGCCGGTCGCAGATCTCCGCGTAGGAAAGGCCCCGGGCGATGAGGGTGAGCACCTCGGCCTCACGCGGGGTCAGGCCTTCCGGCAGGACGCCCCCACCGCGCCCCCTTCCCGGCGCGGGGTGCCCGGCGGGACCGCCTGCGACCGGACCTGGGCGACGAGGCGTGCCTGGACCACGGGGGCCGAGCCGGCTGCGTCCGCGGTGCACGGCGCGGATCGCCGCCCCGACCTCGTCGTCGGCGTCCTTGGTCAGACGGCCGAGGGCGCCCGCGCGCAGCGCCGGGAAGGCCGAGTCGTCGTCGGCGTAGGTGGCCGGCACCAGCACCGCGCTGTCCGGGCCTTGCGGCGTACGGCGGCCGTGGCCGCGACGCCGTAGAGCACCGGCGTGCCGAGGTCCATGAGCACGACGTCGGGGCGCGGGCTCTCGGCGAGCCGAACCGCCCCGGCGCCGCGGGCACCGTAGCCGGCGCGTGGCCATGCCCAGCATCCACAGGGCGGCGGCGGCCACCGGGCTCTCGCCACGGGTACGCCGTCCGGGGCATCGCTCGACGTGGTCGGTCGTCGTCATGTCCCTGAGCCTGCCGCTCGCGGCGGCGCACGTCGGCCCGCGAGTTGACCGCCGGGTTGATTCCGCCGTCAACCCCCGGGTCGACACGGGAATCGACGCCACCCCTTGAACGTTCACCCATCTCGTGGAGGGAGACCTCCGTGCCCCTACGAGTCGAAGAGAGCCGAGACATATGCGCGTCGAGATCTGGAGCGACATCGCCTGCCCCTGGTGCTACGTGGGCAAGGCCCGCTTCGAGAAGGCGCTCGCGGCCTTCCCGCACCGCGACGAGGTCGAGGTGGTGCACCGTTCCTTCGAACTGGACCCGGGCCGGGCCAAGGACGACGTGCAGCCCGTGCTGACGATGCTCGCGAAGAAGTACGGCATGAGCGAGGCACAGGCGCGGGCCGGCGAGGACAACCTGGGCGCGCAGGCCGCCGCCGAGGGGCTGGAGTACCGGACGCGTGACCGCGACCACGGCAACACCTTCGACATGCACCGGCTGCTCCACCTGGCCAAGGAGCACGGCCGCCAGGACGAGCTGATGCAGCGGCTGTACCGGGCGAACTTCGCCGAGGAGCAGTCCGTCTTCAACGACGACGAGCGGCTCGTGGGCATCGCCACCGGCGCCGGGCTCGACGAGGCCGAGGTGCGCAAGGTGCTCGCCGACCCGCGGGCCTACGCCGACGAGGTGCGCGCCGACGAGCGGGAGGCCGCACAGCTCGGTGCCAACGGAGTGCCGTTCTTCGTGCTCGACCGGAAGTACGGGGTCTCCGGAGCCCAGCCCGCCGAAGTGTTCGAACGGGCGCTGACCCAGGCCTGGGGCGAGCGCACGCCGCTGACGCTGATCGATGACGGCGAGGCGGACGCGTGCGGCCCTGACGGGTGCGCGGTGCCGCCTCGCCGATGAAGGCGCAGGTCAGGCCGGGTCCATAAGAGACCCTTAGGGAATCCACGTAGAAATGCGCAATGGACGGGGAGATCCTCCGGCCGCACAGTGGATCCATGGAGACCTTCGAGAGCCTGGTCCGTTCCGAGTTCGCCCCGCAGAACACCTATCTGAACACCGCGAGCAACGGGCTGCTGCCGGCCCGCACCGTGACCGCGCTGCACGAGGCCGTGCGGCTGCGGGTCGAGGGCCGGCCCCTGGACCCGCTGTTCGACGACGTGGAGGCCGCTCGCGCCGCCTTCGCCCGGCTGGCCGCGGTCCCGGCCGGCCGGGTGGCGGCGGGTGCCTCGGTCGCCGCGCACACCGGCGTGATCGCCGCCTCGCTCCCCCCGGGTGCCGAAGTCCTCACCGCCGAGGACGACTTCACCTCCGTCCTCAACCCGTTCCATGTGCGCGGCGACCTCAAGGTGCGGGCCGTGCCGCTGGAGCGGATCGCGGAGTCCGTACGCCCGGGCACCGCGCTGGTCGCGGTCAGCGCCGCGCAGTCGGCCGACGGGCGCGTCGCCGACCTGCCCGCGCTGCGCGAGGCGGCCCGCGAGCACGGGGCCCGGACGTACGTCGACTTCTCCCAGGCAGCCGGCTGGCTGCCCATGGACGCGAGTGCCTACGACTTCACCGCCGTGACCTGCTACAAGTGGCTGCTCGGCCCGCACGGGGCGGCCTTCCTCGTCGTCCCGGAGGACTTCGCCGGGCTGACGCCGGTGCTGGCGGGCTGGGTCGCCGGGGAGGTCCCCATGGACAGCTGCTACGGCCCGGTCACCGAACTCGCCCACTCCGCCCGGCGCTTCGACCTCACCCCGGCACTGTTCACCTACGCCGGGCTGCGCCGCTCCCTCGAACTGATCGAGGAACTCGGCGTGGACGCCGTGCACGCCCATGACGTCGCCCTCGCCGACCGCTTCCGCGCGGGACTGGGCGCCCTCGGCCACGAGACCGTCCCCGCGCCGGGCTCGGCGATCGTCTCCGTGCCGGGGCTCGCGCACCGCGCTGAGGAACTGGCGCGCGCGGATGTCCAGGTCTCCGGCCGGGCGGGCAATCTGCGGGCCTCGTTCCACCTGTACAACACGGCCGCCGACGTGGACCGGATCCTCGACGTGCTGTCCGGCTGACCCGCCGCACGACCGGAGCCCGGCCCCTCGTGACGGGGGTCCGGGCTCCGGTCGTAACGCTCAGGCGCGGTGGGTCACTTCACCGGGGTGAAGTCCGTCGCCCCGATGAACGACGGGCGCCGCACCGGCGCGGCGAACGGCTCCACGGCCGTGTTCTCCACGCTGTTGAACACGATGAACACGTTGCTGCGCGGGAACGGCGTGATGTTGTCACCCGACCCGTGCATGCAGTTGCAGTCGAACCAGGTCGCCGAACCGGCCTTGCCGGTGAACAGCTTGATGCCGTACTCCGAGGCCATCGAGGTCAGCGCCTCGTCCGAGGGCGTGCCCGCGTCCTGCATCTGCAGCGACTTCTTGTAGTTGTCCTTCGGCGTGGCCCCCGCGCACCCGAGGAACGTCTTGTGCGACCCCGGCATGATCATGAGCCCGCCGTTGGTGTCGTAGTTCTCGGTCAGTGCGATCGAGACCGACACCGTGCGCATGTTCGGCAGTCCGTCCTCGGCGTGCCAGGTCTCGAAGTCCGAGTGCCAGTAGAAGCCGCTCGCCCCGAAACCGGGCTTGACGTTGATCCGCGACTGGTGGACGTACACGTCCGAGCCGAGGATCTGCCGGGCCCGCCCGACGACCCGCTCGTCGCGCACCAGGGAGGCGAACACCTCGCTGATCCGGTGCACTTCGAAGACGGAGCGGATCTCCTTGGACTGCGGCTCGACGATCGAGCGCTCGTCGGCGCGGATGGCCGGGTCGTTCACCAGCCGGTCGAGTTCCCGCCGGTAGACGGCGACCTCGTCGTCCGTGATGAGCTGCTCGACGGCGAGGAAGCCGTCACGCTCGTACGCCTGGAGATCGGCGACGTCGATCGGGCCCGGCGTGCCGGGCGCGCCCCAGACGACGGGGTCCTTGCGGGGCGTGGACACCTCGGTGGTGCCGCGGCTGGGGTACAGATCGGTGACGCCGGTGGTGGTCATCCCGGTCACACCTCCTCGGGTTCGGTGAGCAGGGGGTAGACGCCGTTCTCGTCGTGGTCCTCCCGCCCGGTCACGGGCGGGTTGAACACGCAGATGCAGCGGAAGTCCTCCTTGACGCGCAGCGTGTGCCGCTCGTGGCCGTCGAGGAGGTACATGGTCCCGGGCGTGATGGTGTACGTCCGGGAGGTCTCGTGGTCGGTCAGCTCGGCCTCGCCCGCTACGCACACCACGGCCTCGACGTGGTTGGCGTACCACATCGACGTCTCGGTGCCGGCGTACAGGACCGTCTCGTGCAGGGAGAAGCCGACCTTCTCCTTGGCGAGGACGATGCGCTTGCTCTCCCAGGTGCCGGACGCCGATTTCACGTGCCGGTCGGTGCCTTCGAGTTCCTTGAACGAACGGACGATCACGGTGGTGCGATGCCTCCTAGATAACGGGTGGTGCTTCAGGCGGTGACGACCGGGGAGGTCTCCCGGACCGCGCGGGCGAGGACACGCAGGCCCTCGTCGAGTTCCTCGGGCGTGATGGTCAGCGCGGGCAGCAGCTTGACGACCTCGCTCTCGGGGCCGGACGTCTCGATGAGCAGCCCCAGTTCGAAGGCGCGCCTGGCGACCCGCCCGGCACGCTCCTTGTCGTGGAACTCCATGCCCCAGACCAGGCCGCGGCCCCGGTACTCCTTGACGTCGGCGAGGTTCTCCTCCGTGATGGCGATCATGGCCTGCTCGACCTGCTCGCCCCGCGCACGGGTCTGCTTCTCCATCGCCGAGCCGTCGGTCCAGTACGTCTCCAGCGCGGCGGTCGCGGTGACGAACGCCGGGTTGTTGCCGCGGAAGGTGCCGTTGTGCTCGCCCGGCTCCCAGACGTCCAGCTCGGGCTTGAACAGGCACAGCGACATGGGGAGCCCGTACCCGCTGATGGACTTCGAAACCGTCACGATGTCGGGGACGACCCCGGCCTCCTCGAAGGAGAAGAAGGCGCCGGTACGGCCGCAGCCCATCTGGATGTCGTCGACGATCAGCAGCATGTCCTGGCGCTCGCACAGCTCGGAGAGCGCGCGCAGCCACTCGGGCCGGGCCACGTTGATGCCGCCCTCGCCCTGCACCGTCTCGACGATCACGGCGGCGGGCTTGTTGAGGCCGGAGCCCTGGTCCTCCAGCAGGCGCTCGAACCACAGGAAGTCCGGGACCGTGCCGTCGAAGTAGTTGTCGAACGGCATCGGTGTGCCGTGCACCAGCGGAATACCGGCACCGGCCCGCTTGAAGGCGTTGCCGGTCACGGCGAGGGAGCCGAGGGACATGCCGTGGAAGGCGTTGGTGAACGAGACGATGGCCTCGCGTCCCTTCACCTTCCGGGCCAGCTTCAGCGCGGACTCCACGGCGTTGGTGCCCGTCGGGCCCGGGAACATGACCTTGTAGGGCAGGTCACGCGGACGCAGCACCAGATCCTGGAAGGTCTGCAGGAAGCCGCGCTTGGCGGTGGTCGACATGTCGAGACCGTGGGTGACGCCGTCCCGCTCCAGGTAGTCGAGCAGCGCTCGTTTCAGCACGGGGTTGTTGTGCCCGTAGTTCAGCGAGCCGGCGCCGGCGAAGAAGTCGAGGTACTCGTGGCCGTCCTCGTCGTGCATCCGGCTGCCGCGCGCACGGTCGAAGACGGTGGGCCAGCCGCGGCAGTAGCTGCGCACCTCGGACTCCAGGGTTTCGAAGACGCTGAGGTCGGGCTGGGTGATGGTCACGGTAATTCGCTCCTCTGTGCGACTGGTCAGTGCGGGGGTCGTGGCGAGAGCAAGCTGGGGGGCATGGGGGAGGGGCGCCGACGGGTCCGCCGAGGCTCGTGTGCCTTGCGTGCCTGCGTGCGCGCGTCAGTCCGACGTGTGCGGCAGGTGGGTCAGCGGGCCGATGCGGTACAGGACCTCGGGGTCGTGCGGGCCGTCCGGGAACTGGTCCGTGCCGAAGAGCACCTCGCGCTCGACGCCCGCGTCGTGGCGCGCGGCGTACGAGGTGAACAGTCGCTCGGAGGCGGTGTTGCCCGGCGTGATCGTGGTCTCGACGGAGGTCAGCCCGTGCTCGGCGGCGACCCGGGCGGTCAGGGCGTCGAGCATGCGTGCGGCGAGCCCCCGGCCGCGCTGGGCGGGGTCCACGGCCACCTGCCAGACGAGCAGGGTCCCGGGGCTGTCCGGCCGCAGGAAGCCGGTGACGAACCCGACGGCCTCGCCGCCGGCCGTCCGCGCCACGGCCGAGGTGCCGGCGAAGTCCCGGCACCACAGGAGGTAGCTGTACGCGGAGTTCAGGTCAAGTGTTCCGGATTCCTTGGCGAGCCGCCAGAAAGCGGCGCCGTCGGCCACCGCCGGGCGGTCTATGTACAGGTCTGCTTGTGCGGCAGTCATGCAAATTCAATTTACCCATCGCGAATTGAAAATGCATTGCCGGGTGGGGTTACGAAAGGTCGCGTCCTGTGTTATCGCGCGTGCGCGGAGGTTGGTGCGAGGGGTGGCAAAATGTCCGTGTTTACCCACGTCATACGGTGCAAAACGGGCGTGATGTGTAATGCGTCACAGCGATGCAACCCGCACGAGACCTCCCCGGACCGGACGGCTCGGTGTGAGCGAAATCGTTGCGTTTAAGGTCGGGAGAAGCGGGCAGAAGCGAACGGGAAGCTGCGCCGGATTAAATTGCGGAATGATGACCGGAGAATGCTCGCTAATTGCCGTGAATTCAGGTTCCGGTCACACCGTCGATACGTTCGCGGAGGATGTCGGCGTGACCGTTGTGCCGGGCGTACTCCTCGATCAGATGGATGAGCACCCAGCGCAGGGACACGTCCATGCCGGCGAGCGGCCCGTCCACCAGCCGCCCGGTGTCGTCCAGCGGTCGGCCGGCGGAGATCTCCCGGCCACGCGCGACCTCGCGGTGCCAGACGGTGAGTGCCTCGTCGAGACCGCGCTCCGGGTGCAGGGCGTACCCGGTCTCCTCCTCGTACACCGGCGGTACGTCGAGACCGGCGAGCACCCGCTGGAACCAGTTCCGCTCGACCTCCGCGAGGTGCTGCACCAGCCCGAGCAGCGTGAGCGACGAGGGCGGGACCGAGGCGAGGCGCAGCTGGGCGTCGTCCAGCCCACGGCACTTCAGCTCCAGAGTGGTCCGGTGGAAGTCGAGCCAGCCCTCCAGCATGGCCCGCTCGTCACCGGTCGTGCTCGGCACCGGCCGGCCGTCGGGGAGGGTCAGGGGGGCGGGGGTGTCAGACGTCATGCGCCGAGCATGCCAGCAACCTCCGGCACCGGACCGGCCCACGCACACCCCGGCCACCGGCTCCCCGAACCGGGGCCCCGGCCCGTTGCCCCCGGTTCCTACCGCCAGGCCTCCTCCGCCGACCGGCGGCAGGCTTCCGGGTTCGTGGGGTGGCCCTGGGCTGCGAGGGCTGCTCCGAGGGCTGCCAGGGTTGCCTGGACCGTGTGGAGGGTGGCGTCCGGGCCGTAGTGGTTGACGCGGATCATCTCCTGGGCCAGGGCGCCGCCGCCCGCCGCGAGCGGCAGGGCCGGGTCGGAGGCGAGGGCGCGGGCGACCAGCTCCGAGGCCACGACGCCCGGCGGAGTGCGCAGGGTCGTCGCCACCGGGGCCGCCTCCGAGGCCTTGTGGACGTACGGCTCCAGGCCGCCGCCCAGGGCCGAGGCCCCGGCGCGCGTCGCCGCCGCGGCGCAGCCGTGGCGGGCCATCACGGTCTCCAGGCCCTCCGTCTCGATGCGTTCGAGGCACGCCTCCAGCGCCAGCATCTCCAGCTGGGCGGGCGCGTGCGGCAGGGCCTCGCGGCCGGCGTCGACCCAGCGCTCCTTCCAGTCCAGCAGCGACAGGTAGGAGCGCCGCGGTGCCCGCGGGTTCGCCGCCATCCGGGCCCACGCCCGCTCGCTCACCGACACCGCCGACACCCCGGCGGGCCCGCCCATCGCCTTCTGCGCGCCGATCACGCACAGATCCACCCCCCAGGCGTCCGGCAGTACGGGCTCGGCGCCCACCGAGGCGACGGCGTCGAGGTAGAAGAGGGCGCCCTGCTCACGCACCACCGCACCGATCTCCGCCACCGGGTTGGTGTTCCCGGTCGCCGCCTCCGCGTGCACCAGCGACACGAAGTCGATCTCCGGGTGCTCGGCGAAGGCCTCCCGGATCCGCTCCGCGGTGACCGCCGTGTGGAAGGGCACCGCGAGGTCGCGCACCGTCGCCCCGCAGTCCCGCAGCCAGTCGCCGAACGTCCGGCCGTACGGGCCGGTGATCACGTTCAGTGCGACCGTCCCCGGCCCCGCGGCCGCCCGGATCGCGCCCTCCAGCGGCAGCAGTGCCTCGCCCTGCATGATCACGACGTCCTGCCGGGTGTCCAGCAGCCGTGCCACCCGGTCCTCGACGGAGGCGAAGTGCGCGGCGCTCAGCGGGGCGAGGTCCAGGAGGGGATGGGTCACGGCGGTGCTCTCTTCGGTCATGGGATCGACGCCGTCGAGCGTAACCGCCCGGCCGTCGGAGCCCCGGTCACCGGTGGTTTCGCAGGTCTCCCGGCCCCGGAGCCATCGGTTTGTTTTGGGCATCCCAAAGCTCTCCTTATAATCGGAACATTCAGTTCCCGCACAGGAGGTACCCCGTGAACACGGTCCTCGGGCGCCGCGCCCGCATACTGGCCGCCATCACCGCGACGGCCGGGCTGGCGCTGGTCGCAGGCTGCTCGTCGGACGGCGACGGCGGCAGCGGTACGAAGACCGCCGCCGGCGGGGTGGAGGTCGTCAAGGCCGGCCAGCTCACCACCTGCACCCACCTGCCGTACCCGCCCTTCCAGTCGGAGATCGACGGCGAGGTGCAGGGCTTCGACGTCTCCCTCGTCGACCTGGTCGCCAAGGACCTCGGCGTGCGGCAGCAGATCGTCGACCAGCCCTTCGAGAACTTCAAGACCGGTGGGTCCCTCAACGCCGGCCAGTGCGACCTGGCCGCCGCCGGCATGACCATCACCGAGGAGCGCAAGAAGAACGTCGACTTCTCCGACCCGTACTTCGAGGCCACCCAGGCCGTGCTGGTCGACAGGAAGAGCGGCATCAAGTCCTTCGCCGAGCTCAAGGGCAAGAAGGTCGGCGCGCAGGCGCAGACCACCGGTGAGGACCACGCCAAGAGCCAGGGCCTCGACCCGGTCTCCTTCGAGTCCTCCGACGCCGTCCTCAACGGCCTGCGCACCGGCCAGGTCGAGGCCGTCGTCATCGACTACCCGGTCGTCCAGGGCTGGCTCAAGGACAAGGCCAACGCGGCCGCCTTCCAGGTCGCCGAGCAGGTCAACACCGGTGAGCAGTACGGCTTCACGGTGAAGAAGGGCAACACCGAACTGCTCGCCGCCATCAACAAGGCGCTCGCCGACGCCAAGGCCGACGGCACGTACAAGAAGCAGTACGAGCAGTGGATCGGCCCGTACGAGGAGTCCGCCGCCTCCCCCTCGCCCGCCGCCTCATGACCGACGCCACCAAGGCCGAGGTGCAGCCGGCCAGGAAGAGGCTGACGCGGCGTCAGAGGCGCAGCCTGTCCCGGGGCGCGCAGTACGTCGTGTTCGTCGGCGCCCTGATCGCCCTCGCGGCCGGCGCCGACTGGGGCCGGCTGGCCAACCAGTTCGCCCAGGGCGACATCGCCCGGCAGATGTTCCCGGACGTCATCACGCTGGCGCTGAAGAACACCGTGCTCTACACCGTCTCCGGCTTCGCCGTCGGCCTGGTGCTCGGCATGGTGCTGGCGCTGATGCGGCTGTCGTCCGTCGGCCCCTACCGCTGGGTCGCCGGCGTCTACATCGAGATCTTCCGCGGCCTGCCCGCCCTGCTGATCTTCATCTTCATCGGCGTGGCCGTCCCGCTCGCCTTCCCCGGAACCGAGATCCCCGGCGGCACCTACGGCAAGGTCGCCCTCGCGCTCGGCCTGGTGGCGGCGGCGTACATGGCGGAGACGTTCCGCGCGGGCATCCAGGCGGTGCCCAAGGGACAGATGGAGGCGGCCCGTTCGCTGGGCTTCTCCCCGGCCCGCGCGATGGTCTCGATCATCCTCCCGCAGGCCTTCCGGATCATCCTGCCGCCGCTCACCAACGAACTCGTGCTCCTCTTCAAGGACTCCTCGCTGGTGCTGTTCCTCGGGGTCACGCTGGAGGAACGGGAGCTGTCGAAGTTCGGCCGTGACCTGGCCAGCCAGACCGCCAACTCCACGCCGATCCTGGTCGCCGGCCTGTGCTATCTGCTGGTCACCATCCCGCTCGGCTTCGTCGTACGCCGCATGGAGGCGAAGGCCCAGGAGGCCGTGAAATGAGCCGGCCCGAGATCGAGATCCGCGACCTGCACAAGTCCTTCGGCGACAACGACGTCCTGCGCGGCATCGACCTGGAGATCGGCCAGGGCGAGGTCGCGTGCGTCATCGGCCCCTCCGGCTCCGGCAAGTCGACGCTGCTGCGCTGCGTCAACCTGCTGGAGGAGCCGACCAGGGGCCAGGTCCTCGTCGGGGGCACCGAACTCACCGACCCGGACGTCGACATCGACGCCGTACGCCGCCGGATCGGCATGGTCTTCCAGCAGTTCAACCTCTTCCCGCACCTCACGGTGACCGAGAACCTCACCCTGCCGCAGCGCCGGGTGCTGCGCCGGGGCAAGGCCGCGGCCGCGAAGGTGGCCGCGGAGAACCTGGAGCGCGTGGGCCTCGCCGAGAAGGCGAACGCGTACCCGTCCTCCCTCTCCGGCGGCCAGCAGCAGCGCGTGGCCATCGCCCGTGCCCTGGCGATGGGCCCGCAGGTCATGCTCTTCGACGAGCCGACCTCGGCCCTCGACCCGGAACTCGTCGGGGACGTGCTCGCCGTCATGCGCGTGCTCGCCCAGGAGGGCATGACGATGATGGTCGTCACCCATGAGATGACCTTCGCCCGTGAGGTGGCGGACAGGGTGGTCTTCATGGACGGCGGGCTGATCGTCGAGGACGGCGGCCCCGAGCAGGTCATCGCCCGCCCCCAGCACGAGCGCACCCGTCACTTCCTCTCCAGGCTCCTCGACCCCGCCATGGCAAGCGTGGAGGAGGACAACGCCAGTTGAGGGGCTCGGGAAACCGCTCGACCGGCCCCACGATCCGCACCCGGAAACCGGCCGTACAGCGGGGCGTTAGGGTGCGGTACATGAGCGAAGTGCTGCACGTGAGGGGCCGCGTCCTCGTAGGTCCCGACGACGTCCGCGACGAGCTGTGGGTGATCGACGGGCGGATCTCCTACGACCGCCCCGCCGGCGTCCGCGACGTGCGCACCGTGCGGGGCTGGGCCCTCCCCGGCCTGGTCGACGCCCACTGCCACGTCGGCCTCGACCAGCATGGCGCGGTCCCCCAGGACGTCGCCGAGAAGCAGGCGCTCACCGACCGTGACGCCGGCACCCTGCTGATCCGCGATGCGGGCTCGCCCTCGGACACCCGCTGGATCGACGACCGCGAGGACCTGCCGAAGATCATCCGTGCCGGCCGCCACATCGCCCGCACCCGCCGCTACATCCGCAACTACGCCCACGAGATCGAGCCGGAGGACCTCGTCGCCTACGTCGCCCAGGAGGCCCGCCGCGGCGACGGCTGGGTCAAGCTCGTCGGCGACTGGATCGACCGCGACCTCGGCGATCTGTCGGCCTGCTGGCCGAGGGACGCGGCCGAGGCCGCCATCGCGGAGGCCCACCGGCTGGGCGCCCGCGTGACCGCCCACTGCTTCGCCGAGGACTCCCTGCGGGACCTGGTCGAGGCGGGCATCGACTGCGTCGAGCACGCCACCGGCCTCACCGACGACCTGATCCCGCTCTTCGCCGAGCGCGGCGTCGCGATCGTCCCGACCCTCGTCAACATCGCCACCTTCCCCACGCTGGCCGACGCCGGCGACTCCAGGTTCCCCGCCTGGTCGGCCCATATGCGCAGGCTCCACGCACGCCGCTACGACACCGTCCGCAGCGCCTACGACGCCGGCATCCCGGTCTATGTCGGCACCGACGCGGGCGGCTCACTGGCACACGGCCTCGCGGCCGCCGAGGTGGAGGAACTGGTCACCGCCGGGATCCCCCCGCTCCAGGCCCTGTCGGCGGCGACCTGGTCGGCCCGGCGGTGGCTCGGCCGCCCCGGCCTCGACGAGGGGGCCCCGGCCGACCTGGTGGTGTACGCGACGGACCCCCGTGCGGACGTGCGGGCGCTGGCGGCCCCGCGGAGGGTGGTGCTCGACGGCCGGATCGTCGGCTAGACCCGCCCGGCGCCCGGCGCCCGGCGCCCGGCGCCCGAAGCCGCGGTCGCGCCCGGCGGATGCAGCGGCCCCGGCGGATGCAGCAGCCCCGGCGGATTCAGCGGCCCGTCGGCTGGGCGGGCAGGTCGAACACGTGCCGAGGGCTGACGATCTTCGTGATGGCGTCGCCGAAGAGCGTGCTGGGCTCCGTGCCGCCCTCGCCGATGTCCGTGTTCAGCACCACGACGAGGGTGGCCTCGGCCTGCGGCAGATAGATGGTCAGCGACTCGTAGCCAGGCAGGGAGCCGTTGTGCCCGATCCAGCCCTGGACCTCGAAGATGCCGAGCCCGTACCCGGCGCCCGGGATGCCGGTGGGCGGTGTTTCGAGCCGCTGCTTCTGGGTGGCGGGGCTGACCAGGGTGCGGCCGTCGGGCAGGACACCGGTGGCGACGGTGGGCGCCCAGACGCGCAGATCCTCCAGGGTGGAGATCATCGCGCCGGCCGCCCAGGCCCAGGAGGGGTTCCAGTAGGTGCTGTCGGCGACCTTCCCGTCCGCGGTCTGGTTGGTGTACCCGTGGGCGTGCGGCTCCGGGAAGGCGGCATCCGTCGCCAGCAGCGTGCGGTCCATGCCGGCGGGCCCCGTGACACTCTTTCGGATGTAGTCCCGCAGCGGCAGGCCGCTGATCTCCTCGACGACCAGCCCGAGCAGGATCAGGTTGGTGTTGCTGTAGGAGAACTTCTCGCCCGGCGGGAAGAGCACCGGGTGCCTGAAGGAGTAGTCGAGCAGTTCCCGCGGGGTGAAGGGCCGCTGGGGGTCGGACGTCAGCGCCTTGAAGAAGTCCTGGTCCTCGGAGTAGTTGTAGAGCCCGCTGCGCATCCCGGCCAGCTGGCGAAGGGTGATCTTGTCCCCGTTGGGCACGCCCTCGACGTACTGGCCGATGACGTCGTCGAGACCGATCCTGTCCTCGTCGGCCAGCCGCAGCAGCGCCGTCACGGTGAAGGTCTTGGTCTCACTGCCGATCCGCGTGTACAGGTCCGGCGTCATCGGCCGGCCGGTCTCCTTGTCGGCGACGCCGAACGAGCGCACATGACTGCCCTTGCCGGGTGTCCACAGGCCCACGGTCACACCGGGTACGTCCGCGTCCCGCATGACCTTCTCGACGGCCGCGTCGACCTGACGCTTCACCTCGGGCGTGAGGGTACGGAAGCCGTCCGAGGGCGACGGGGAAGGTGAGGGCTGCCCGGCCGCGGCCGTGGCGGACCCTGGTGCTCCCAAGGCGGTTGTGCCCGCGGCCGGGGCCAGGAGCGCCCCCACAGCCGCCGCGATCACCGCCCCCCTGCGCCATCTTCGACAGGAACGCGTCATGGGCTGTCTCCCCGCCGTACGAGCAGAGGCCCGCGACCTCGGGCCGCAAGGCTCTTTGCCTCAGCATAGGAGCGCTCCCGCCGCGCCGCCTGTCGGAGTGCCCGGCGTGCGCACAGGCGTACCGGGAAATCGAACTCGTTCACAGAAACCCCACGATGGAGTGAAGTGACGCAGGATTGCCGCCCGTTCACTCTCGGTGCGTAATTCTTGCGGAGTCCCACGCATCACTCTTCTGGGGGGTCCTACCACCTTGAACAGCAACAACTTCCGTATGCCCGCACGCCGTCCGGTCGCGCTCGCGGCCGCCGCCGTCCTCGCCGCCGGTCCCGCGGCGCTGGCCGGCGCGGGCCCCGCGCACGCGACAGGGGACCAGGGCCGCGCGAGCGCGCTCGTCCTGCGCACCGGACTGGACGTCTCCCTGCTCAACAAGACCGTCGACGTCCCGCTCGCGGTCACCCTGAACGAGGTGCAGGCCCCGCAGAGCGCCGAGAAGACCGCGCTCACCGCCCAGTTGGACGGCGTCGACGGCGGAAGGCCGTTCAGCGTGCTGCGCGCGGACGTGGCGCAGGCCAAGGCCACCGTGGCCGACGGGAAGGCGGAGGGCAGCACCCGGCTGGCCGGCGCCCGGCTGAACGTGCCCGGTCTGCCGCTGCTGTCGGTCATCGAGGTCGAGACCGTCACGTCGACCGCGACCTGCGCCGCGGGGGAGGCCCCGGTCGCCGAGTCCGACGTCGCCGGGGTGACCGTGCTGGGCAAGAAGGTGACGCTCACCGCCGGTGGGACGACGAACGTGACGGTACCGGGCGTGGGCGAGGTGCGCCTGGACCTGTCCCGGCGCGAGACGACCTCCCGTACGGCGGCCGCCACCGCTCTCGAACTGAACGTGTCCGTCAACCCGCTGAAGCTCAACGTGGCCGATGTACGGGGCACCGTGACCCTGGCCAAGGCGACCTGCGAGACGCCTCCCGCGCCCGCCGAGCCGGAGGAGGAGGCCCCCGCGCCGAGCGCCGCGACGGGCACCGACCCCGTCACCGGGGTCGAGCCCCAGGGCGGCGCCGCGGAGGCCGGCCTCGCGGAGACCGGGGGCGACTCGACGACCCCGTACATCGCGGGCGGCGCCCTCGCCCTGCTGGTGGCCGGCGGCGGAGCGGTCGCCCTGGCCCGCCGCGACCGCGGCTGACGCCTGGCCGCCACGGGCCCGTGCCGCCGGCCGGACGCCGGCACGGGCCCGCGGCGACCCCGGGCAACCGCAGGCTGCCCTACGCCGGCGGCACCTCAACGGTGCCGGGTTCCGCTTCCCGCAGGCCCCCATGGCCCGGGGATCAGCGGTCCTGCTCCGTCAAGGCCCGCTCCAGCGCCCGCAGGAAGGAGCCGGCCGTCGCCCGGTCCCGTACCGCCAGCCGCAGCCAGTCCTCGTCGAGCCCCGGGAAGGTGTCCCCGCGCCGGACCGCGAAGCCGAGGGCGCGCAGCCGCCGGCGTACGGCGGCGGCCCGTGGCAGCCGGACGAGGAGGAAGGGGCCCTCGGCCGGTGTCACGATCCGGAGCCCGGGGATCCGCGACAGCCCCGCCACCAGGTGGGCCCGGTCGGCGGCGACGCGGTGGGCGGCATGGCCCGCCTCCGCCAAGGCCCGGGGCGTCACGCACGCCTCGGCGGCGGCCAGCGCGGGTGTCGAGACGGGCCACAGCGGCTGGGCGCGTTCGAGGTCCGCGACGGTCTCGGGGGAGGCGAGGACGTACCCGACGCGCAGCCCCGCCAGGCCCCATGTCTTGGTCAGGCTGCGCAGCACGACGAGCCCGGGGACGTCCGTCCGCCCGGCCAGCGTCTCCCGCTCGCCGGGCACGGCGTCCATGAACGCCTCGTCCACGACCAGCGTCCGCCCGGGACGTGCCAGTCGGGTCACGGCCGATGCCGGGTGCAGCACAGACGTCGGGTTGGTCGGGTTGCCGATCACCACCAGGTCGGCGTCGTCCGGTACCGCCGCGGGATCCAGGCGGAAGCCGTCCGCCTCGCGCAGCGGCACCCGGCCGACGGTGTGCCCGGCGTCCCGCAGGGCGGCCTCCGGCTCGGTGAACTGCGGGTGCACGACGACCGGGTGACGTACTTCCAGCGCCCGCGCCAGCAGCACGAAGGCCTCGGCGGCACCGGCCGTCAGCAGCACCCGCTCCACGCCGACCCCGTGCCGTGCGGCCACCGCGGCCCGCGCGCGCCGCCCGTCCGGATAGGCGGCGAGCCCGGCCAGCGAGCCGGCGACGACCTCGCGCAGCCAGAGCGGGGGCGTGTCCGCGCGGACGTTGACGGCGAGGTCGACGAGGTCCGCGCCGTCGTCGCGGACCTCGGCGTCGCCGTGATGGCGCAGATCGTGCCCGTCAGTGGGCATGGGAGTGCGCGCCGTGGTGATGCCCGTGCCCGTGGTGGCCGTCGTCGTCGGGGTGGAAATGCGGCTGCTGCGGCAGGCCCACCTTGTCCTCGAAGCCGGGCAGCGCTATGCGGTAGACGCAGGTGTCGCAGTTCATCCGCAGATCGCCCGTCACGGCCTCCTCGTACCGCTCCATCACGAGGTCGAGCAGTTCCGGCTCCGGGCCGATCACGTCCGCCGAGCGCACCTCGACCTCGGGGTGCGCGGCCGCCCAGCCCTCCGTCTGCGATCGCACCCGGTCGGGGAGGATGCCGGTGAACAGGAAGTAGGGCAGCACGATGATCCGCCGCGCCCCCAGCCGCACACACCGGTCCAGCCCGCTCGGTACGTCCGGCGCCGCCAGCGACACGAACGCCGTCTCCACCCCGGCGTACCCGCGCCCCTCCCACAGCAGCCGGGCCGCCTTGTGCACCTCGGCGTTGGCGTCCGGGTCGGTGGACCCGCGCCCCACCAGCAGCACCGTCACGTCGGCGCGGTCCCCGGGCGTACGCCCCCCGGTGCCCAGCGCCTCGTCGAGCCGCCGCTCCAGCACCGACAGCAGCCCCGGGTGCGGGCCCAGCGGGCGCCCGTAGGTGTAGGAGATCCCGGGGTGCCGCTCCTTCTCGCGGGCCAGCGCGGCGGGGATGTCGCCCTTGGCGTGCCCGGCGGACACCAGCATCAGCGGCACGGCGGCGAAGCGGCGTACGCCCCGCTCCACGAGCTCGGTGACGGCCTCGCCCAGCGGCGGCGGTGACAGCTCGATGAACCCGCCCGCGACGGGCAGTTCCGGGTTGCGGCGCCCCAGCTCCCGGACGAAGTCGCGGAACGCCTCGGCTCCGGCTTCGTCCCGGGTGCCGTGGCCGGCGATGAGCAGGGCGGGCGGCGGGGTGGTCACGGTTTCTCCTCGTGCGAAGTGGGGTGGTACAGCAGGGCGTTGAGCGCGGCCGCGGCGACCGCCGAACCGCCCCTCTCGGACACGTTGCTCACGGCGGGCAGTCCGCTCTCCCGCAGCGCCGCCTTGGACTCGGCGGCGCCGACGAAACCGACGGGCAGCCCGATCACCAGCGCGGGCCGCGCGTCCAGCGTCAGCAGCTCCTCCAGCGCGGTCGGGGCACAGCCGACCACCCAGATCGCGCCCGGCCCGACGTCCTCGTACGCCAGCCGCACGGCGTGCGCCGAACGCGTCAGCCCCGGCCCGGACCGGGCGTCCCTGAGCCGGCAGACGGTGTCGCGCCGGGTGATACCGGCGGCGACCATCTCGACGTCCACGACGACGGCGGCGCCGGAGTGCAGCGCCGCATGGGCGGACACCAGGTCCCCCTCGTCCATGACGAGGTCGTCCGCGTAGTCGAGGTCGGCGGCGGAGTGGATCACCCGCTCCACCACCGCCCGCGTGAGCTGCGGGAAGCGGGAGGTGTCCAGCCGGGTGCGCAGCCGCCGGAAGGACTCCTGCTCGATGGGGTGGACCACACGGTTCACCGGGCCTCCTCCTGCTGCCAGCGGTAGCCGCGCGGCGTCACCATGCGCCCCGCGATCTCCCGGGTGGCCGTGTTGCCCACAGTCACGACCGTCATCATGTCGACCGTCGCCGGATCGAGTGCGGCGAGGGTGGTCAGCCGGCTGGACTCGTCCGGCCGGGAGGCGTTGCGTACGACACCGACGGGCGTCGTCGGCGCGCGGTGCTCCGCGAGGATCGCCAGCGCCTTGGGCAGCTGCCGGTCGCGGCCCCGGCTGCGCGGGTTGTAGAACGTCACGACGATGTCCGCCTCGGCGGCCGCCCGGACCCGCCGCTCGATGACCTCCCACGGCGTGTGCAGGTCGGACAGGCTGATCGACACGTGGTCGTGCCCGAGCGGGGCCCCGAGGATCGCGCCGGCGGCCAGCGCGGCGGTCACTCCGGGGACGCCGACCACGTCGATGTCGTCGCCGGCCTCGGCCAGCGCGGGCGACGCCATGGCGTAGACGCCCGCGTCACCGCTGCCGATCAGCGCGACCGCGTGCCCCTTGCGCGCCTCCTCGACCGCCGTGCGCGCACGTTCCTCCTCGGCGCCCAGCCCCGACTCCAGGATCCGGGTGCCGGGGCGCAGCAGATCGCGGATCTGGGCGACGTACTGGTCGAGCCCCACGAGGACGGAGGCGCGGCGCAGCTCCGCCCCGGCGCGCGGGGTGAGCAGATCGCGGGCCCCGGGCCCGAGCCCGACCACCGCGAGCCTGCCGCGCGCGGGCCGCCGTACGACCGCGCACGTCGCCATCGCCGACTTCCGCTTGGGGACGAGGAGTTCGCCGCCGCCGAGGAGCGCCGCGGCCTCCGCGACGGAGGGGGTCCCGACGGCGGCGAGGGGGGCGTCGGAGGGGTTGGGGACCTCGACGGCCGCCAGCCGCTCGGCGGAGTACGTCACCAGGGGCACGCCCAGCCGCTCGGCGGCGGCGACGATCCCGGCCTCCTCGGCCTTGGCGTCGACGGTGGCGAGTCGGGCGATGCTGCGAGGGGACAGACCGGCCTCCCGCAGGGCGCCCCCGACCAGCGCGAGCACCTCGTCGACGGGGGCTCCCTTCGAGGCGCCGACGCCGACGACGAGGGACGGCGGCCGCAGGACGACCTCGCCCGCCGCGGGCTCCGTGGCACGGTCGCTGACCCGGATGACGTAGGCCCCTTCCGCGGCGACCGGCAGCGCGGGCAGCGGCCACGCCGACTCGGCGCGCAGGGCGACCGGTTCGCCGTCGAGCAGCGCCCGGGACACGGCGGCCACGTCACCCTCCACGGGCAGGCCCAGCGTGTCCAGACCGGCCAGCCCGACGGAGTCCGTCGCCGTGGTGACGACGGGCTCGGCACCCAGCAACGCACCCACCTCACGGGCGAGTTCGTTGGCACCGCCGCCGTGCCCGCCCACCAGGGAGACCGCGAACCGGCCGCCCTCGTCGACGCACACCACTCCGGCGTCGGACGCCTTGTCACCCAGCAGCGGGGCCACGAGCCGTACCACGGCGCCCGTGGCCAGGAAGCACACCAGCTGCTCGCACTCCACGAAGGCGGCCCGCACGGCGTCCCCCACGGGACCCTCGTACACGCGCGTCCGGTCCGGCCACGCCGCGGCCAGCCGGTCCCGCGCCGCCGCTCCCGCCGCCGTGGCGCAGATGAGCCCGATCACTGAGGAACTCCTTCGGTACACGCCGGGGGCCGGACGCCCCACAGCAGGAAGACGGGGTTGGCGGCCGCGAGACGGCTCACCTCACCCGGCAGCGGCGCGAGCCGCGACGACTGCAACAGCACCCCGTCACAGGTGAACCCGGCCCCGGTGAGCGCCTCGCGCACCCCCGGCACCCGGTCCAGCGCGGCCAGGGCGACGACCACCGTCCGCCGCGCCCGCCGCGCGCACTGCGCGACAAGGGCGGGCAGCTCACGCCCCCCGCCCCCGACGAACACCGCGTCGGGGTCGTCGAGCCCGGCCAGCGCCCCGGGCGCCTGCCCGTGCACCACCCGGACGTCGACGCCGTGCGCCGCCGCGTTGGCCCGGATCCGCTCCACACCGTCCGCCGTCTTCTCCACGGCGACGACCGCGGCACCGAGCCGCGCGCACTCGACGGCCACCGATCCGGACCCCGCCCCGACGTCCCAGACCAGATCACCGAGGCGCGGCCCGAGCCGGGCCAGGGCCAGTGCCCGCACCTCGAACTTGGTGATCATCGAGTCCCGGTGCGTGAACTCGCCCTCGTCCAGCGCCCATCCGGCGGGCCCCCCGGCAGGGCCCGCGACGGTACGCACCGCGCCGAGCGTCCGACGCTCGTCCAGGCACAGCACGACGCTCACCGCCGCCCCCCAGTCGCGGGCCGCGGCCTCGGCGGGCGTCACCCGCTCCACCCGCTCCCCGGCCGGGTCACCCAGCGCGGAGGCGACCACGAGCACGCGGTCGCTGTGCAGCAGCGCCGCCCCCAGCTGCGCGGGTCCGGCGCCCGGCCCGGTCAGCACGGCCACCTTCGGCCGTGCCCGGCACACGTTCACCGCCGTCCGCAGCTCCCTCCCGTGCGCGGAGACGACCACCGCGTCGTCCCAGGGCAGCCCGGCGCGCGCGAACGCGCCGGCCACGGACGAGACACCCGCCCGGACCTCGAGCCGCTCCGTCCCGAACCGCTCGGCGAGCGCCCGTACGATGCCGAAGAACCCGGGGTCCCCCGACGCCAGCACCACGACCTGCCGGTCCTCGGCGACGTACTCCTCGATGGTGTCGAGCGCGGGGGCCAGCGGCCCGAGCACGATCCGCCCCGCCGCCTCGGGCAGGCGCACGGCCTGAAGATGGCGCCGCCCGCCGACGACCAGTTCGGCGCCGGCGGCCACGTCGTCCGGCAGCGGTGCGCCGGTGCCCGTGCCGACGACCCTGATCATGTGCTCGCGCCCCGTTCGCGCAGGGCCCTGCGGGCCTCGGGGTCGGCCTTGCGGAAGCCGTGGAAGTGGCCCGGGTGGTAAAGGTGCGAGCGGGTGCCGTGCGCGTCGAGCGCCGGACCCACCAGGAAGAGGGTGTGCTTCCAGAGCTTGTGCTCCTTCACCGTCTTCTCCAGCGTCCCGACCGTGCACCGCACGACCAGCTCCTCCGGCCAGGTCGCCTGGTACGCGACGACGACCGGGGTGGCCGTCGGATAGCCGCCCTCCAGCAGCTCCCGCACCAACTGCCCGCTGCGGGCCGCCGACAGGAAGACCGCCATGGTGGTGCCGTGCCGGGCGAACTCACGCACCTCCTCGCCCGGCGGCATCGGCGTCTTGCCGCCGCCGAGCCGGGTGAGCACGACGGACTGCGCCACCTCGGGGATCGTCAGCTCCCGCCCGGCGATCGCGGCGACGGCGGAGAACGAGGAGACGCCCGGCACGATCTCGGTCGCGATGCCGAGCGCGGCACACCGGTCGGCCTGCTCCTGCGTACCGCCCCACAGGGCAGGGTCGCCGGAGTGGATGCGGGCCACCTTCAGCCCCTCGGCCCGGGCCCGCTCGTACACGGCCACGACGTCCTCCAGCGACATCGTCGCCGAGTCGAGGATCTCGGCGCCCGCACGGGCGTGTTCGAGCACCTCCGCCTGGACCAGGCTCGCGGCCCAGATCACGACGTCGGCCTCGGCGATGGCACGCGCGGCACGGAACGTCAGCAGATCGGCGGCGCCGGGGCCGGCACCGACGAAGGTCACCTTGCCGGTGGGGGCTTCGGCCATGGGTTCGAGTCCTCTCGTACGGAAGTCAACGCGCGTGCGGCCGGATGTGCGCGACCGCGGGCTGATCGGATAGCAAGGGCGCATGGCGGTCTTCGTCGCGCTGGGCGCGTTCCTGATGACGCTGGCGGGCGGCTGGACGGCGCAGCACGTGACGGACCGCCGTCACCTCGTGCTGGGCCTGGCCGGCGGCCTGATGCTGGGCGTCGTCGGCATGGACCTGCTGCCGGAGGCACTCGCGGCGGCCGGCACCGAGGTGCACGGTGTCCCGGCCGCCCTGCTCCTGTTCGTGGCCGGCTTCCTGCTGGCCCACGGTGTGGAACGGCTGCTGGCCGCGCGGCGCTCGGCGCACGGCGCCGACGAGCACGAGCGCACGCCCGAGGTGGGCCTGACGGCCGCCGCCGCGATGGTCGCGCACAGCGCCATGGACGGCGTGGCCATCGGCGCCGCCTTCCAGATCGGCGAAGGCATGGGCGTGGCGGTCGCGCTCGCGGTGATCGCCCACGACTTCGCGGACGGCTTCAACACCTTCACCCTCACGACCCTGTACGGCAACGCCCGCCGCCGGGCGGTCGCGATGCTGTTCGCGGACGCCGTGGCCCCCGTCGTGGGCGCGGCGAGCACGCTGCTGGTGACCATCCCGCAGCCCGTACTGGGCGGCTATCTCGGCCTGTTCGGCGGGGCGCTGCTCTATCTGGCCGCCGCCGAGATCCTCCCCGAGGCCCACCACAGGCACACCGCCGGGCCGACCCTGCTGTGCACGATCGGGGGAGCGGCGTTCATCTGGCTGGTGGTGGGCATCGCGGAATGACCCCGGGGACGTCACAGCTTGCCGCCCCGGCCGCCGTCGCGCCGCGCGGGCGCGATGAGCGTGGACAGATACGGCAGCGGCGCCCCGTCGAGCTCCGCGGCGGGCCGCACGGACTCCTGGGGCAGCCCGAGCGCGGACCCCCAGACGGCACCCTCGATCCGCCCGCTCTCCCGCAGCGCCTCGGCGACCTCGGCGGCCTGCCGCCCGAACTTGTAGGCGACGACGGTCCCGGGCCCGTTCAGCGCCTCCTTCAGCACGGCGGCACCGGCGGTCACCGGCACCAGCGTGAGCGGCTCGGTCCCCTCCGTCAGCACGGCACCCGAGCGCGCGGCGAGGTCCTGCATGGCGGTGATGCCGGGGACGGTCTCGATGACGGTGCCCGGGACCGACTCGGCGACGGTCTGCGCGAGATAGGTGAACGTGGAGTACACGTTCGGGTCCCCGATGGTGGCGAACGCGACGTGGGCGTGGAGCCGCAGCAGCCCGGCGACCCGCTCACCCGCCGCGTCCCACGCCGCCTCACGCCGGGCCCGGTCGGTCCGCTCGTTCAGCGCGAACACGACCCGGACGACCTTCTCCTCGGGCACGTAGTGCAGCACGGTCGCCTCGGCCCGCCCCCGCTCCCCGGTGTCCATCACGGGAACGACGACGACCTCGGCGGCCCGCAGGGCGCCCACGCCCTTCACGGTCACCAGTTCCGGGTCGCCCGGTCCGACCCCCACCCCGACCAGCCTGCTGCTCATGACGTCCGGCACCTTTCCACGAACCGACGGGCGACACCGGGCGCGGACGCCCAGTGCGTGTGCAGATAGCTCGCGTGCACACCGCGCTCCACAAAACCCTCCACGCGCGGCCGTGGGGCGCGCACCCCCCAGGCGGGCACCGGCCCGGCCGCCGGTTCGACGACCGTGCGATGAAACTCGTGGCCCCGCATCCGCGTTCCCGCCGCCGCGAGCACACTGTCGCTCACGGCGACGGCGTCGCGGTAGCCGAGGGTCAGCCGCTGCGACATCCGGGCGTCCACGCCCAGCACCCCGCACATCGGCTGACCGTCCAGCTCTCGGCAGAGGTACAGCAGCCCGGCACACTCGGCGGCGACGGGCGCGCCCCGGTCCGCGAGCGCGGCGACGGCCCCGCGCAGCGGTTCGTTGGCCGACAGCTCGGCGGCGTACATCTCGGGGAACCCGCCCCCGACGACCAGACCGCGCGTGCCGTCGGGCAGCCGTTCGTCCCGCAACGGATCGAACACCACGACCTCGGCCCCGGCGGCGGCGAGCAGCTCGGCGTGCTCCGCGTAGGAGAAGGTGAACGCGGCTCCGCCGGCGACGGCGACCCGAACCCGTGGGCCGGGGCCTTCCACAGGTGCGCGGGGGTGGTCCGGGGCCAATGCCCCGAGGGCCTCGGCCGGATCCCACGGCGCCCCCGGCAACGCGCCCGCACTCCGCGCGAGCCCCAGCAACGCCTCCAGATCGCACCCGGCCTCCACCTGCGCGGCCATGGCAGCCACCGCCTCTACCGCCGAGGCCCGCCGCTCGGCGACCGGCACCAGCCCCAGATGCCTGGAGGGGATGTCCACGCGGGCCGCCCGCCGCAGCACCCCGAGCACCGGCACCCCCGCCGACTCAAGCGCCTCCCGCAGCAACTCCTCGTGCCGGTCCGACGCGACCTTGTTCAGGATCACGCCTGCGACCCGTACCTCCGGATCCCACGACGCGAACCCGTGCACCAGCGCCGCCACCGACCGCGACTGCGACGACGCGTCGACCACGAGCACGACCGGCGCCCGCAGCAGCTTGGCGACATGGGCGGTGGACGCCAGTTCACCCTCCCCGGCGGCACCGTCGTACAGCCCCATCACCCCCTCGACCACGGCGACGCCGCAGCCGCGCGCCCCGTGCAGGAACAGCGGGGCCACCAGCTCCGCCCCGCACAGATACGCGTCGAGGTTCCGTCCCACGCGCCCGGTCGCGAGCGCGTGGTACCCGGGGTCGATGTAGTCCGGCCCGACCTTGTGCGGGGACACGGCGAGCCCCCGGGCGGCGAACGCGGCCATCAGCCCCGTGGCGACGGTGGTCTTGCCGCTCCCCGAGGAAGGCGCGGCGATGACCAGCCGGGGCACCGACGTCACCACTCGATGCCCCTCTGCCCCTTCTGCCCGGCGTCCATCGGATGCTTGACCTTGGACATGTCCGTCACGAGGTCGGCGAAGTCGACGAGCGCCTCCGGCGCGTTCCGCCCGGTGATCACCACATGCTGGGTCCCCGGCCGCTCCCGCAGCACGGACACGACTTCCTCGACGTCCACCCACCCCCAGTGCATCGGATAGGCGAACTCGTCCAGCACGTACAGCTTGTACGTCTCGGCGGCGAGGTCCCGCTTGACCTGCTCCCAGCCCTCGCGGGCCTTCTCCTCGTTGGTCGAGTTGTCCCCCTGGATGTCCCGCTGGACCCAGGACCATCCCTCGCCCATCTTGTGCCAGTCGACGGTCCCGCCCTCACCGCTGGCGCCCAGCACCCGCAGCGCGTTCTCCTCGCCGACCTTCCACTTCGCCGACTTGACGAACTGGAACACCCCGATCGGCCACCCCTGGTTCCAGGCCCGCAGCGCCAGTCCGAACGCGGCGGTGGACTTGCCCTTGCCCACGCCGGTGTGCACGACGACCAGCGGCCGGTTGCGGCGCTGACGCGTGGTCAGCCCGTCGTCCGGTACGACACTCGGCTGTCCCTGCGGCATTACGCGGCCCTCCTGCGCACGTCCTTCACCAGCCCGGCGATCGCGTCGGCCCGCAACTCGTCCAGCGTCACCGCCGTACCGCCCAGCTCACCCGCGAGCCGCCCCGCGAGTCCCAGCCGCACCGGCCCGGACTCGCAGTCCACGACCACCGAGGCGACCCCGTCGGCGGCGAACAACCGGGCCGCCCGCCCGGCGTTCAGCACGGGCTCCGGCCCACCGGTGGCGCGCCCGTCGGTCACCACCACGAGCAGCGGCCGCCGCGCCGGATCCCGCAACCGCTCCACGCGCAGCACGTCGTGCGCCTTGAGCAGACCGGCCGCGAGCGGCGTACGCCCGCCGGTCGGCAGCGACTCCAGCCGCACCGCCGCCGCGTCCACGGACGAGGTGGGCGGCAACGCGACGTCGGCCCCGGCACCCCGGAAGGTCACCAGGCCCACCTTGTCCCGCCGCTGATACGCGTCCAGCAGCAGCGACAGCCCGGCCCCCTTCACGGCACCCATCCGCTGCCGGGCCGCCATGGACCCGGAGGCGTCGACCACGAACAGCACGAGATTGCCCTCGCGGCCCTCCCGCGACGCCTGCCGCAGATCGTCCCTGCGCACGACCAGACCCCGCCCGGACCGTCCCCGCGCCCGCTGATGCGGCGCCGCCGCCCGCACGGTCGCCGCCAGATGCAGCTTGGTCAGCGCCCCCTCGGGCCGTCGCGCCCCGGTGGTCCGCCCGTGTTCCGTGCGCGCCCGCGAGCGCCGCCCGGCGGCGCCCTCGCCGATCCCCGGAACGCTCAGCACCTTCGTACGGAACGGCTCGCCGGCCCGTACGGCGGACTGCTCGCCGGCTCCGGCAGGCGCGGGCGCACCCTCGCCCGGCTCCTCGGGCCGCGCGCCGTCGCCCCCCTGCGGCCCCGCATCGGGCTGCCCGCCGTCCCCGCCGGGACCGCCGCCCGGCCCGTCCGGGTCGGGATCGTCGTCCTCGTCGTTGCCGGGCGGGTCCGCGCACTCCTGCAACGTCTCGTCCAGCTTGTCCTCGTCGAGCCCCGGTGCGTCGAACGGGTTGCGCCGGCGCCGGTGCGGCAGGGCGAGCAGCGCGGCCTGCCGCACGTCCTCGGCCAGCACCTCGGTACGCCCCGCCCAGGCGGCCAGCGCGGTGGCGGTGCGTGCCATCACGATGTCGGCCCGCATGCCGTCCACCTCGAAGGCGGCACAGGTCGCGGCGATCTGCCGCAGCGCCCCGTCGCCCAGCCGCACCGACGGCAGCAGCTCCCGCGCCGCCACGATCCGCGCCCGTACCTCGCTCTCCTCGGCCGACCACCGGCTCGCGAACGCGGCGGGATCGGCGTCGTGGGCCAGCCGCCTCTTGACGACCTCCACGCGCTGGTCCGGCTGGCGCGAGGCCGCGACCTCGACGGTCAGCCCGAAACGGTCGAGCAGCTGCGGCCGCAGCTCGCCCTCCTCCGGGTTCATGGTGCCGACGAGCAGGAAGCGCGCGGCGTGCCGTACGGAGACACCCTCGCGCTCGACGTACGAGGCGCCCATCGCGGCGGCGTCCAGCAGCAGGTCGACCAGGTGGTCGTGGAGGAGGTTGACCTCGTCGACGTAGAGGATCCCGCGGTGCGCGTCGGCGAGCAGTCCGGGCTCGAAGGCCTTCACGCCCTCGGCGAGCGCCCGCTCGATGTCGAGCGCCCCGACCAGCCGGTCCTCGGAGGCCCCGACCGGCAGCTCGACCATGCGGGCCGGCCGGTGGATCCCCGCGCCGGGCTCGTGCGGTCCGTCCGGGCAGGCGGGGTCCGGTGCGGCGGGGTCGCAGGAGAAGCGGCAGCCGGGCACCACGGCGACCTGTGGCAGCAGGGCCGAAAGCGCCCGCACGGCGGTCGACTTGGCCGTGCCCTTCTCACCACGGACGAGCACGCCGCCGACCGCCGGCGACACGGCGTTCAGCAGCAGCGCGAGACGCAGGTCGTCCTGGCCGACCACGGCCGTGAACGGAAAGGGGGTGCTCACTGGTCGTCGCCCTCCAGGTCGCCTTCGAGTTCGAGGTAGGTGGCGCGCAGCCGTTCCAGTGTCTGCGCGTCCGGCTCCGCCCACAGCCCCCGGTCGGCGGCCTCGAGCAGCCGCTCGGTGATGCCGCGCAGCGCCCACGGGTTGGACTGCTTCATGAAGTCCCGGTTCTCCGGGTCGAAGACGTACTCCGCGCTGAGCTTCTCGTACATCCAGTCGTCGACGACCCCGGCGGTGGCGTCGTAGCCGAAGAGGTAGTCGACGGTCGCCGCCATCTCGAAGGCTCCCTTGTAGCCGTGCCGGCGCATCGCCGCCATCCAGCGCGGGTTGACCACGCGGGCCCGGAAGACGCGGTGGGTCTCCTCGCCCAGGGTGCGGGTCTTCACCTGGTCGGGGGTGGCCGAGTCACCGACGTACGCCTCGGGGGAGGTGCCCGTCAGGTGCCGGACCATGGCGACCATGCCGCCGTGGTACTGGAAGTAGTCGTCGGCGTCGACCAGGTCGTGCTCGCGGGTGTCGACGTTCTTCGCGGCGACCGCGATCCGCCGGAACGCCGTCTCCATGTCCCCGCGCGCCGCCCGCCCGTCGAGCCCGCGCCCGTAGGCGTAGCCGCCCCAGACGGCGTACACCTCGGCGAGGTCGGCGTCGGAGCGCCAGTTCCGGGCGTCGATGAGCGGCAGCAGCCCGGCACCGTACGCCCCCGGCTTGGAGCCGAAGACACGGGCCGTGGCGCGCCGCCGGTCACCGTGCGCGGCGGTGTCCTCGTCGGCGTGGGCCTTCACGAAGTTGCTCCCGGCGGGCTCGTCCAGCTCCGCCACCGTCCGCACCGCGTCGTCGATCAGCCCGACCACGTGCGGGAACGCGTCCCGGAAGAAGCCCGAGATGCGCACGGTGACGTCGATGCGGGGCCGGCCCAGTTCGGCCAGGCCGATCACCTCGAAGCCGTTCACGCGGCGTGAGGCGTCGTCCCACACCGGCCGGCAGCCCAGCAGCGCGAGGATCTCGGCGATGTCGTCGCCCTGGGTGCGCATGGCCGACGTGCCCCAGACCGTGAGGCCCACCGACTTCGGGTACTCGCCGTTGTCGGCGAGGTAGCGCTGCACCAGCGAGTCCGCCAGCGACTGCCCCACCTCCCAACTCAGCCTCGACGGGATGGCCTTGGGGTCGACGGAGTAGAAGTTCCGGCCGGTCGGCAGGACGTTGACCAGGCCCCGGGTCGGCGAGCCCGACGGGCCTGCCGGGACGTAACCGCCGTCCAGGGCCCGGAGGATGTGGCCGATCTCGTCGCCGGTGCGGGCGAGGCGCGGCACGACCTCGGCGCAGGCGAAGGTGAGCACGGCGACCGCGTCGGGCAGTTCGGTGCCGAGCACCTCCCGCACGAGAGCGGTGCTCTCGGACGCCGTCCAGCCGCGCGACTCCATACCCTCCGCGATCCGCCGGCACAGCTGCTCCAGCAGATCGACCGCGTCGGCGGCGGTACGGGACGGACCCGTGACCAGATCCGTCAGCTCCACCGGCACCTTCACCGGCGCCCCCGGCTCGGCCAGCAGCTCCTTCTCGGCCAGCCCGAAGTGTCCGGCCAGGCAGGCCCGCAGCCCGGGCAGCGCGTTCGCCTGCCCGCCCCACACCTGCGAGGCCCGCAGCACGGCGAGGACGAGGTTCACCCGCGCCTCACCCTCCGGGCCGCCACCCAGGATGTGCAGACCGTCCCGGATCTGCACATCCTTGATCTCGCACAGATAGCCGTCGATGTGCATCACGAACTCGTCGAACGAGGCGTCGTCCGGCTGCTCGTCGACATGCAGGTCGTGATGCAGCTCGGCCGCCTTCACCAGCGTCCAGATCTGCGCGCGCACCGCCGGCGCCTTCGCCGGGTCCAGGTCGGACACCAGCGCGTACTCGTCGAGCAGCTGCTCCAGCTTGGCCAGGTCGCCGTACGTGTCCGCACGCGCCATCGGCGGCACGAGGTGGTCGACGACGGTGGCGTGCCCGCGCCGCTTGGCCTGGGTGCCCTCGCCGGGGTCGTTGACGATGAACGGGTAGATCAGCGGCAGGTCGCCGAGGACCGCGTCGGGCGCGCAGCCCCCGCTGAGACCCAGTCCCTTGCCCGGCAGCCACTCCATCGTGCCGTGCTTGCCCATGTGCACGATCGCGTCGGCGCCGAAACTGTTCTCCAGCCAGCGGTAGGCCGCCATGTAGTGGTGCGAGGGCGGCATGTCCGGGTCGTGGTAGATCGCGATCGGGTTCTCGCCGAAGCCGCGCGGCGGCTGGATCATGACGACGACGTTCCCGAACCGGAGGGAGGCGAGCACGATGTCGTCCCCGTCGACGTACAGCGAACCCGGCGGCTCGCCCCACGCCTCGGCCATGGCGTCCCTCAGCTCCGGATCGAGCTTGCCGAACCACGCCTGGTAGTCGGCGAGCGGCACGCGCGCGGGCGCGGCGGCCAACTGCTCCTGCGTGAGCCATTCGACGTCGTGCCCGCCCGCCTCGATGAGCCGGTGGATCAGCTCGTCGCCGCCGGAGGGGTACTCGGTGAGTCCGTACCCGGCCTCCTTGAGCGCGTCCAGCACCCGCACCGCCGAGGCGGGCGTGTCCAGCCCCACCGCGTTGCCGACGCGCGAGTGCTTGGTCGGGTACGCGGTGAAGACCAGCGCGACCTTCTTGTCCGCGTTCGGCTTGTGCCTCAACTGCGCGTGCCGTACGGCGATCCCGGCCACCCGTGCCGCCCGCCCGGGGTCGGCGACGTACACCGGGACGTCGTCCGGTCCCTGCTCCTTGAAGGAGAACGGCACGGTGATCAGCCGCCCGTCGAACTCCGGGATCGCGACCTGCATCGCCGCGTCCATGGGGGTCAGGGCGGCGTCCGACCCGTCCCAGGCGCTCCTTGACGACGTCAGGCACAGCCCCTGCAGCACGGGGATGTTCAGCTCGGCGAGCGCCCCGATGTCCCAGGCCTCCTCGTCGCCGCCCGCCGAGGCGTGCGAGGCGTGGGTGCCGCCGGCGGCCAGGACGGTGGCGACGAGCGCGTCGGCCCGCGCGAGGATCTCGTACAGCCCGGCGTCGGCACCGCGCAGCGAACCGCAGTACACCGCGAGGGCGTTGGCACCCCGCGCCTCGATCGCCTCGCACAGGGTGTCGACGAAGGCGGTGTTGCCGCTGAGCTCGTGGGCCCGGTAGAAGAGCACCCCGACGGTCGGACGGCCCTCGACGAACGCACGGGAGCCGCGGACGCCGTACTGCGGCATCTTCCGCGGCTCGTCGAAGCCCTCCCCGGTCAGCAGCACGGTGTCCGACAGGAACCGCGCCAGCTCGGTGAGGTTGGCGGGCCCGCCCTCGACGAGATAGCGCAGCGCCTCCGCCACGACACCGGCGGGCACGGACGACTCGGCCATCAGCTCGGCGTCCGGCACGGCCTCCCCGCCGAGCAGCACGGTGGCAATCCCCGACGCCCTGAGCGCGGCCAGCCCGTCCTCCCAGGCCCGCTTGCCGCCCAGCAGCCGTACGACGGCGATGTCCGCGCCCTCGATCAGCGCGGGCAGCTCGCCGGCGACGTCGACGCGGGTCGGGTTGCCGATCCGGTAGGAGGCGCCGGAGGCACGGGCCGCCAGCAGATCGGTGTCGGCGGTGGACAACAACAACACAGTGCTCATGCGGGCGCTCCCGGTGGAATGAAAGGCAGTCCTTGCGGCGCGCCGGACTCGATGAGCCGCCACAGCGCGTCCGTGTCCGCGTGCTGTTCGATCAGGTCGCCGAGCCGGTCGAGCTGCTCCTCGCGCAGCGCGGCGAAGGAGGTGCCGGGCGCCGGCACGAACCGGCGGCCCGCGGCGGCGGCCACCTCCCGCAGGAACGCCCGGCGGAAACCGTCCGACTCCAGCGAGCCGTGCCAGTGAGTGCCCCAGGTCTGCCCGGCCCGGCACCCGTCCAGGAAGGGATCGCCGCCGGTGACCTCGGCGACGCCGTGATGGATCTCGTACCCCTCGACGGGCTCGCCGAGGGCCTCGCCGGCCGGCCGGGCGAGGGTCTTGTCCCGGGCGAAGCGCACCTTCAGGGGCAGGATGCCCAGCCCGTCGACCCGGCCGAGGCCGCTCTCCACGTCGTCCTCGATGTGCTCACCGAGGATCTGGAAGCCGCCGCAGATGCCCAGAACGGGCCGCTGCTCGGCGGCCCTTCGGGCGAGGGCCGCCGCCAGCCCCCGCTCCCGCAGCCACTCCAGCGCCCGCACGGTCCCGCGGGTCCCGGGTATCACCACGAGGTCCGCGTCCGCGAGTTCCTCCGGCCGGTCCACGAACCGCACCACGACGCCGGGTTCGGCGGCGAGGGCGTCCACGTCCGTGAAGTTGGACATCAGCGGCAGGGCGCACACGGCGACGCGCAGCACGTCCTCGCCGACGGGCGGCGCGACGACGGACTCGCGTACCGTCCCGCGCATCGAGACGCGCAGCCCGTCCTCCTCGTCGATGCCGAGCCCGTGCCGGTAGGGCAGTACGCCGTACGTCCGCCGCCCGGTGAGCGACCGGAGCATGTCCAGCCCCGGCTCCAGCAGGGAGACGTCGCCGCGGAACTTGTTGACGAGGAACCCGGCGACGCACCTCTGGTCCTCGGGCGACAACAGGGCCACGGTCCCGAAGAAGGAGGCGAAGACACCGCCGCGGTCGATGTCGCCGACCACGAGCACGGGAAGCCGGGCGTTACGGGCGATCCCCATGTTCACGATGTCGGTCCGCCGCAGATTGATCTCGGCCGGGCTGCCGGCCCCCTCACAGATCACCGCGTCATACGTGCCCCGCAACTCGGCGAGACAGTCGAGGACGGTCCCCAGCAACGCCTGCTGCCGCCCGCCGTGGTAGCCCCGCGCGCTCATCTCCCCGACCGGCCTGCCGAGCAGCACCACCTGGCTGCTGCGCTCCCCGCCCGGCTTGAGCAGCACGGGATTCATCAGCGCGGTCGGCTCCACCCGGCACGCCTGCGCCTGCATGGCCTGTGCCCGCCCGATCTCGGCGCCCTCGCGGGTGACGAACGAATTGAGCGACATGTTCTGCGCCTTGAAGGGCGCGACCTTGACGCCCTGCCGCACCAGCCAGCGGCAGATCCCGGCGGTGACGACGCTCTTGCCGGCGTCGGAGGTGGTGCCGGCGACCAGCAGCCCGCGTCCGGTCATACGCCCCTCCCCGGCAGCCGCCCCCGCAGCCAGGCACCGGCGGCGCCGGCTCCCAGCGCCAGCAGGCTCACCCGCCGGGACAGCCGGACGGCCCGCTCGATGTCGCCCACTTCCACTCCACGCCCCCCACCGTTCAGCACCGGCCGGTGCTCGACCCGTCCCGCATACGACAACGTCCCCCCGAGCCGCACTCCCAACGCCCCCGCGAACGACGCCTCCACGGGCCCGGCGTTGGGACTCGGGTGCTTCGCGGCGTCAGCCCGCCAGGCCCGCACGGCCCCGCGCGGATCGCCGCCCGCCAGCACGGCGAGCGAGGCGGTCAGCCGCGCCCCCGGCCACCCCGCGAGATCGTCGAGCCGGGCGGAAGCCCACCCGTACCTGCGGTAGCGCGGCGACCTGTGCCCCACCATCGCGTCCAGCGTGTTCACCGCCCGGAACCCGAGCAGCCCCGGCACCCCGCCCACGGCGCCCCACACCAGCGCCCCGACCACGGCGTCGGAGGTGTTCTCCGCCACCGACTCCACCACCGCGCGTGCGATCTCCCGCGCGTCGAGCGTCTGCGGGTCCCGGCCGCACAGGTGCGGCAGCCGCGCCCGCGCCGCCTCGACGTCCCCCGCCTGCAGGGCCCGCCCGACGGCCCGGGCCTCCCGCCCGAGCGAGGTCCCGCCGACGACGGCCCAGGTGGCGACGCCGGTCAGCGCGACGGAAGCGGCGGGGCAGGACCGTACGGCCCGGCGGGCGGCGGCGCCCAGCGCGACGGCGCCACCGGTACACACGGCGGCGTGCAGCGCGCCCCACCCGCGGTGGTCGCGCCACAGCACCCGTTCCACGGCCCCGGCGGCCCGCCCGAACGCGGCGACCGGATGCCCTCGGCGGGGGTCGCCGAGGAGGAGGTCGCCGAGGAGTCCGGCGGCGGCGCCGTACGCGTACACGCGATCGGCACGCACGGGGGCTCAGCCGGCTGCGTCGAAGGGCACGGACCTGGTACGGGACTTCAGTGCACTGCCGGGCATAGCGATATGTCCTCACTCAGGGTGTCCACGCCCTGGTTCGACGAGACCGGAGGCGAGAGTTCCTGGCTCCCGGGGAGACACCTCCCCGGTCACAGTGGCGGGACCGCGCCGGATTCGCACCGGACTTCCTCTCCTGCCGCCGTACATGGCCCCGGAAGTCCACCACGGGGCGAGAACAGCCGTCAACTTGCCTTTGACCTGCGGCGGGACGATTGTGCTGAGGCCCACACGGCACGGGCGACACCGGTCTCACCCACGCCGCGCCCGCCCTCGCCGCACACGGCGAAGCGCCCCGCCCGGGCCCTCGTGGAGGGCGCCGTGCGGGGCGCGGGAACGCGGCCGGACGAGTCGGAGCGCCGTCAGGCGACGATCAGATAGATCCCATATCCCACGGCCACCGCGCACGCGGCGAACGCGGCGTACGCGCCGGTGACCGCCAGCGCCGCCGACTCCCCCTGCTCCGCCGCCCGTTCGCGTCGCGACAGACCGGCCACGCCGAGGGTGAACAGGCCCACCAGGGCCACGGTGACCACGAGGCTGACGCCGAAGACGGAGCCGAGAGCCGCCCAGTCGATCTTCATGTTGCTGCTGCTTCCTTCTGTGACCTCGTGGTCAGACGGTGGCCTGGGTGGGCGTCGGCTCCGAGGCCGTCTTCTGTGCGGGGATCGTCGCCGTGAGGCCGTCCACGGGGGTGCCGGCCGGCGGCGGCGTCACCGCGGCCATCGCCGCCGTCACCACGCCGGCGGGTTCCCCGGCCTCGTCGTTGACGTTCGTGTGGTCCACGACCTCGCGACGGGAGATCTTCCAGATCGCGGCGCTGGAGGAGACCAGGAAGACCGCGACCACGGCGGTGCCCCAGGAACCGAAGCCCGTCACCCACTCGGCGATGGCGCCGACCAGCGCGGCGGCCGGGAGCGTCAGACCCCAGGCGACGAACATCCGGGTGGCGGTGGACCAGCGGACCACACCGCCCCTGCGTCCCAGCCCCGCGCCCATCACCGCACCGGAGACCGAGTGCGTGGTGGAGAGCGAGAAGCCCAGATGGGAGGAGGCCAGGATGACCGTGGCGGCACTGGTCTGCGCCGCGAAGCCCTGCTGCGGCTGAAGGTCCGTCAGGCCCTTGCCCATGGTCCGGATGATGCGCCAGCCGCCGAGGTAGGTGCCGAGCGCGATGGCGATGCCCGCGGAGATGACGACCCACAGGGGCGGGTCGGAGTCGGGGGCGAGGGTGCCGCCGGCGACCAGGGCGAGGGTGATGATGCCCATCGTCTTCTGCGCGTCGTTGGTGCCGTGCGCCAGCGAGACCAGGCCCGCCGAGGCGATCTGCCCGGCGCGGTACCCCTTCGCGGAGGCCTTCCCGTCGGCCTTCCCGCCGAGCCTGTACGTCAGCCTGGTCGCGAGCATGGCCGCGACGCCCGCGACCAGCGGGGCGGCGATCGCCGGGATCAGCACCTTGGTGACCAGCGCGTCGCCGTGCACGGCACCGACGCCGGCCGAGGCGACCGTGGCGCCGATGAGGCCGCCCATCAGGGCGTGCGAGGAGGAGGACGGCAGTCCGACCAGCCAGGTCAGCAGGTTCCACAGGATCGCGCCGACCAGTGCGGCGAAGATGACCTCGGGACGGATGCCGCTCTCGTCGACCAGGCCCTTGGAGATCGTGTTGGCGACCTCCACGGAGAGGAAGGCGCCGACCAGGTTGAGGACGGCGGACATGGCCACCGCGACCTTGGGTCTGAGGGCACCTGTCGAGATGGTGGTGGCCATCGCGTTCGCGGTGTCGTGGAAACCGTTCGTGAAGTCGAACGCGAGAGCGGTTACCACCACAATCGCGAGGATCAGCGAGATGCCTTCCATTTACCCAGGCAATCGTTCGAGGTCATTGGCTGGATGAACGTAGGTAACCTAGATGAACGAAAGATGAACTGGGAGGGGCTTGCCGGTGTCCGGGTAGGGGGGTCGTTGCACCCTTGGGGCTCACGGCACCCGGTCCGGTGCCGCCGGCCCCGGATTCCGTAAGGCCGGCGGCCCGTCGCGGACCGCCTCGGCCGGGTCATGCCTTCCCTGACGAGATTTCGGTCACCCGGCAGGGCGCCCCGCGGGCGGTGCGCCCGCGGGGCGCCGGGTCATGACGTGCCACCCACGGGGCGCGGTCGCCGCCGAAGGCTTCCCCCTGCCCTCGCGCCCGCACCGGGACAGGCCGGCGCCCGCCTGACAGGATCGCGGCATGGCTGAACAGCGAGGGGAGCGGCGGGATGCCCGGGACATCCAGGATGTCCACGGCGGCGCGCGGGATGCGCCGGAACCGCGGGGCAGCGGTGTGCCGGACCAGGAGGCCCGGGCCTGGGAGGAACTCGTGGCCACCGCGCGCCGGACCGTCTCCGAGGGCCTGGTCGTCGGAACGTCCGGCAACGTCTCCGTACGTGTCGGGGACACGGTCCTCGTCACCCCCTCGGGCGTCCCCTACGACCGGCTCGGGCCCCACGACATCACCGGCGTCAGCCCCGACGGGCGGCAGGTGCGCGGCACGCTCGTACCGACCAGCGAACTGCCCATGCACCTCGCCGTCTACCGCACCACCGACGCCCGCGCCGTCGTCCACACCCACGCCGTGCACGCCACCGCCGTCTCCACCCTCGTCCCCGAACTCCCGCTGATCCACTACATGGCCGGCGCGCTCGGCGGCCCCGTCCGGGTCGCCCCCTACGCCACGTACGGCACCGAGGAGTTGGCCGAGAACATGCTCCGCGCCCTCGCCGGCCGCTCCGGCTGCCTCCTGCAGAACCACGGCACCGTCACCTACGGCACGACCCTGGCCGAGGCCTACGACCGCACCGCCCAGCTGGAGTGGATGTGCCGCCTGTGGCTGACGGCCTCCTCCGTGCCGGGCCTGACGCCGTCCCTGCTGTCGCGGGAGCAGCTGAAGGAGGCGGGGGAGCGGCTGCAGGGGTACGGGCAGCGGCGCTGAGCGCATCCGGGCGGCCCCGGTACCACCCGGAGCGCCCCCCTTCCACGCACCAGGTCGCAATCCCCTCATGTTCATGCGCCCGTCGCATCCCCCCGTCCGGCCGTTCCGCTGGCCGCCGGACGGGCCGGACAGGACACTGGAGCCGTGCGCACTGTCAAAGCGACGGCCGCTGCCGTCACCGCCATGACGGTGGCCGGCGCCGCAGCGGTGGCCGCCGGCCGGTTCGCCAGCGACGCCGCGCTGAAGGCGCCGCCCGGCCGGCCACTGCCCACCGAACCCCGGCTCACCGTGCACGGCACGGCCGCGGGCCGCGTCACCCTCACCCGCGCTCTCGCCTCCCTGCATCCCGGCAGCTACGGCCTCGCGGGCAACGGCTCCCACGCGGTCGTCGGCCCCGTCCTGGACTCCGCCCCGCATCCGCCCGACTCCGTCGTACGCCGCCTGGAACGCGTCACCCACGGCACCCTGGAGCCCGGCGACAAGGTCTGGCTCACCCCGGGACTGCACATCGGGGACCCCGGCACCGCACTGGGCCTGGACCACACCGACGTCGAGATCCCCGGCGAACTCGGGCCCCTGCCCGCCTGGTTCGTGCCCGGTGCCCGGGACACCTGGGTCGTCATGGCGCACGGCCTGGGCACCGGCCGGGAACACCCCATGAACCTCATGACGTTCCTGCACGGCCTGCGCTTGCCCGTGCTCGACCTCGCCTACCGGGGCGACCCCGGCGCGCCCCGCTCCCCGGACGGCCTGAACCACCTCGGCGAGACCGAGTGGCGCGACCTGGACGCGGCGGTCCGGCACGCCACGGCCCAGGGCGCGGCACGTGTGGTCCTGTACGGCTGGTCCACGGGCGCCACCATGGCTCTGCGCACTGCCGCCCACTCCTCGGTACGGGACCGCATCAGCGGGCTCGTCCTCGACTCCCCGGTGCTCAACTGGGAAGCGACGCTGCGCGCGCTCGCCGCCGCCCGGCGCACCCCGGGCCCGCTGCTGTCGCTCGCCGTCCGCGCCGCCCAGGGCCGCACAGGACTGTACGGCGACCGCGTCGACGAAGCCGCGCACCCCGAGCGGCTGACGGTGCCGGCCCTGCTCCTGCACGGCCCCGACGACCTGGTGGCACCCTGGGACTTCTCCCGGCGCCTCGCCGACCGCCGCCCCGACCTGGTCGCCCTCCACACCGTCCGGCAGGCCCCGCACAACGCCATGTGGAACGCAGACCCGACCAGCTACGAGGAAGCCGTGCGCCGCTTCCTGACGCCGTTGATGTGAGTCCCGGGCCCCCTCACGGTCCCGCCGCGCGCGCCCCCGGCCGGCCCTGCCCCACGGTTCCGTTTGACGCCGTGCCACTGTCCGGATTCCGGCCCGCAACCCCTCGCACGGCCCGTGCCTTGGCCACTCCCGTCGCCTCACGTGACATTCCGTTTGGGTTTTCGGACCGTCAACCGGAAGACTGCACCCGTGACGTCCCGTATCCCGCGCGACTCCAGGCTCCGACTCGTCCGCCCGCGACCCCTGGCCGCCGCCCCCCGAGCGATGAACCAGCGGCGCTCGCGCCGCCCCGCCCCCCGCCCGCCGGAGGGCACACCGGCCCCCGCGGAGCTGGCCGGAATGGCGCGCTCCAGGCTGGCCGGCGCGGCCCGCCTGGCCCGCTGGGCCGACGCCGCCCTGCGCCCCGGCAGGGGCAACGCGACCTCCGACGGCAAGGCCACCCTCGCGGACGCGACCACCGAACGGGCCGCCGCCGACCTGGGCCTGACTCCGGCCCAGATCCGCGCCGACTGGGACACCGCCCGCCTCGCCGGGCTCGTCGAGGTGCACGGCGACAGCGCCCGCCCCGGCTGGCGGCTGCGCGCCTGGGACCGCGACGACACCGCCGTCCTGCGCGGCTGGGTGGCCTTCTTCGACGCCTGGTCGCTCGCGCACCCGGAACCCGCCGACCACGAGCCCGCCGCCGTCGCCGAGGTCGTCTCGGCGATGCCGCAGGTGCTCTCCTTCCTCCAGCTGTCGGCCGGCCCGGTCCCCGTCGAGCAGCTGCTCGACCTCCTCCAGCAGCGGGTCGGGGAGCTGCGCACCGAACGCTGCGAAGTGCCCTACGGCCCGCAGCGCGAACCCGCTGGCCCCCCGGCCCCCGGCACCGCGCCCCCTGTCGCCGCCGAGCCCGGGGAAGCCGAACTCGCCCCTCTCCTCGACTGGGCCCTGCACGCCCTCGCCTCGGTCGGCGCCCTCACCTGCGGCGCCGGACAGGCCACCCTCACCCCGCTGGGCAGCTGGGCGGTCTGGGTCAAGCTGGAGCAGATCTGCGTCGCCGCGCAGAGCCCCGCGGGCAACATCGAGGCCGTCGCCGAGGACATGCTGCGCGGCTGCGCCCAGCTGCGGCCCAACGCCGCCCGCGCCGAGTACCGCGCCTGGCTCGCGGCCCGGCCCGTGGGCAGCGCCGTCGCCGAACTCCTCGACGCCGCCCGTGGCGAGGACGCCCTGCTGCGCGGCCTGGCCTTCGAGGCGCTGCGCGTCGTCGGCGCCCCCGCCGAGCACGACGTGCGCGCCGTGCTCGCCGAGCCGACCCTGCGGCCGTACGCCCTGCTGTGGCTCGCGGAGCACGACGGCAACGACCCCGAGGACGCCCACGAGGTGCTGACCCGGCAGGAGGCCACCTGGCTGTGGGTCGACACGGCCGCCGCCGTCGCCGACCACGGTGAGGCGCCGCTCCTGGTGCGGCATCTGGAGTCCGCCGTGCAGCCGACCGTGCCCGCCCTGCTCGACGAGGTGCGAGCCGTGGGCCATCCGCGCACCGTGCAGGTCCTGGTCGCACTGGCCGCCGCGCACCCCGACCCCGCCCTGGCCAAGGCCGTCCGCCGCGCGGCCTTCCAGGTGCACACCGGAGGCAGCTGAGGCGCCGCCGGGGCGAGGTCAGTCGCCGGTGCGGGGCGCGTACGTGCCGAAGCTCCAGACATTGCCCTCGGCGTCCCGGGCCATGTAGTCCCGCGATCCGTAGTCCTGGTCCGTCGGGGGCATCAGGATCTCCACGCCGTGGTCCGCGGCATGCTGGTGGTGTGCGTCGACGTCGTCCACCACGACGTACACCCCGGCCGGTCCCGCGTCCTTCATCACCGTGTCGAAGAGACCGCCGCGGCCCTTCGAGCCGATCATCACCCCACCGTTGCCCTGCACCAGCTCGGCGTGCGTCACCGTGCCGCCCTCGCCCTCGTACACCGCCAGCTCGGTGAAGCCGAGGGCCTCCGTGAGCTGCCTGATCGCCGCCTTCGCGTCGGCGTACAGCAGCGTCGGGTAGATGCTCGGACCGCCACCGCTCGTCCCTGCCATGCCGATCACTCCTTCGTGCGCCGGGGCTGTGCGCCGGGCCGAATCGCCGTACGGGCGATCCGCCCGGTGAGATTCATCCTGACATCCGCCACCGTCAACGCCGCCCGATACGCCCGAAAGCCCCGGCGCGAACGAGCCGTTCTGGACGCGGGCGCGCCGCAGGCGAACGTGTCGCACCGGGCCATGTCCCCGGTGGGGCAACCCTGCTGGAACCACGCCCGCCGCCGCGCCGCCGACCCGTGCGTCCACGTCTCCGGCGTCACCCGCCCCTGGAACCGCTCCTGGATCCGGTCGTCGCCCACGGCCGGCGCCGCGTCCATGCCGTCGCGGATGCCGGCCTCGGCGAGATCGGTGATCAGCGGGCGTCCGGCCGACTCGTCCGGCGTCGTCGTGGCGTGGTGCGCCCAGACCCCGGCGCAGCGGTCCGCCTGCAACTCCGCATGAAGGCACCGCCCTCCGCCGAACAGCCCCCTGGCGCCATCCTCACGGTCGCCCCGCCTCCCGGCGACGGGCAGGTCGTCCGAACGGGCGACCTGCCCACCGCGGGCCCGCCACATCCCGGCGCCACCCCGCGCCCCTGGTTACGCTCTGCGCCTGTCCGCGAGCACGGCTGTGGAAGGAGTCCGGTGGTCGTTCCGCCGACCGAGGCGAAGCCGGCCGATCCCCTCGCCCCGGACGCGAGCCCCGCCGCCCCCCGGGCACCCCGCCGTCTTCCGGCCGCCGTCACCGCCCTGCTGCTCACCGTCCCCCTCCTGGCCGCCGCCCACCACGCCCGGCCCGCCCCCTACGGAGACCGCCTCACCGTGCACACGCGCGTGCAGCACCCCACCCCGGACCTGCGCATCCGCGGGGCGGCCGTCGAGGCGTACGACCGGGCCACCGGCGCGGCCCGCTGGCACCACACCCGCGAAGGGCGCCGCCCCCTCACCGTGCTCCCCGCGCGCGGGGAGGCGATCACGCTCTGGGACGACGGGCTCGTCACCGACACCGACGGCACCACCGTGCGCTGGCACCGCGCGCTCCCGGCCGCCGCCGGCTGGCTCGCGGCACACGGCGGAAGAGGCGTCATGCGCCCCCTGGGCCGGGGCATCCTGGCCGTGGTCACCCCGGACCGCATCGCGGCCTACCGCACCTCCGACGGCGACCTGCGCTGGGTGCTGCCTGCCCGCAAGGGCTGCGCGTTCCGGCCCGAACGCGCGCTGCGCAGGAGCGGAGCCCTGCTCGTCGCCCAGCCCTGCGCACGCGCCGCCTGGACCACCCAGCTCGCCGCCGTCGACGACCTGGGCCGGATCACCCCGCACCGCGCGCCACTCGGCAACGACGCCTCAGGGCGGCGGCGAAAACTGCTTGCACCTCCCCGTTAGACTGGCCCCATGGCCATTCTCCTCGCGCATTAGACGGCGGGAACGCCCTCAGCCGCCTGTCCCGCCACCAACCCGCCCTGGAGTCTGTCCGTGATCTCCGCCTCCGGTATCGAGCTGCGCGCCGGTGCCCGCGTCCTCATCGAGTCCGCCACCTTCCGTGTCGCCAAGGGCGACCGCATCGGCCTGGTCGGCCGCAACGGCGCCGGCAAGACCACCCTCACCAAGGTGCTGGCCGGCGAGGGCATCCCCGCCGCCGGCGCGGTCACCCGTTCCGGCGAGGTCGGCTACCTCCCGCAGGACCCCCGCACCGGCGACCTCGACATACTCGCCCGTGACCGCGTCCTCTCCGCGCGCGGCCTGGACGTACTGATCCGCAAGATGCGCGACAACGAGCAGCGCATCGCCACCGGCAAGGGCGCCACCCGCGACAAGGCGATGAAGCAGTACGAGCGGCAGGAGACCGAGTTCCTCACCAAGGGCGGGTACGCCGCGGAGGCCGAGGCCGCCACCATCGCCGCCGCGCTGAACCTGCCCGACCGGGTGCTCGGCCAGCCCCTGCACACGCTCTCCGGCGGTCAGCGCCGCCGTGTCGAGCTGGCCCGGATCCTGTTCTCGGACGCGGACACGCTGCTGCTCGACGAGCCCACGAACCACCTCGACGCGGACTCGGTCATCTGGCTGCGCGACTACCTGAAGACCTACCGTGGCGGCTTCATCGTCATCTCGCACGACGTGGACCTGGTCGAGACGGTCGTCAACAAGGTGTTCTACCTGGACGCCAACCGGGCCCAGATCGACATCTACAACATGGGCTGGAAGCTCTACCAGCAGCAGCGCGAGGCCGACGAGAAACGCCGCAGGCGCGAGCGCGCCAACGCCGAGAAGAAGGCCGCGGCGCTGCACTCGCAGGCCGACAAGATGCGCGCCAAGGCCACCAAGACGGTCGCCGCGCAGAACATGGCCCGGCGCGCGGACAAGCTGCTCAGCGGCCTGGAGGCCGTCCGGCAGTCGGACAAGGTCGCCAAGCTCCGCTTCCCCGAGCCCGCGCCCTGCGGCAAGACCCCGCTGACCGCCGAGGGGCTGTCCAAGTCGTACGGCTCGCTGGAGATCTTCACCGACGTCGACCTCGCCATCGACAAGGGCTCCCGCGTGGTCATCCTCGGCCTCAACGGCGCGGGCAAGACCACCCTGCTGCGTCTCCTCGCCGGTGTGGAGAAACCCGACACGGGCCAGGTCACCCCCGGCCACGGCATGAAGCTGGGCTACTACGCGCAGGAGCACGAGACCCTCGACCCCGGCCGCACGGTCCTGGAGAACATGCGCTCCGCAGCGCCCGACATGGACCTGGTCGAGGTCCGCAAGGTGCTCGGCTCGTTCCTGTTCTCCGGCGACGACGTCGACAAGCCGGCCGGTGTCCTCTCCGGCGGTGAGAAGACCAGGCTCGCCCTCGCCACGCTGGTGGTGTCCGCGGCGAACGTGCTGCTGCTCGACGAGCCGACCAACAACCTCGACCCGGCCAGCCGTGAGGAGATCCTCGGCGCCCTGCGGACCTACAAGGGCGCGGTCGTTCTGGTCACCCACGACGAGGGCGCCGTCGAGGCGCTCCAGCCGGAGCGGATCATCCTGCTGCCGGACGGCGTCGAGGACCTGTGGGGCTCGGACTACGCGGACCTGGTCGCCCTCGCCTGATCGCCCGTAGGCGACCGCTCGTGGGTGACCGTTCGCACGCGATCGTTCGCACGCCGGCTGCCGGTCGGTCACATGATCGATCGGTCAGTTCTGCTTGATCGAATGGTTGATCCACTGCGTATGGATCATTCGGCCCAGCCGTGATCCATCATCTGTGTGAGATCTCCTCGTACCCGGGTGTGTCGTACACCCACTTCCCGCCGAATCCCTTTGTCGACAAGGCCTTGATGACGCCATGGTCCTGACCTGGCACTTCGGGGAACAACTCGTTCGGCCGTATGCGTGCCACGCTGCGGAACGAGGGATTCCCCTTGTGGGGATGTGCTCCTGTCGTCAAAACCCTCCTCCACGGACCTTGCCGAATGGGTGGCCATGAAGGCCCGGAGGGGTGATCATGAGGGGACCAGAGCGCACTTCCCATGAGGAGGCACGGGTGGCCGAGACTCTGAAGAAGGGCAGCCGGGTGACCGGCGCCGCGCGCGACAAGCTCGCGGCAGACCTGAAGAAGAAGTACGACGCCGGTGCGAGCATCCGGGCGTTGGCCGAGGAGACCGGCCGCTCGTATGGCTTCGTGCACCGCATGCTCAGCGAGTCGGGCGTCACGCTCCGTGGGCGTGGCGGGGCGACGCGGGGCAAGAAGGCCGCTTCGGCCTGACGCCCGGGCGTTCACCTCGACCTCGATGGTGACCACCCGGTCGGTCCGGTGATCGGCTGGGTGGTTACTGTGCAGTCACTTGAGAGTGCCTCGGTACGGCACTCACGATGACCGCACCCATCGGAGGCGCCCAATGGCTTCGCTCGACCCGGTACTCGACAAGGACGGCGTACGGCTCACCGTCGACGACGCGATCGCCACGGTGACGCTGACCAACCCGGCCAAGCGCAACGCGCAGAGCCCCGCTCTGTGGCGGGCGTTGGCCGAGGCCGGTCGGCAACTGCCGGGCACCGTCCGCGTGGTCGTGCTGCGCGCCGAGGGCAAGTCCTTCTCGGCGGGCCTCGACCGGCAGGCCTTCACTCCCGAGGGCTTCGACGGCGAGCCGTCCTTCATCGACCTCGCGCGCGGCAGCGACGCGGAGTTGGACGCGACCATCGCCGAGTACCAGGAGGCGTTCACCTGGTGGCGGCGCAGCGACATCGTCTCCGTCGCCGCCGTGCAGGGGCACGCCATCGGCGCGGGATTCCAGCTCGCCCTCGCCTGTGACCTGCGTGTCGTCGCCGACGATGTGCAGTTCGCCATGCGCGAGACCAGCCTGGGCCTGGTCCCGGACCTGACCGGCACGCATCCGCTGGTCGGGCTCGTCGGCTATGCCCGCGCGCTGGAGATCTGTGCCACGGGACGCTACGTGACGGCGGACGAGGCCGTGCACACCGGACTGGCGAACGTCGCCGTGCCGCCGGCCGAGCTCGACGGCGCCGTCCGCGATCTGGCGGCGGCGCTCCTTGCCGCGCCGCGCGACGCCGTGATCGAGACCAAGGCGCTGCTGCGCGGCGCGGGCGGGCGGACGTACGAGGACCAGCGTGTCGCCGAACGCGCGGCCCAGGCGCGGAGGTTGCGGGACCTCGCGGGCCTGGGCGAGTGACGCCGTCAGCCGATCGCCGTGATCAGTACGGCCACCGTCGGGTGATCCGGTAGCGCGATACCCACCCGCGTGCGGACCTTCCTGGCCACCTCCACGGCCCGGTGGTCCGCGTCGACGGCCAGTTCCACGCGGACATGCCGGCGCGGCAGTGTGGCGTCGCCCGGGCCGCTCTCGATGTGCACCGCCCTGCCCAGCCCGCCCAGCACGCCGGTCAGGCACGACACACCCGGCACCCCCAGGGCCGCGGCGGCCACCGCGGCAGCCTCGCCGCCCGCGGGCTGCCGCGCCCGGGCCGGCTCGGACGGCCGTACGGCCTCGGGTCCCGTCGCCTCGTCCAGCAGGGCCGTCACCCGCAGGTCGACCTCCGCCACCGTCAGCCCCAGCCGCCGCGCCGCTGCCGCCGACAGCGCCGTACGCAACCGGCCGGCCGTCGCCGGCAGCGGCTCGGCCGCCGTGGCCGCGAACTCGGCCGTCACCCGGAGGGGGCCCGGCGGCAGGGCGCTCGGCGGCGGGGGCACTGCGGGGGAGCGAGCGGCGTCCGGGTCGGCCACGGTGATCCGGAGTGCGTCCAGGCGCACCCCCGGCACCGCGTTCGCCGCGTGCCGCAGGACCGTCCCGGCCGCGTCCTCCGCGATCCACGCCCCGTCTCCCGGGTCGCCGAGCGGGAGCAGCCTGCCGAGGTTCAGCTGCTGTCTAACTGCCTGCGTCCATCGGTCCGCCGTCATTGCTCCAGCCTGCCCCATTCATGGCGCGGTGCCGTGCAACGTCACCTAACGTGGTCGCAGGACTACGGAAGGACGCACTGCGATGACCGAGACGGACCGGGAGCGGACGCAGACCTCCGAAGGAGGGGCAGAGCCGGCGGTGCCCACCCGCAAACCCGTCAGGCGGGGCGGCGGGGACCCCGGGTCCCGGGGCAGGACCACGATCGCCGACGGCGTCGTGGAGAAGATCGCCGGGCTCGCCGCCCGTGACGTCATGGGCGTCCACGCGATGGGCAGCGGCCTGAGCCGCACCTTGGGGGCCGTGCGGGACCGGGTGCCCGGCGGGTCGAAGTCCGTGACGCGCGGTGTGAAGGCCGAGGTCGGTGAGGTGCAGACCGCGCTCGACCTGGAGATCGTCGTCGAGTACGGCGTGTCGATCGCCGACGTCGCGCGGGCCGTCCGGGAGAACGTGGTCGCGGCCGTGGAGCGGATGACGGGCCTGGACGTCGTCGAGGTCAACATCGCGGTGAGCGACGTCAAGCTTCCGGACGAGGAGGACGAGGAGCCGGAACCCCGCATCCAGTGACATACCGTCACCCGAAGGCTGAAATGCACCACAATGGCAGGGAACGCATCCATACGGGCCCCAAAGACCCGCACGGCTACGAGCTGAGGAGCGCACGATGAGCAGGGCCGTGGTCGGCATGATCGCCGGAATGGCGCTGGGCTTCGCCGGGTACTTCGGCGGGTTCGGCGCGTTCGTGCTGGTGGCGGCGCTGGGCGCCGTCGGGTTCGTCGTCGGCAGGTTCCTGGAAGGGGATCTCGAAGCCGGTGACTTCTTCCGCACCCGCGACCGGCGTCGGTGACGCCCGTGAGCTGCGGGCCGGACGAGCCCCGCGGGACGGGCGACATCGTCGCGGCGGGCGCGCGCGGTCAGACCACGATCGCCGACCGGGTGGTCGCGAAGATCGCCGCGCAGGCCGCTCACGAGGCGCTCGGGCGGCTTCCTCCGGAAGCGGCCAGGCCGCAGGCCACGGTCGTCGTCCGTCCGCAGGCCCCCGACCGCGCCGGGCCTGCCGGGATGCCGGTCGACGCCGCCCGGGTCCGGGTCCATCTCGAACTCGACTACCCCAGCGACATCGGCTCCCGGTGCGCGCGGGTGCGTCGTCATGTCGTCGAGCGGGTAGGCGCGTTGGTGGGAATGGAGGTTCCGGAGGTCGCGGTCCAGGTGGAGCGGCTGCACCTGGCGGCGGCGCACGCGGCGCAGGGGAGGACCCGATGAGCGAGCCCCAGGGCTCCGAGGGCACCACACAGAGACTGCCGGTGATCGAGAAGGCCGAACCGGAGCTGGGCCAGTCCGCCTCGGCGGCCGCCTACGAGCCGCGGCCCGGCCTCGACGGCGAGGACGGCAGGACGCGCCGCTTCTGGTCGGCCCGCCGCGTCCCCGCGGCGGTCGTCGCCACGCTGCTGCTGGTCGCGGCGGGCGTCCTCCTCTACGACATCGCGGCCGTACGCGCCGGCCGGACCGCCATGTACTGGCGCCGGGAACTGTCCCGCCAACTCGCCGAACGCCCCCTCGACGACCTCTGGGTCCTGCTCGGCGCGGGCGTCGCCGCCGCCCTCGGTCTGTGGCTGGTGGTGCTCGCCGCCACGCCCGGCCTGCGGGCCGTCCTGCCCATGCGGCGCACGCACCCCGAGGTCCGCGCCGGACTCGACCGGAGCGCCGCCGCGACATACCTGCGCGACCGGGCCATGGAGGTGTCCGGCGTGCAGTCCGCACGGGTACGGATGCGCCGTCGGCGCGCCGACGTACGGGCGGTGTCGCACTTCCGTGAACTCGACGACGTACGCGCCGACCTGGACGACGTGCTCGCCGACGCGATCCGGGCGCTGGGCCTGTCCCGCCGCCCCGCGCTGTCGGTGCACGTCCGGCGGCCCGGCCGGAAGGGGTGAGTGCGGTGCTCAGGACCGTCAACCGGGTACTGCTGGGTGTCGCGGGAGTCGTGCTGCTCGTGCTGGGCGGTGCGGTGCTGGCCGTGGGGCTCGGGGTGCAGGCGCCGTCCTGGTGGATCCACGCCGGCCCCGACGACGTACTGCTCGCCGACCCGGAACGGACCCGGTGGCGGGACGCCGGCTGGTGGTGGCCGGCCGTTCTCGCGGCCCTCGCGGTGCTGGTCCTGCTCGCCCTGTGGTGGCTGGTCGCGGTGGTGCGCCGGCGCCGGCTCGCCGTGGTGCTGGTCGACACCGGCGACGGCGAGGGCGCGCTGCTGCGGGGCCGGGCCCTGGAGGACGTGCTCTCCTGCGAGGCGAGCGCCCTGGAAGGCGTCTCCCGCGCCCACGTCCGCCTCAGGGGCCGTCGCACCGCCCCCGAGGCCCGCGCCCGGCTCCTGCTGGAACCCGACGTCGGCCCCGGGGAGGCGCTGAACCATCTGACGACCCGGGCGCTCGCCCACGCCCGCAACTCGGCGGGGCTGGCGTCGCTGCCGGCCAGGGTGCGGCTGAAGGGCGCCAGGCACCGCGCGGGAAGGGTCAGCTGACGGCCTCAGAAGCCGTGCCGCGCGCCGCCGTCCACCGGCACCATGACCCCGGTCAGGTAGGACGCGGCCGGGGACAGCAGGAAGGCCGCCGTACGCCCGAACTCCTGCGGCGTCCCGTACCGCCGCAGCGGGATCCGCGACTCACTGGCCGCCCGGGTCGCCTCCGGATCCGCCGACAGGCCGTCCAGCTGCCGCACCCGGTCCGTGTCGATCCGCCCCGGCAGGACGCCGACCACGCGCACACCCCGCGGACCCAGCTCGTCCGACAGCGACTTGGCGAACCCGGCCAGTCCCGGCCGCAGGCCGTTGGAGATCGTCAGTGCCGGAATCGGCTCGTACACCGACCCCGACAGCACGAACCCGATCACTCCTCCGGCCTCCAGCTCCGCGGCCGCGGCGCGGGCCAGCCGCACCGCGCCCAGGAACACCGACTCGAACGCGGCCCGCCACTGCTCGTCGGTGTTGTCGGCGACGAACCCCGCGGGCGGGCCGCCCACACTGACGAGAATCCCATCGAAGCGGCCGAACCGCTCCCGCGCCGCGGCGATCAGACGCGCCGGCGCCTGCGGATCGGCGTTGTCCACGGCCACGCCGTACGCGTTCGGCCCCAGCTCGGCCGCCGCCTCGGCGACCCGCTCCTCGTCGCGCCCCGTGACGACGACTCTCGCACCGTCGGCGACCAGCTCGTGCGCGCAGGCGTTGCCCAGCCCCCGGGTGGCCCCGGTGACGACGTACACCCGGTCCTTCAGTCCAAGATCCATGCGCCCTATCCTGCCCCCTCGTCCCCGAACAGGGCGAGGGCCGTGTTCACCAGACCGATGTGGCTGAACGCCTGCGGGAAGTTGCCGAGCTGGCGGCCGGCCACCGGGTCGTACTCCTCGGCCAGCAGTCCCACGTCGTTCGCCAGCCCCACCAGCTTCTCGAACAACTCGCGGGCCTCCTCCGTGCGGCCCGTCATGTGCAGCGCGTCCGCCAGCCAGAACGAGCAGACCAGGAACGTGCCCTCACCGCCGGGCAGCCCGTCGACGGCCGTGCGGTCGGCGCTGTAGCGGTGCAGGAAGCCGCCCTGGCAGAGCTCGGCGCGGACCGCCTCGATGGTGCCCGTCACCCGCGGGTCGCCGGGCGGCAGGAACCCCACGCGCGGGATGAGCAATGTCGCCGCGTCCAGTTCGCGGGAGCCGTAGTACTGCGTGAAGGTGTTGCGCTCCGGGTCGTAGCCCTGCTCGCACACCTCCCGGTGCACCTCCGCACGGAACTCCCGCCAGCCTTCCAAGTCGCCCTTCAGCTCCGGTTTGCGCTCCATGGTGCGCACGGCGCGGTCGGCGGCCACCCACACCATCACCTTGGAGTGCACGAACTGCTTGCGGCCGCCGCGCACCTCCCACAGCCCCTCGTCCGGCTGCCGCCACGCGGACCGCAGGAACTCCATCAGGGCGCACTCCATCTGCCACATATGCGGTTTGACGGCCATCCCCGAGATCCGCGCCAGCGACAGCGAGTCCATCACCTGGCCGTACACGTCCAGCTGGAGCTGGCGTACGGCGTCGTTGCCGATCCGGACCGGAGGGGAACCGGCGAACCCGGCCAGCCAGGGCAGCTCGGCCTCGGGCAGCCGTCGCTCGCCGGCCAGCCCGTACATGATCTGCATGTCCGCCGGGGAGCCCGCGACCGCGCGCACCAGCCAGTCACGCCAGGCCTCCGCCTCCTCGTGGTAGCCGGCCGACAGCAGCGCGCCCAGGGTGAGGGTGGAGTCGCGCAGCCAGCAGTAGCGGTAGTCCCAGTTGCGCACGCCGCCGATCTCCTCCGGAAGGGAGGTCGTCGGGGCGGCGACGATGCCGCCGGTCGGGGCGTAGGTGAGGGCCTTGAGGGTGATCAGTGAGCGCAGCACGGCGTCCCGGTACGGGCCGTCGTAGCGGCAGCGCGCCGACCAGGCCCGCCAGTCCGAGAGGCTGTGGCGCAGCGACTCGTACGGGTCGACGAGGGGTGGGCGCGGCTCGTGCGAGGGGTGCCAGGTGAGGACGAACGCGACCTTCTCGCCGGCGCCGACGGTGAACTCCGAGTGCGTGCCGAAGTCCTCGCCCCAGGTGGGCACCGGCGGCTCGCTGCGCAGCCACGTGGAGTCCGGGCCCGCGACGGCCACCCGGTGCCCGTCGGACCTGCGCATCCACGGCACGATCGAGCCGTAGTCGAAGCGCAGCCGGAGGGTGCTGCGGACGGTGACGCGGCCGCTGAGGCCCTCGACGATGCGGACGAGGTCGGGGGCGCGGTCGCGCTGCGGCATCAGGTCGGTGACGCGGATCGAGCCCTCGGGCGTGTCCCACTCGGTGTCCAGGACCAGGGTCCCGGGGCGGTACGCACGCCGCGTGCAGGTGTGCGGGGTGCCGTCGGAGGCTTCGGCGCCCCCGCTGTCCTTGGGGGCGATGCGCCAGTGGCCGTTGTCCTCGTCGCCGAGCAGCCTGGCGAAGCAGGCGGCCGAGTCGAAGCGGGGCAGGCACAGCCAGTCGACGGAGCCGTCCCTGCCGACGAGAGCGGCGGTCTGCTCGTCGCCGACGAGGGCGTAGTCCTCGATACGGCTGGTGGCGATGGCCTGGGCGGAGTTCCTCGTGGGCGGGTGCACGGAGTGCGGGTTCCCGGGTGACCGGCCGGGCAATCCGGCTCTCCTCGGCCGAGGGGAGGGCGGACGCGGGCTACACCGGTGCCGGGGCCGTCTCCCGCTGCTGCTTCTGCGCCGTCGCCGCTGCCCGGTCCCGGGCCTCGCGGCGGGCCAGGACCATCCAGCCGACGGGGACGCCCGCCGCGAACAGCCACCACTGTATGGCGTAAGCCATGTGGTTGCCGATGCCGTCGTGGTCCGGGGCGGGGATCAGCTCGGGCGTGTCGCCCTTCGGCCCGGGCTCGGTCAGCTCGACGTATCCGCCGAGGACCTGCCGGCCGAGGCGCTCGGCCTCCTGCGCGCTGTCGATCAGCATGATCTGGCGGTCCGGCAGGCCCTGGACGTCCTTGATGCCGCTCTCGGCGGTGGTCTGGTCGGGCATCAGCCGTCCGGTGACGGTGGTCTCACCCCGCGGGGGCGCCGGGATCCTCGGGAACTCGGTCTGGCTCAGCCCGCCGGAGGGCACCCAGCCGCGGTTGACCAGCAGGACCTTTCCGTCCTCGAGGACGAAGGGGGTCAGCACGTGGTAGCCGACCTCGTCGTCCGCGTTGGTGCGGCGGCGTACGACGACCTCGTGGGCGGTGTCGAAACGGCCCTGCGCGCTCACGCGCCGGTACAGGTTGGCGCCGTCGACCTCGGCTCCGGGCGAGGTCAGCGACTCGACGGGGACCGGCTCGGCGGCCAGCGAGTCGGCGATCACGGTGTTCAGCGCGACCCTGCGCTCATGCCGGTGCAGCTGCCAGAAGCCCAGCTCGATCATCGTCGGGACGAGGGCGAGGGCGACAAGGGTGAGGATCACCCACTGCCGGGACAACAGGAAGCGGTACACCCCACGACCGTACATCTGGGGCCGTGGGGCGCGGTGCGTGGGGGTGCGGGAGGGCCGCCGGGGCTCAGACGCGGTCGACGATGCCCACCCTCCCCTCCGCGCGGGCGCAGTGCGCCCCGCAGTACCAGTGGCCCTCGACCTCGACCCCCTGCCCGATGATCTGGACCCGGCAGTGCTCGCAGATGGGAGCCATGCGGTGGATCGCGCAGGCGAAGCAGTCGAAGACGTGCACCGCGCCCTGTGCGTGGACCTCGAAGGACATTCCGTAGTTGTTGCCGCAAACCTCGCAAGTCGCCATGCGCCACAGGGTGAGCCGTCCCCGAGGCGCGGGCGAGCGGGCGGCGGGCGAGTCGCGCACCAATCACCCGTCCGTACGGTCACGCCCCGGACGCCGGTTCCACATCGGCCAGGAGTTGGCCGAACGCCGCCTCGTCGACCACCGGCGTGCCGTACTGCCGGGCCTTGACGACCTTCGACGTGCCCGAGTCCGGGTCGTTGGTGACGAGCAGGCTCGTCAGCCGGGACAGGCTCGTGGCGACATGCAGCCCGGCCTCGACGGCGCGGTCCTCCAGAAGCTCACGTTCGACCGAGGTGTCCCCGGAGAAGGCGATCCGCATGCCCTGCTTGAGGCGCTTGCCCTCCTCGTACCGCCCGGGGTTGGGATACGGGCACGCGGGCCGCTTCCGGGACGGGCGCCAACCGCCGGGCCGGTAGCCGCCGTAGCCGTATGCACCCGCCTGCTGCCCGATGCGCGCCGCGGGCCGCTCCACCCACTCGGTCAGTGGCCGGCACTCGTGCAACGGGAGCCGCAGCCGCCCCTCCGCCGCGGCCCGCAGGCTCGGCCGGAATGCCTCCGCGAGCACGCGCGCGTCGTCGAGCGCGTGGTGCGCGCGCTGCTGGACGACACCGAAGTGCGCGGCCAGTGACTCCAGCTTGTGGTTGGGCAGCGGAAGCTCCAGCGCCTTGGACAGGGCGATGGTGCACAGCCGCTGACGCACCGGCGCCTCACTCCGCACGCGCGCGTACTCGCGGGCGATCATCTGCCAGTCGAACACGGCGTTGTGCGCGACGAGCACCCGGCCCTGAAGCCGGCTCGCGAACTCCTCGGCGACGTCACCGAAGAGCGGCGCGCCTGCGAGCGCCTCGCTCGTCAGACCGTGGATCCACACGGGGCCCGGGTCCCGCTCCGGATTGACCAGCGTGTACCAGTGGTCCTGGACCTCACCGCGTCCGTCCAGCCGGTAGACGGCCGCGGAGATTATCCGGTCGTCCCGGGCCAGGCCGGTGGTCTCCACGTCAACGACCGCGTATCCCTGGGGATACGCGGCCGGCCAGACTGCCGGCGAGGACGCTGCGGTCGTTCGGTCTTCGAGCATGGTCATTGAGGATACGGGCCGGGACCGACATCGCCGTCCGTCAGGACCCCTGTCCCGTCCGTCTGTTCGAGAGGCGGAGATCGGTGGGTGTGACGGCCGGTCAGGCGTGGGCCCACGGCTCGGGGGTGCCCTTGCCGGAGATCGCCGGCTGGGGCACGTGTGCCAGTGCCGCAACAGGCAACGTTCGCCCGGGCGAACGTTGCCTGCCGCGGCACCAGCTCGCCCGCTTCCGGGCACACGGCCGGCGGAGCACCGCGCCACGCGCGCGTGCGGGCCTTGCCGCCCTCGGCCACGCCGCCGCTCTCACCGGCACCGTCACCCTGCTCCGGCCCGATCTGCCCGGCCCCCGGGGGACGCACCCCGCACCCCGCACGCCGGTGGTGGCGGCGGACGTGCGGCCCGACGGTGCACAGGAACGGCCCGGCGCGGCACCGCCGCGGTGAACGGCGGCCGGGCCGGACGGGTGACCCGTCCGGCCCGGCCGGTCGCAGCGGGCGCCTCAGCGGGACGCCCGCGCGTCGGCGCTACCTGGTCACCGCGTCCAGCGCGTCCGCGGTGCCCCAGCCGTAGAAGCCGTTGTAGTTCTTCGGCCCCTCGCACACCGCGTCGACCTTGCCGTCGCCGTCGATGTCGTACGGGTCCGTGCACGCCGTGCCGTCCGCCTCGGCGTACAGCAGCGCCTTGACGAGCGCCGGCGGGGCGTACGGGTGCGTCGACTTGATCAGGGCGGCGACGCCCGCGACATGCGGCGAGGCCATCGACGTACCGGCCATGTAGCCCCACCTGCCGCCCGGCAGCGTGCCCAGGATCAGGCCGCTGGTCGCGGGCGGCGCCGGCGTCTGGTAAGCCGTCGAGTCGCCGCCGGGCGCGGCGATGTCGATGACGCCGAGACCGTGGTTGGAGAAGGACGACTTCAGGCCCTTGGCACCGGTGGACGCGACCGTCACGATGCCCGGCAGCTGGGTCGGTATGTCGTAGCACTCGGACGGGTCGATCACCCGGTCGGTGGGCGTGGAGTCGTTGGGGGAGACCGGGTCGGTGATCTCGTCGGCCGCGAGGTCGTAGTTCTCGTTGCCGGCCGCGGCGACGTTGACCGCGCCCTTGCGCTCCGCGTACCTCGACGCCCGGGTGATGGCCTCGACGAGTGCCTTCTGGTCCGGGTCGTTCTTGCAGTTGAAGTACCAGGGGTCGGTGTAATAGCTGTTGTTCGTGACGTCCACGCCGTGCTCGGCGGCCCAGACGAAGCCGCAGACGACGGCCTCGGTGTAGAAGAAGCCGGCCGGGGTGGACACCTTGATGCCGGACACCTTCACGCCCGGGGCCACGCCCGTCATGCCGACGCCGTTCTTGGCGGCCGCGATCTCCCCGGCCACGTGGGTGCCGTGCGGGCTCTCCGCCGCGCCGGGCCGCCAGGCGCCGTCGGTGGTGTCCGGCTTGCCCGTGACGCAGTTGACGGACGCCTCGCGGTCGAAGTTCGGCGCGATGTCCGGGTGGGTGTCGTCCACGCCGGTGTCGATCACGGCGACGGTCACCTTGTCGCTGCCGAGCGACTTCTCGTGCGCCTTGTCCGCCTTGATCGCCGGCAGGTCCCACTGGAGCGGCTGGAGCGGGTCCTGGCCCTCGACGGCCTCCACATCGGCCAGGTCGCCGGCCGTGAGCACCTTCGGCGTGCCGACGTCGGTGGTCGACTGCGCGGGCAGCGGCGCCGTCCGGGTGGCGCCGGCCGACTCCACGCCCCGCACCTTCCTGATCGTCCGGGCGAAGTCGGCGTTCGCCGAGTGCACGACGATCACACCGATCTGGTGGTACGACATGACGATCGTGCCGCCGGCCCTGGCGATCGCCTTCTTCACCTGCCCCGTGTCGCTTCCGGGACGGACGTTGACGACATGGCTGAACGAGGTCGTGCCGGTCGTGACCGGCGCGGGGGCGGGCGCCGCGGACGCGGTGGCGCCCGGCAGGAAGGCGAGAGAGGTCGCCATGGCCATCCCGACCGGGATCACCAGGGCACGGCGGTAGCGGGGGTGAGGCACTGTCATGGTGTCGGGTCTCCACTTCGTTCGCGGTGCGGGCGGACCGTGCGGGAGGTGCGCGGGGCGGGGGGGGGGGGGGGGGGGGGGGGGGGGGGGGGGGGGGGGGGGGGGGGGGCGCGCCCGCCCCCCCCCCCCCCCCCCCCGCCCGGGCGACTACTCGACCGCGCGCAGCGCGTCGACGATGCCGTGTCCGTAGAAACCGTTGACGCGCGCGCCGCCCTCGCACACCGCGTCCTGCGTGCCGTCACCGTCCTGGTCGTACGACGCGGGGCAGGCCGTGTCCTTCGCCTGCGCCTTCAGCAGCCACTGCAACTGCGCCGGGCTCGCCCACGGGTGCTTTGACTTGAGCAGCGCGGCGACGCCCGCGGCGTGCGGCGAGGCCATCGAGGTGCCCTGGAGGAAGGCGTACTGGTTGTTCGGCATGGTCGACAGGATGCGGCCGTTCTTCGACGGCGTGTCCGGGATCTGGTAGAGCCGGTCGCCGCCCGGCGCCGCGACGTCGACGACGCCCTTGCCGTACGAGGAGTAGTACGACTTGAGGTTCTGCACGCCCGTGGCGCTGACCGTGACGATCCCCGGGAGCTGCGTCGGTACGTCGAAGCACTCGTGCGGGTCGATGGTGCGCTCGACCGGGGTGGAGTCGTCGGGACTGGAGTCGTCGACGATGGCGTCCGCGTCCAGGTCGTGGTTGGAGTTGCCCGCCGACGCCAGGTGCAGGGTGCCCTTCTTCTGGGCGTACAGCTGGGCCCGGTTGACCGCGTCGACGATCGCGCGCTGGTCCGGGTCGTCCATGCAGTTGTACAGCCACGGGTCGACGTAGTAGCTGTTGTTCGTGATCTCGACGCCGTGGTCGGCGGCGAACACGAAGGCGCAGACGACGTTCTCCGGGTAGAAGAGCCCGTTGTGCGGGTCGCTCACCTTGATGCTGGCGACCTTCACACCCGGCGCCACACCGGCGACGCCGATGCCGTTGCGGGCCGCCGCGATCTCACCGGCGACATGCGTGCCGTGGTAGTCGTCCGGGGTGTACGGCCGCCAGGCGCCCTCGCTGGTGTCCGCCACGCCACCGACACAGTTGGCGGACTGGCTCGCCGAGAAGTTGGGGGCGAGGTCGGGGTGGGTGTCGTCGACGCCGGTGTCGATGACGGCGACGGTGACCCGGTGGCTGCCCGGGTTGATCTGCGCGGCCTTGTCGGCGCCGATCGCGCGCAGGTCCCACTGGTCGGCCTCGAGGGGCTCGCTCCCGGCCGTCGCGGCCGCCTCGACCTTCGCGGCCTCCGTGGCGGTCAGGTAGTCGGCGGCGCCCTGGTCCGTCGTGCCCGCGGCGACCAGCGGGGCGGTGCGGGTGGCACCGGCCGACTGCACGCCGCGGGCCTTGCGTATCTGCGCGCCGAAGTCCGGGTTCGCCGAGTGCGCGACGATCACGCCGATCCTGTCGTAGGTGGTGACCACGGTCCCGCCGGCCGCGGCGATTGCCTTCTCCACCGAAGCGATCGTGTGACGGTCCGTCCTGGTGTTGACGACGTACGCCAGTTTGGGCGAGTCCGCGGTCCGGGCCGCGGACTCCGCGCGCGGGGCGGCCGTGGCGGCCGCCGGCAGGAAGCCGAGCGAGGCGGTCAGCGACAGCACGACGGGTACGGCGAGGGCGAGGCGGCTTCTGGAACGCAGATGAGCCATGGGGTCTCCACATCATCCGGAAACAAAACCTGCCCGAGGCACAGGTGGTGCTCGGGCAGGTACATGACGGGTGGTGCAGGGTGAAGCTATCTCCCGACCTCGCTGGCCAGCAATCACTTCCGACGATGACTTCGGAGTTTTCCGGCGATGACTTCCGAAAGAACGCACGGCGGTTGAACCGGTTCTCGCGTGGCGCCGTGACGTTGAGCAGGGAGCCCGAGCACGATCGAGGCGGCCCCCTGGCGGATCACGCACCCGGCCACCGACATCGCCGCCCGGATCACGTGATCCAGATCACTGGAAACCGCACAGCAGCCGCAACACGAGGAGACTCCGTGTCTACCGAAGCACCGCCCCCCTCGAAGGCAACAGAACACCGGCTCCCCTCGACCGAGGAGTTCGTCGAGGTGCAGAACAGCGCGGAGTTCGGTGAACTGCGCCGCTCCTACCGTTCCTTCGCCTTCCCGCTGACCGTCGGCTTCATCGCCTGGTACCTGCTGTACGTCCTGCTGTCCAACTACGCGGGCGGCTTCATGGGCACCGAGCTGTTCGGCAACATCAACGTCGCCTTCGTCCTCGGCGTCGCCCAGTTCGCCACCACGTTCCTGATCGCCTGGTGGTACTCGCGGCACGCCGCCGCGAAGCTCGACCCCAGGGCCGAGGCCATCAAGTCCCGGATGGAGGCCGGCGCATGAGCCCCGTTCAGCACACCGTTCTCGCGGCCAACGAGGCGAGCGAGCACCGCCCGCTCATCATCACGCTGTTCGCGCTGTTCGTCGTCGCGACCCTCGTCATCACCATCTGGGCGGGCCGCCAGACCAAGGACGCGGCCGACTTCTACGCCGGCGGCCGCCAGTTCAGCGCCTTCCAGAACGGCCTCGCGGTCTCCGGCGACTACATGTCGGCCGCGTCGTTCCTCGGCATCGCCGGCGCGATCGCCCTCTTCGGTTACGACGGCTTCCTGTACTCGATCGGCTTCCTGGTCGCCTGGCTGGTCGCCCTGCTCCTGGTGGCCGAGCCGCTGCGGAACTCCGGCCGCTACACCATGGGTGACGTTCTCGCGTACCGCATGCGCCAGCGTCCGGTGCGCACCGCCGCCGGCACCTCCACGATCGTCGTGTCGATCTTCTACCTGCTGGCCCAGATGGCGGGCGCCGGCGTCCTCGTCTCGCTGCTGCTCGGCATCACCTCGGACGCGGGCAAGATCGGGATCGTGGCGCTCGTCGGCGTGCTCATGATCGTCTACGTCTCCATCGGCGGCATGAAGGGCACCACCTGGGTGCAGATGATCAAAGCCGTGCTGCTGATCGGCGGCACACTCCTGATCACCTTCCTGGTGCTGCTGAAGTTCGACTTCAACCTCTCCGACCTGCTCGGCACCGCCGCCGAGAACAGCGGCAAGGGCGCCGCCTTCCTGGAGCCCGGCCTGCAGTACGGCGCCAGCAGCACCTCCAAGCTGGACTTCATCTCGCTCGGTGTCGCGCTGGTCCTGGGCACGGCCGGTCTGCCGCACATCCTGATCCGCTTCTACACGGTCCCGAACGCCAAGGCCGCCCGTAAGTCCGTGAACTGGGCCATCGGCATCATCGGCGGCTTCTACCTGATGACCATCGCGCTCGGCTTCGGCGCCGCGGCACTCATCTCGCAGGACGAGATCATCGAGTCCAACCCGTCCGGCAACACGGCGGCCCCGCTGCTCGCCCTGCACCTGGGCGGCGTCGACTCGGCCTGGGGCGCGATCCTGCTCGCCACGATCTCGGCGGTGGCCTTCGCGACCATCCTCGCCGTCGTCGCCGGACTCACCCTCGCCTCGTCGTCGTCCTTCGCGCACGACATCTACGCCAACGTCATCCGCAAGGGGAAGGCCACCGGCGCCGAGGAGGTCCGCGCGGCCCGCTGGGCGACCGTCTTCATCGGCATCGTCTCCATCGGCCTCGGCGCCCTGGCCCGCGACCTCAACGTGGCCGGCCTGGTCGCCCTGGCGTTCGCGGTCGCCGCCTCGGCCAACCTGCCGACCATCCTCTACAGCCTGTTCTGGAAGCGGTTCACCACCCAGGGCGCGCTGTGGTCGATCTACGGCGGCCTCATCGTCGCCGTCGGCCTGGTGCTGTTCTCGCCCGTGGTCTCCGGCGACCCCAAGGCGATGTTCCCCGGCGTCGACTTCGCCTGGTTCCCGCTGAAGAACCCGGGCATCATCTCCATCCCGTTCGGCTTCCTCATGGGCTGGCTCGGCACCGTCCTGTCGAAGGAGGAGCCGGACGCCGGCAAGTACGCCGAGCTGGAGGTCAGGTCACTGACCGGCACCGGCGCCCACTGAGCCGGCCCCCTGAAGCGGCCGCGCCGCAGGACTCCTGTGGGTCCCTACGACGCGGCCGCGTCCCACCTCGTGGGATCAGGCCTTAGCCGATGTCAGTCAGGTCACGTAGGCTCGCAGGTGTCGGAGGAAATTGTGCTCCGCTGCGTGTGATCCACCACGAGGGAGGGGGCCACGTGCTCATCGACACCTACGGCCGGGTGGCCACCGACCTGAGGGTCTCGCTGACCGACCGCTGCAATCTGCGCTGCACCTACTGCATGCCCGAAGAGGGCCTGCAGTGGCTTGCCAAGCCTGACCTGCTCACGGACGACGAGATCGTGCGGCTGATCGACATCGCGGTCACCTCCCTGGGGATCGAGGAGGTCCGGTTCACCGGCGGCGAGCCCCTGCTGCGCCCCGGCCTGGTCGGCATCGTGGAGCGCGTCGCCGCCCTTCAGCCGCGCCCGCAGATGTCCCTCACCACCAACGGCATCGGCCTCAAGCGCACGGCGGCGGCCCTGAAGGCCGCGGGCCTGGACAGGGTGAACGTCTCGCTGGACACCCTCCGCCCCGACGTCTTCAAGACCCTCACCCGGCGCGACCGTCATAAGGACGTCCTGGCGGGCCTGGACGCCGCCCGCGAGGCAGACCTGACCCCGGTCAAGGTCAACTCGGTCCTGATGCCGGGACTGAACGCCGACGAGGCCCCCGACCTGCTGGCCTGGGCCGTCGAGCACGACTACGAACTGCGTTTCATCGAGCAGATGCCCCTCGACGCCCAGCACGGCTGGAAGCGCGACGGCATGATCACCGCGGGCGACATCCTGGCCTCCCTGCGCACCCGCTTCGAGCTCACCCCCGAGGGTGACGAGGCCCGCGGCTCGGCCCCCGCCGAGCGCTGGCTGGTCGACGGCGGCCCGCACCGCGTCGGCGTCATCGCCTCGGTCACCCGCCCGTTCTGCGCGGCCTGCGACCGCACCCGCCTCACGGCCGACGGCCAGGTGCGCACCTGCCTGTTCGCCACCGAGGAGACCGACCTGCGCGCCGCCCTGCGCTCCGGTGCCGACGACGAGGAGATCGCCCGGATCTGGCGCCTGGCGATGTGGGGCAAGAAGGCGGGCGCGGGACTGGACGACCCGGCATTCGTGCAGCCGGACCGCCCGATGTCCGCCATCGGGGGCTGACCGGCACCGGCAAAGGATCCGGGCCCGCCGCGTCAGCCTTCCCGCTGCTGCCACTCCTTGAGCAGGACCACGTCCTTCAGGAACCCGCGCACCCCGAGAAACTGCGACAGGTGCTCCCGGTGCTCCTCGCACGCGAGCCACGTCTTGCGCCGCTCCGGCGTGTGGATCTTCGGGTTGTTCCAGGCCAGCACCCACACGGCGTCGGTGCGGCAGCCCTTGGCGGAACAGATCGGGGTCTCGTCACTCACAGGTTCGTCTCACCACTGCGGGGAAAAGGCGACGCCGAGCAGCCACGGGGGGAGCTGCCCGGCGTCGGTCTGTCGCTCCGACGGGGGATGCGGAGCGCGTACGAAGTATGTCACGGGTAACCGGTCGCCGGGCACCTGAACAACATGATTGACCCGGGCTTTTCCGAAGCCCGGCACAGGGCCCCGATGCGGAGGCCACGCGTCCTATTCGGGCCGCGTCTTCGCGGAATCGCCCACCGCGTCCTCCGGTTCGGGTTCCGTGAACCGGTCGTCCTCGGCGCGCGGTGGCGCGATCATCGGCCGGGGCGGTACGGCGACGAACGTCGACGGCAGCGACGGCACGTTCTCCCGGCCGGCGTTGGCGATCACCACCGCCACATAGGGGAGCAGCGCGCCCAGCACCAGCGCCACGATCGCGACATGACGCTCCACGTTCCACAGGGTCGCCGCGAGGATCACCGAGAGCGTGCGGACCGACATCGAGATGACGTACCGCCGCTGCCTGCCGCGCACGTCGTCCTGGAGGCCCTGCCGGGCTCCGGTGATCCGGAAAACCTGGCTGTTGCCGTCACCATGCCTGTTCCGCATGACATTCCACCATCCGCCCGCCTCGGGACTCTCCCCGGACCGTCCCGGCTCCACACCCGGCTGTACCGGGGCCGGACAGCATCCACGGTACGCCGCCACCGCGCCGCCCACGAGACCGGGTCCCTCTCCTGCCTGGGCGAACGCCGTCGGACGTAGCGCGTACGGCCGTACCCGACATGCGCCGTACGGAGTACGGCCCGAGACTGGGCGTAATGCTCACGTCGAGCCGTACGAGGAGGCAGCCATGGGCTGGTTGTGGGCGATCATCGTGGGATTCGTGCTGGGCCTGATCGCCAAGGCGATCATTCCTGGCAAGCAGCACATTCCGCTCTGGCTGACCACCATCCTGGGCATGCTGGGCGCCATCGCGGGCAACGCCATCGCCCGGGGCTTCGGCGTCGCCGAGACTCCCGGCATCGACTGGAGCCGCCATATCTTCCAGCTCGTGGCCGCCATCGTCCTCGTCTTCCTGGGCGACATGGCGTACATGCAGCTCAGGGGCGGCAAACGACGCGCCTGAGACGACGTGCGGCGGGCGGGGCGGCCTGCGCCGGCCGAAGGCCGCCCCGCCCGGCACGCGGTCCGCTCAGGCGCCCGCGACCTCGACCGCCGCGAGGTTCTTCTTGCCCCGGCGCAGCACCAGCCAGCGCCCGTGCAGGAGGTCCTCCTTGGCCACGACCGCGTCCTCGGAGTCGACCTTCGTGTTGTTCACGTAGGCGCCGCCCTCCTTGACCGTGCGGCGCGCGGCCGACTTGCTGGGCACCAGGCCGACCACGGCGAACAGGTCCACCACCGGCGCCGGTTCGGCGACCTGGACGTACGGCAGCTCCGACAGCGCCGCCTCCAGCGTCCGCTCGTCCAGATCCGCCAGCTCGCCCTGCCCGAACAGGGCCTTGGACGCGGCGATCACCGCGGCCGTCTGGTCGGCGCCGTGCACCAGCGTCGTCAGCTCCTCGGCCAGCGCGCGCTGCGCCGCCCGCGCCTGCGGACGCACCTGCGTCTGCTGCTCCAGCTCCTCGAGCTCCGCACGGGACTTGAAGGACAGGATCCGCAGGTACGTCGTGATGTCCCGGTCGTCCACGTTCAGCCAGAACTGGTAGAACGCGTACGGCGTCGTCATCTCCGGGTCGAGCCAGACGGCGCCGCCCTCGGTCTTGCCGAACTTGGTGCCGTCCGCCTTGGTCATCAGCGGCGTCGCCAGCGCGTGCACGTTGGCGTGCGGCTCCAGCCGGTGGATCAGGTCCAGGCCGGCCGTGAGGTTGCCCCACTGGTCGCTGCCGCCCTGCTGGAGCGTGCAGCCGTACCGCCGGTGGAGCTGGAGGTAGTCCATGCCCTGCAGGATCTGGTAGCTGAACTCGGTGTAGCTGATGCCCTGGTCGGACTCCAGACGCCGGGCCACCGAGTCCTTCGTCAGCATCTTGTTGACACGGAAGTGCTTGCCGATGTCCCGCAGGAACTCGATCGCGGAGAGGTTCTCCGTCCAGTCGAGGTTGTTGACCATCACGGCCGCGTTCTCGCCCTCGAAGGACAGGAACGGCTCGATCTGGCGGCGCAGCTTCCGCACCCAGCCGGCGACCGTCTCCGGATCGTTCAGCGTGCGCTCCGCCGTGGGGCGCGGGTCGCCGATCAGGCCCGTCGCGCCGCCGACCAGCGCCAGCGGCCGGTGACCGGCCTGCTGGAGCCGGCGCACGGTGAGCACCTGCACCAGGTGCCCGACGTGCAGGGACGGCGCGGTCGGGTCGAAGCCGCAATAGAACGTGACGGGACCGTCCGCGAGCGCCTTGCGCAGTGCTTCCTCGTCGGTGGAGAGGGCGAACAGCCCGCGCCACTTGAGCTCGTCGACGATGTCCGTCACGGTTCTCGTGTCTCCTCGGATGATCTCGGGGCAGTCGGGTGACCGCCGCCTACGAGGTTATACGCCCCGGCTGACCGAGCTCATGTTGAAATCGGGGATCCGCAGCGGCGGCATCGCGGCCCTGGTGTACCAGTCGCTCCACTCGCGCGGCAGCGTCTTCTCCGTGCGCCCGGCCTCGACGGCCCGGCCGAGCAGCCCCACCGGCGACTCGTTGAACCGGAAGTTGTTCACCTCGCCGGTCACCTCGCCGTTCTCGACGAGGTAGACGCCGTCGCGGGTCAGGCCGGTCAGCAGCAGGGTCGCCGGGTCGACCTCGCGGATGTACCACAGGCAGGTCAGCAGCAGCCCGCGCCCGGTGGCCGCGACCATCTCGTCCAGGGAGCGGCCCTCGCCCCCGTTCTCGAGGATCAGGTTGTCGATGCCCGGCGCCAGCGGGAGCCCGGTCGTCCCCGCGCTGTGCCGGCTGGTGAGCAGATGCCTCAGCTCGCCCTCGGCGACCCACTCGGTGGGCGTCAGCGGCAGACCGTTGTCGAACACCGACGAGTCGCCCCCGGAGGAGTGCGCGAGCACGAAGGGGGCGGACTCCAGGCCCGGCTCGTTCGGGTCACTGCGCAGGGTCAGCGGCAGGCCGGTGAGGCGCTCGCCCACGCGCGTGCCGCCGCCCGGCTTGGAGAACACGGTCCGGCCCTCCACCGCGTCCCGGCCCGACGCCGACCACATCAGGTAGATCAGCAGGTCCGCGACCGCGGTCGGCGGCAGCAGCGTCTCGTACCGCCCGGCGGGCAGCTCCACGCGCCGCTCGGCCCAGCCCAGGCGTACGGCCAGCTCGGCGTCAAGCGCCGCCGGGTCGACGTCCTTGAAGTCCCGGGTCGACCGCCCGGCCCACGCCGAGCGGGAACGGTCCGGGGACTTCGCGTTCAGCTCCAGCGTGCCGTTCGGCTGGTCGTGCCGCAGTCGCAGGCCCGCCGAGGTGCCCAGATAGCTGGAGGTCAGCTCGTGGTTGGCGAAGCCGTACAGCTCGCGGCCGCCCGCACGCGCGCGTGCGAAGGCCTCGCCCAGCGCCGGTGCGAAGCCGGCGAACACGGCGGACGACGTCTCGGCGGGCGGGTCCGAGAAGTCGGGCGACCGAGGCACGCCCGTCACCAGCGGCTGCGCGTCCTCGGCCGGTCCGGCGCCGCGCGCGGCGGCCTCCGCGGCCCGCACCAGCGGCTCCAGCTCGTCCGCGGTCACCGCCGACCGGGACACCACTGCGGACGCCGTGCCCTCCTTGCCGTCGACGGTCGCGACGACGGTGAGCGTCCGTCCGCGCGTGACGCCGTTCGTGGTCAGCGCGTTGCCCGCCCAGCGCAGGTTGGCGGTCGAGTGCTCGTCGGCGATCACGACACAGCCGTCGGCCCTGGACAGCTCCAGGGCGCGCTCGACGATCTCGTGCGGCTTCTTCGTCGGGGCGCTCATCGACCGGCCTCCTGCGTGGTGTTCAGAATGTCGACGCCCCTGAAGAGGGCGGAGGGACAGCCGTGCGACACGGCCGCGATCTGGCCGGGCTGGGCCTTGCCGCAGTTGAAGGCGCCGCCCAGGACATACGTCTGGGGACCGCCGACGGCCGCCATGGAGGCCCAGAAGTCGGTCGTCGTCGCCTGGTAGGCGACGTCCCGCAGCTGTCCCGCGAGCCGTCCGTTCTCGATCCGGAAGAAGCGCTGGCCGGTGAACTGGAAGTTGTAGCGCTGCATGTCGATCGACCAGGACCGGTCACCGACGACGTAGATGCCCCGCTCCACACCCCCGATGAGGTCCTCGGTCGACATCCCGGCCGGATCCGGCCGCAACGACACGTTGGCCATTCGCTGCACCGGCACGTGCGCGGGGGAGTCGGCGTAGGCGCATCCGTTGGACCGGTCGAACCCGGTCAGGCGGGCGATCCTGCGGTCGAGCTGGTAGCCGACGAGGGTGCCGTCCTTGACGAGGTCCCAGGACTGCGCCTCGACACCCTCGTCGTCGTAGCCGACGGTGGCCAGCCCGTGCTCGGCGGTGCGGTCACCGGTGACGTTCATCAGCTCGGAGCCGTACCTCAGCTTGCCGAGCTGGTCGAAGGTGGCGAAGGAGGTGCCGGCGTAGGCGGCCTCGTAGCCGAGTGCGCGGTCCAGTTCGGTGGCGTGCCCGATCGACTCGTGGATGGTCAGCCACAGGTTGGACGGGTCGACGACGAGGTCGTACGGGCCCGGCTCCACGCTCGGCGCGCGCATCTTCTCGGCCAGCAGTCCGGGCAGCTCGGCGAGTTCGCCGTCCCAGTCCCAGCCGGTGCCCGTGAGGTACTCCCAGCCGCGTCCGACGGGTGGCGCGACGGTACGCATGGAGTCGAACTCGCCGGTCGACTCGTCGACCGACACGGCCGTCAGCTGCGGGTGCAGCCGTACCCGCTGCTGGGTGGTCACGGTCCCGGCCGTGTCGGCGTAGAACTTGTTCTCGCGCACCGTGAGCAGTGAGGCGTCGACATGGTCGACCCCGTCGGCGGCGAGCAGCCGTCCGCTCCACTCGGCCAGCAGCCCCGACTTCTCCTCGCCGGGCACGGTGAACGGGTCGATCTCGTACGACGAGATCCACGTCCGGTCCGCGTGCACGGGCTCCGCGGCGAGCTCCACCCTCTCGTCCGACCCGGCGGCCCTGATCACCTGCGCGGACAACTTCGCCATCGCGACGGCCTGCCCCGCCACCCTCGCGGCGGCGTCCATGGTCAGGTCCACACCGGACGCGAACCCCCACGTCCCGCCGTGCACGACCCGTACCGCGTACCCGAGGTCGGTGGTGTCCGACGATCCGGACGGCTTGCCGTCCCGCAGCCGCCAGGAGGCGCTGCGTACCCGCTCCAGCCGGAAGTCGGCATGCTCCGCCCCCAGCGCACGCGCGCGTGCGAGCGCGGCGTCCGCCAGAGCGCGTAGCGGAAGCGCCGTGAAGGCTTCGTCGATGGTATGGGGCACCGAGGTTCTCCCTGCTGTCGTCGCCGGTCGGGTCCGATGTCGTCGCCGGTCGGGTCCGATCATGTCGCGGGAGCGGTCCCGCGGACCACACGTTTCCGTCCGGCGAACGCAACTTTCTGTAGGGATTCGACAGTGAGTCACCACAGCCACTGTCGGTGCCCGAATGTCCCGCGACCCTTGCCGACCGATAGGTTTTCGGTGTAGCCGCCTGCCATCCAGGTGTTCGGGCGGGGGTACCAGACCGCTATCGAAAGGGTGATCCGTTGAGCCGCTCGGTTCTCGTCACCGGAGGCAACCGGGGCATCGGCCTCGCCATCGCCCGCGCATTCGCCGACGCCGGCGACAAGGTCGCGATCACATACCGCTCGGGTGAGCCGCCGGCCGGTTTCCTCGCCGTCAAGTGCGACATCACCGACCCCGAACAGGTGGAGCAGGCCTACAAGGAGATCGAGGCCGAGCACGGCCACGTGGAGGTCCTGGTCGCCAACGCCGGCGTCACCAGGGACCAGCTCCTGATGCGGATGTCCGAGGAGGACTTCACCTCGGTCATCGACACCAACCTCACCGGCACCTTCCGGGTCGTCAAGCGCGCCAACCGCGGCATGCTGCGCGCCAAGAAGGGCCGCGTCGTCCTGATCTCGTCGGTGGTCGGGCTGCTCGGCTCGGCGGGCCAGGCGAACTACGCCGCCTCCAAGGCCGCGCTGGTCGGCTTCGCGCGGTCGCTCGCACGTGAGCTGGGTTCGCGCAACATCACCTTCAACGTCGTCGCACCTGGTTTCGTCGACACCGACATGACCCGGGTGCTGTCCGACGAGCAGCGCGCCGAGTACGTGGCGCAGGTGCCGCTGCGGCGGTACGCGCAGCCGGAGGAGATCGCCACGGCGGTGCGGTTCCTCGCCTCGGACGACGCCTCGTACATCACTGGAGCCGTCATCCCCGTAGACGGCGGACTGGGAATGGGTCACTGATCACCATGAGCGGAATTCTCGAGGGCAAGCGTGTCCTGATCACCGGTGTGCTGACGGAGGCCTCCATCGCCTTCCACACCGCGAAGCTGGCCCAGGAGCAGGGCGCCGAGGTCATCCTCACCGCGTTCCCGCGGCCCACGCTGACCGAGCGCATCGCCAGGAAGCTGCCCGAGCCCACCAAGGTCATCGAGCTCGACGTGACCAACGACGAGCACCTGAACCGCCTCGCCGACGTCGTCGGTGAGGAGCTGGGCGGCCTGGACGGCGTCGTGCACTCCATCGGCTTCGCGCCGCAGGACGCGCTCGGCGGCAACTTCCTCAACACGCCGTTCGAGTCCGTCGCCACGGCCATGCACGTCTCGGCGTACTCCCTGAAGTCGCTGACCATGGCCTGCCTGCCGCTGATGCAGAACGGCGGCTCGGTCGTCGGCCTCACCTTCGACGCCCAGTTCGCCTGGCCGCAGTACGACTGGATGGGCCCCGCCAAGGCCGCCCTGGAGGCCACCAGCCGCTACATGGCCCGCGACCTCGGCAAACAGAACATCCGCTGCAACCTCGTCTCGGCGGGCCCGCTCGGCTCCATGGCCGCCAAGTCCATCCCGGGCTTCAGCGAGCTGGCGTCCGTGTGGGACAACCGCTCCCCGCTGGAGTGGGACCTCAAGGACCCGGAGCCGGCCGGCCGCGGCGTCGTCGCGCTGCTGAGCGACTGGTTCCCGAAGACCACCGGCGAGATCATCCACGTGGACGGCGGTCTGCACGCCATCGGCGCCTGAGCGATCACCACCGGCGCCTGACGGCTCGACCGCCTGGCGATCCGCCGGTCATCGCCGGTCATCGCTGATCGAGGGCCCGCATCCGGCCCGGGTGCGGGCTCTTGGCATGTCCCCCGTTCGGCCCATCCGGCCGGGCGGGAGCCTGGGGCTGCCAGGCACTCTGGAGAGGCGTTCACCACGCACCCTCCCCAGCCCGGCCGAGGAGGTTTCCCTTGTGCGCCTGTACCGCAGCCTGGCCTCAGTGACCGCCGCCGCGGCCCTTGTCCTGTTCACGCCGTACGACGCGGTGCCGCACCCGCGCGTGGCGGGCGGGGAATCGCGGGAGCCGACGCCGTTCGGGGCCACGTGCCGTACCAGCGTCGAGGGCTCCCACGTGGTCGCCCACTGCCACAACCCCTATGTGGACATCGACCGGGTCCGGCTGCACATCGAGTGCGACCGATGGTGGGACCTCGACACCGACAGCGCCCCCGTGGACGCCGAGCCCGCCATGACCGTGCGGCTGACCGGCCGCTGCTGGATGGAGGTCCGCTCGGCGTGGGTCAGCCACCAGAACCGGGGGAGCTGACCCGGCCCGGGCGGCACTGGAAGGGGTAGCCCGCCGCCTCGGAGGCCGCCGTCCCGGCGTCGCCCGCGCGGATGGCGTCCAGCAGCCGGCCGTGGTCCATGTACGTCTCCGGCGTCAGCTCCTCGCCGACGTCCTCGCGCAGCCAGTCCCGCATCACCTCGCCCAGGTCGGCGTACATCGCGGTCATCACGTCGTTGTGGGAGGCGGCCACCACGGCCAGATGGAAGGTGGCGTCCGCGGAGACGAACGCCTCCGCGTCGCCCGACTGCCAGGCCTCCTCGCGCCGCAGCAGCAGCGCGTCGAGCTGCTTGAGGTCCTTCTCCGTGCGGCGCTCGGCGGCCAGCCTCGCGGCGGCCGACTCCAGAGTGGAGCGCACTTCGGCGATGTGCCGCGGATCGGCGCCGGCGAAACGGCGGTGCATCACGCCGGCGAGCTCACTGGTGGCCACCACGTACGTGCCGGAGCCCTGGCGGATGTCCAGCAGCCCGTTGTGCGCCAGCGCCCGGACGGCCTCGCGGACCGTGTTGCGGGCGACCCCGAGCTGTTCGACCAGCTCGGGCTCCGTCGGGATGCGCGAGCCGACCGGCCACTCTCCCGACGCGATCTGGTTGCGCAGTTCGGCGATGACCTGCTCGGACAGCGCCGAACGCCGGGGATGGGTCAGAGGCATGGCACACCTTCGCACGGGAACGGCGGCCGCGGACCGCACCGGGATGGACAACCAATCATCCCATGATTCTATGATGGGCGGCATGGCAGGCGAGGAAACCCGGACACAGACCCACCCCGGCATACGCACTACGGCCACGGACGGGCCGCAGGGCGCGGCGCAAGCCTCACCCGCGCGCGCGGGGAGCGGAACGGCGGCCGGGGCGCCTCCCGCGCGCGCGTGGACCATGCGCCTGGTCGTCGTCGCCATCGTGCTGTCCGCGCTGAACCTCCGCCCCGCCATCACCAGCCTCGGCGCTCTCCTGGAGGAGGTCCGCGACGGGCTCGGCATGAGCGGCGGCGTGGCCGGTCTGCTCACCTCCGTGCCGCCGCTCTGCTTCGCCGTCTTCGGCGTCATGGCCCCCCGGCTGGCCCGCCGCTTCGGGCTGGGCGCCGTCGTGTGCGCCGGTATGGCGGCCATCGCCGCCGGCCTGCTCGTCCGGCCGTACGCGGGCGGCACGGCCGGGTTCCTGGCCGCCAGCGCCCTCGCCCTGATGGGCATCGCGGTCAGCAACGTGCTGATGCCGGTCATCGTCAAGCGCTGGTTCCCGGACCGGGTCGGCTCCATGACCGGCCTGTACTCGATGGCGCTGGCCCTCGGCACCTCCCTCGCGGCCGCGGTGACCGTGCCGGTGACCGCGGCCATGGGCGGCGGCTGGCAGTCGGGGCTCGCGGTGTGGGCGGCACTGGCGGCCGCCGCCGTGGTGCCGTGGATTCCCTTCGTACGGGATGGGGGCGGCGTACGCGCCGGGGGGCCGGCGCCCGCCGCCGAGGCGCCCGGACGCGCGCCGCACACACGCGAGGAGACCACCCCGGCACCCGCCCTGCGCGTCACCCGGAGCCGTACCGCCTGGGCGCTGGCCGTCTTCTTCGGGCTCCAGGCCACCGCCGCGTACATCACGATGGGCTGGATGGCGCAGATCTTCCGCGACGCGGGCGTCGCCGCGGGCACTGCCGGAGTGCTCCTCGCCGTCACGATGGTGATGGGCGTACCGCTGGCCTTCGTCATCCCGCGGCTCGCCACCCGGTTCCCGCGGCAGGGCCCGATCGCCGTCGCGCTGGGCATCTGCGGCCTCGCCGGATACGCCGGGCTGTACCTCGCGCCCGCCGGGGGCGCCTGGGCCTGGGCGCTGCTGCTCGGCGTCTCCAACTGTGCCTTCCCGCTGGCTCTCACCATGGTCGGGATGCGTGCCCGCACGGGCGCGGGCGTCGCCCAGCTGTCGGCCTTCGCGCAGAGCACCGGCTATCTGATCTCCATCCCCGGGCCGCTCCTGGTGGGCGTCCTGTACGAGCACAGCGGGGGCTGGGGCCTGCCGCTCGCGCTGATGGCCGCGCTGATGGTCCCGCAGATGGCGGTGGGCATCCTCGCGGGGCGGGACCGCACCGTGGAGGACGAGGCGGCTCGCTGACCCCCGCGGGTCCCGCCGGGGAGCGGGGTGCGAGACTTGCCGTATGCCAGTGCTCGACCCGAATCCCCGCAACGGCCAGAAGAAGATGCTGCTCGTCTTCGGCTCGTTCCTCGCCATCTTCGTGATCATCGCCGTCATCGCGACGATCGCCTCACCGTGAGGATCGCCTCACCATGACGCCTTCCCCGGCCCCGCGGGCCGGGAGGGTGGGCTTGGCCCCCCATCCCCTAGGGGGTGAGGACCAGGGTCAAGTGGGTGGATCACCGGATGGGTTGGCGGCTGCGGTTTCCGTAGCTTCGAAGGGTGGCCGGGGGATCCGGGCCACCGCCCATCGAGGACGGACCACGGAGGCAGCATGCCGGCCAGCACGCACACCCGGCCCCGCTCGGCGACCACGGGCCGTGCCGACATCCGGCTGCCCTGGTGGGCCCTCGCCCTGCCGGCGCTCGCCTTCGTCGCCCTGCTGGCACTGATCCTGAACCCCGCCGACGCCCACGCCGCGACCGGCGAGCCGGCGATCGCCCACCTCGTCGAGCGCGCTCATCAGCTGATATCGCGCTGAGCACGCCCCAGGACGCCCGTCAACTCCCTGCGCCCCATGGCCTGTTTCATGCGAAGCTGGACCTCATGAGCGTCGCTGAACCCCGCAGGATTGTCCTCTTCCGGCATGCGAAAGCCGACTGGCCACAGGTGAACGATCACGAGCGGCCGCTCGCCGAGCGGGGCCGCAAGGACGCCCCTGTCGCCGGCCGCAAGCTGGCCGACTCCGGTATCTCCTTCGACCTGGCCCTCTGCTCCACGGCGACCCGGACCCGCGAGACCTGGAAACTCGCCGTCCACGAGTTCCCGCACCGGCCGAGGACCGTCTACGAGGAGCGGATCTACGAGGCCTCGCCCGGCGAGCTGATCGCCGTGCTCAACGAGACCCCCGACGACGCGCAGAACGTCCTGCTGATCGGCCACAACCCGGGCGTGCAGGGCCTCGCCGAGGTGCTGTCCGGCTCGGCGGACAGCGACGCCCGCGAGCGAATGAGCCGCCGCGGCTTTCCGGCCGCCGCCTTCGCCGTGCTGTCCTTCACCGGGTCCTGGAAGTCCCTGGAACCGGGGGTGGCCACCCTGGTGGACTACTGGGCTCCGTCCGAGTGACCCTCCGCGCACCCCGGGGCCCGGCGCCGCACGGCACCGGGCCCCACGAAGGCGAGCACAGCGAAGACAGGGGGAGGGGACGAGGGGGAGGGGACGGTGGGAGGAGGCCTCAGTCCCCCTCGTGGGCGTCCGCCGCCTCCACCTCCTCGCGGGTGACTCCGAGCAGATAGAGGACCGTGTCCAGGAAGGGCACGTTCACCGCGGTGTGCGCGGCCTCGCGCACCACCGGCTTGGCGTTGAAGGCGACCCCGAGGCCGGCCGAATTCAGCATGTCGAGGTCGTTGGCGCCGTCACCGATCGCCACCGTCTGCGCCAGCGGTACGCCCGCCTCCGCGGCGAACCGGCGCAGCAGCCGCGCCTTGCCCGCCCGGTCCACGATCTCGCCGGTGACCCGGCCGGTCAGCCTGCCGTCGACGATCTCCAGCGTGTTGGCCTGCGCGAAGTCGAGGCCCAGCCGCTCCTGGAGATCGTCGGTGACCTGGGTGAACCCGCCCGAGACGACGCCCACTTGATAGCCGAGCCGCTTCAGCGTGCGGATCAGCGTGCGCGCGCCCGGGGTCAGCCGCACCTCGCTGCGCACCTTGTCCACCACCGACGCGTCGAGCCCCTTCAGCAGCGCCACGCGCGCGTGGAGCGACTGCTCGAAGTCCAGCTCCCCGCGCATCGCGGCCGCCGTCACCTCGGCGACCTCGGCCTCACAGCCGGCGTGCGCGGCGAAGAGCTCGATCACCTCGTCCTGGATGAGTGTCGAGTCCACGTCCATCACGACCAGCCGCTGAGCACGCCGGTGCAGACCCGCCGCCACGACCGCCACGTCCACACCGAGAGCCGCCGCCTCGACCGCCAGGGCGGTGCGCAGCGGCTCGGTCTCGACGCCGGAAATCGCGAACTCGACGGCCGTCACCGGGTACTTGGCGAGCCGGAAGATGCGGTCGATGTTGCCGCCGGCCTTGGTGATCCGCGCGGTGATCGCGGCCGTGGCCTCGGCGGTGAGCGGATGCCCGAGCACGGTGACCAGGGACCGGCCATGGCCGCGCGGCCGGTTGTCGCCGTGGCCGGAGATGATCTCGGCCTGAATCTTCATCGACTCCGCCCAGCTGTGGACGGTCGCCCGCAGCTCGCCTTCCAGGCCCTTGGGCGGCTCGGTCACGAGCGCGCACAGCACCATCCGGCCTCGCGTCACGACCTGCTCGATGTCGACCACGTCGACGGAGAAGGCGGCGAGGGTGTCGAAGAGTCCGGCCGTGATGCCCGGCCTGTCCCTGCCGAAGATCTTGACAAGGAGAGTCGGGACGTCAGAGGTCTGCGAAGCGCTCATGGTGTTCCCAAGGTAACCGGCACGGAGTGCCGATCGCCCGCGAGGTCCGTCTGACGGACACGTAACACTCGATAACCCTGGATGGCGCTCCGGTGGCGAACGCCTGACAGACCGCCCACGCCCGCCCTCACGCACCACGTCACCGCCGCGCGCCTCACCACCGGCGCCCTCGCAAGGGACATCCGTCGCCCCGCCCCGCCTGCGGCACATCGGCGGACGCGCATCCGCGGCCGGCCCAGTCACATCACGTCACCGGCGCCCGCCTGCCGCCCGCCTCAGCGGCGCCCGCCTGCCGACCGCCTCACCGGCGCCCGCCTGCCGACTGCGTCACCGGTGCGGGCCGCACGACCGCTTCACGGGCGCCGCCGGACGACTGCCTCAGCGGTGCCTGCTGACGACTGCGTCACCTGCGCCCGCCTGCCGACTGCGTCACTGGCGCCCGCCTGCCGACAGCGTCACCGGTGCGGGCCTCACGACCGCTTCACGGGCGCCGCCTGACGACCGCCTCAGCAGCGCCCTGATCACACGTGCATGGCCGGCGTCGTGATCGCCCGTCTCACCGGCCCCGTTTTACCTGCCCCGCCTCGGCGGCCCCGGAGGCGGGGGAGCAGGAGGTGGCCTCTCCTGCGGCGGGGGACCGGGCGGTGGAGCTCCCCGCGGCGGAGTGCCAGGCCGTGGAGTGCCAGGCGGCGGCGGTCCGGGCGGCGGCGAGCTGTCCTCCTTGGAGGACGCCCCGGAGGACGACCCTGAAGGCGGCCCCGGAATGCCCCTTCCGGGCGGTGGCACCCCCCGCGCTCCCGGATGCCCCGGCACCTCCGGCGCCCCCCGGGGTACCCGCGGCGACGGCGGCTCGAAGGGCCGCGTCACTGTAGGCGCCCCGAACATGTCCTCTCCGTACCCGTCGCCGCCCCCCGGCGCCTCGCCGTCGCCCTCCACCCGACCCGGCGGCCGCGCGTCCCTGGGCTCCCGCAGCTCCTCCGGCAGTCGCAGGTAGGGGTTCGTGTCGGGGTTCGGCGGCCGGTACGGCGTACTGGCGGCGTACGGCCCCGAGGCCGCCCCGTACCCACGTGCCCCGGCCGTCACGTCACCGCGTGCCATCGGCGCCGCCCGCCGCCCCGCGGCCCCGCTCGCGTACGCCGACAGCGCTCCGGCCGCCCCGGCCGCGGCACCCCACAGCGCCCCCAGCAGCAGCGCCATCCCCGGATCGCCGCGCAGCTCCGCTCCCGCCCCGAACGCGTCGAAGCCGAGCACGGAAAGCGAGGCGTCCACGGACACCTCCGTCAGCCGCCCCAGCAACGGCAGGGCCACCGCGGTCACGCACCCGAGCCGCAGTGCGCACCGCGCGGCGAACCCGAGCGCACCGACAGCCCGTACGCCCCCTGCCGGCGTTCCCGCTCCCGCGGCTGTCCGCAGCGGTGTCCGCACCCCCACCAGGACCCCCGCCAGCAGCATCATGACGGCCGCGGCCACGCCCAGCAGCCACACCCGGCCGTCCAGCTCCGCCAGCCGCCCGAGGGTGACCGGCTGGTCCGAGCCGACCAGCAGGTCGTCCAGCGGATCCGGCAGGAACCGGGTGAGCGCGCCCGACGCCTCCCCGTGCCACGGCACGAACAGGCCGACGGGGATGCCCAGCCACGCCCCGTTCGGCGCGCCCAGCAGCGCCGCCCCGGCGATCCGCCCGGGACGGTCGTCGCCGATCGCCGCGTAGGCCGTGGCGGCGAGCCCCGCCGCCACGGCCACCAGCAGCACCGTGACGAGCGCGGACACGGCCGGCCGTACGACCCGGTGCACCACGTCCCAGCCGCGCGGCAAGGGAGTGCGGCGGGAGGCCAGCAGCGCGACGAGCAGCACGCCGGCGGACCAGACCAGCCCGCCGAGCAGGGTCGGCGCCGTGTCGACGCCGAATCCCACGGCCGCCTCGGCGTCGTTCAGATCGCCCACCCGCTCGGGCAGCAGCCCGCCGACGTCCCCCACGTCACCGAGCCCGGGAATCTCGATGCCCCCGGACCCCGGGCCGCCGGGCAGGTCGTCGAGGCCGAGCGCGCCGCCGTCGATCGTGACGACGTCGTGCCCGGCCCAGGCCGGCCCGCCCAGTGCCGCCACGAAGAGCACGACCACCGCGCCCGCGCGCGCGAGGAGTTCGGACGCGCGGATCACAACTCCGGCCGCGCGCAGGGACCGTAGGAAGAAATATGACAGAAGGAGCGCGCCGACCAGGCTCACTCCCAATGGCGTGATCTCGATGGCCGTGGTGGCCTCCGCGCCGGTCAGCCCGTAGGCGGACACGTCACCGGACGGCGTGACCGAACCACCCGCTCCCAGGGCCACCACCGCCGCGGTCATCGGCCCCAGCGAACCGGCCGAGTCCGCCTGGAGCAGCCGCAGCCCGAGCGCGGCCGTGCCGGCCATCCCGATCAGTGCCCAGCTCACGGACGCGATCGCGGACAGCAGGATGTCCACCCACGGCAGCCTCGTGCCGGACCCACCCCTGTCGACCCCCACGGCAGCCCCCCGATCCGCGGCACGGCGCCGGCGCCGCGCATGTCCCCCTCGCGTGGGATTACCACTCTCCGGGCCGGTTTCCACCGCGTCAACGGCGCACGGTGACGCGCCCGTACGCGGTCTTCACAAGGCCCGACTTTCGGTCAGGGGGCCGCTACTGAAATAGTTCCCCCCGATGTTCGACATCCCTAGACTCCCCGCGACGGGGGTAATTCGGGGGACAACTCAGTGGGGCATGGAGTGCCGGAACTCGTACTGCAAACCAATGGACGGACCTGGACGCTCGACCCGTCCAGGGCTTACACACTCGGACGCGATCCGCAGGGCGACATCGTGTTCGACGACGCCAGAGTCTCCTGGCGGCACGCCACGGTCAGTTTCAACGGCCGTAGTTGGGCCATCGAGGACCACGGCAGCACCAACGGCACATTCGTACAGGGCCGAAGAATCCACCAGTTGGAGATCGGCCCAGGCTCGGCCGTCCACCTCGGCAACGCGACCGACGGACCGCAGCTGAGCCTGTCCGGCGCCGCGGCCGCGGTCGCGCCCCAGGCGCAGCCGCAGCAGCAGCCGTTCGCCGCGCAGGGCGCGAACGCGGGCTGGTCCCCGCAGGCGCCGCAGCAGCAGGCGCCGCAGGCGGGCCGGCAGCAGCCCGCACAGCCGTTCCCGCAGCAGCAGGGCCCGGCGGAGCAGCACGCGCAGCAGGTGCCCGGCGGCGCGGCGGGGGCGCCGCCGGTCTACGGCGATCGCAGCCCGACCACGTTCCACCAGTTCTCGCTCGGCCGGGTGATGCGCATCGGCCGTGCCCTGGAGAACGACCTGGTGGTCTCCGACCTCCAGGTCTCGCGCAACCACGCCGAGTTCCACTCCACGCCCGACGGGCGCATGGAGATCCGCGACCTCGGCTCGCACAACGGCACGTACGTCAACGGTCTGCCGATCCCCAAGGGCGGCTCCCAGCTGCTGGGCCCGACCGACGTCGTGGGTGTCGGTCACTCGACGTTCCGGATCGTGGGCGACCGTCTCGAGGAGTTCGTCGACACCGGTGAGGTGTCCTTCTCCGCCCGCCACCTGACCGTCACGGTCGACGGCGGCAAGCAGATCCTCAAGGACGTCTCCTTCGGCGTCCCGGAGAAGTCGCTGATCGCGGTCATCGGCCCGTCCGGCTCCGGAAAGTCGACGCTGCTGAAGGCGCTGACCGGCTACCGGCCCGCCAACCAGGGCGAGGTGCTGTACGACAACCGGAACCTGTACAAGCAGTTCGCCGAGCTGCGCCAGCGCATCGGTCTGGTCCCGCAGGACGACATCCTGCACAAGGAGCTGACCGTCAACAAGGCCCTCAAGTACGCGGCCAAGCTGCGCTTCCCGGCCGACACCACCGGCGCCGAGCGCGAGGCCCGCATCGACGAGGTGCTGCGCGAGCTCAAGCTCGACATCCACAAGGACAAGAAGGTCACCTCCCTCTCCGGCGGCCAGCGCAAGCGCGTCTCCGTCGCCCTGGAGCTGCTGACCAAGCCGTCGCTGATCTTCCTGGACGAGCCGACCTCCGGACTCGACCCGGGCATGGACCGCGATGTGATGCAGCTGCTGCGCGGCCTCGCCGACGACGGCCGCACCGTCCTCGTCGTCACCCACTCCGTGGCCGAACTGGCACTGTGCGACAAACTCCTGGTGATGGCGCCCGGCGGATCGGTCGCCTACTTCGGCCCGCCCGAGGAGGCGCTGAACTTCTTCGGCTACGACACCTGGGCCGACGTCTTCTCCGCCTTCGAGAACTACCGCGACTACGACTGGGCGGGCCGCTGGAAGGGCTCGCAGCACTACCAGATGTACGCCGCGGACATCGACGCCGTCGCCCCGCAGGCCGTACAGATGCCGGCCATGCAGGCGATGAAGCCGCCCAAGCCGCAGGGCTGGATGTCGCAGTTCGTCACGCTGGTGCGCCGCTATGTGTCGGTGATCGCCTCCGACAAGGGCTTCCTCGCCCTGATGGTGATCCTGCCCGCCGTCCTCGGCGCGGTCAGCCTGCTCATCGAGCCGGACAACGGCCTGCTGCCCAACGAGCCCAACCAGACGGGCCGGATCATCCCGAACGGCACGGCCACCACGGTGCTGCTGATCCTCGCGGTCGGTGCCTGCTTCGCCGGCGCCGCCAACTCGGTCCGCGAGCTGATCAAGGAACGCGTCATCTACGAGCGGGAGCGCGCCACCGGCCTGTCCCGCTCGGCGTACCTGATGTCCAAGGTGTTCGTGCTCGGCATGATCACCGTGTTCCAGGGCCTGCTGGTCGGCGTGATCGGCTTCTCCAGCCGTGAGCTGCCGGAGGAGGGCCTGATCCTGGGCAGCGCGACGATGGTCGAGCTGTCCCTGCCGATCATGGCGCTGGGCTTCACCTCGATGATGTTCGGTCTGATCATCTCGTCGCTGGTGAAGACGGCCGAGAAGACCATGCCGCTGCTGGTCATGTTCGCGATCATCCAGGTCGTCTTCACGGGCTGCCTGTTCGCCCTGAACGGCGCGGTCGGCGTCAACCAGTTCTCGTACCTGATGCCGTCCCGCTGGGCGGTCGCCGCCGCGGGCGCCACGCTGGACTTCAACAAGATCAGCCCGCCCGAGGAGGGTGCCGGCAACGACCCGCTGTGGGAGCACACCGTCGGTGCGTGGACGCTGGACATGGTCGCGCTGATCGCGCTCGGTGTGATCTGCGGCTTCTTCGTGGCCCGCTTCCTGCGCCGCCACGAGCCCGAGGTCATGCGCAAGTAGTCGGTGCCCTCAAAACGCCCCGAAGGGCGGCACCCCGTCAGGAGGGTGCCGCCCTTCGGCGTCGTATGGCCGGCGTCCTACGGCGGGCAGAGGCCCGCGCTCGCCTCAGCACGCGCCGTGCGTCGGTCAGTACGCGCTGTTGACGTTGTCGATCGAGCCGTACCGGTCGGCCGCGTAGTTGGCGGCGGCGGTGATGTTGGCGACCGGGTCGTAGATGTTCCAGGAGGTGCCCGGCACGTGGTAGGCCTTGAACGTCGGCGGGATCACCTGGAGCAGGCCCTTGGACGGGATGCCGTTCTGGGCGTTGATGTCCCAGTTGTTGATCGCGTTCGGGTTGCCCGAGGACTCCCGCATGATGTTCTTGTGCAGGCCGTGGTAGGAGCCCGGGATGCCCTTGGACTTCATGATCGACAGCGCCTCACGGATCCAGCCGTCGAGGTTGTTGCCGTAGGCGGCCTTCTTCGCGGCGACGGGCTGGAACGCGATGCGCTCGACGGACCGGCTCGCGGCTGCCTGCGCCTCGCGCTGACGCTCCGCCTTCTTCGTGGCGGCGGCCTTCTTCGTGGCGGCGGCCTTCTTCGTGGCGGCGGCCTCGGCGGCGGCCTTCTTCTTCGCCTCGACGGCCTGGACCTTCAGGGCGGCACCGGTGAGCTGGTCGGTGACGCTTGCCTTGACGCCCTTCACCGGCTCGGCGCTGTAGGCGACCTTGTCCGGTGCGGAAGCGTCGGTGGTGGTCTGCCCGCCCGAGGGCACCGCGGTGAACGCGAGGGCAGCGGCGCCAAGGGTGGCTACTCCGGCGATGGCGATCTTGTTCGTCTTCGTCAGGGTGCGACTGCGGTCGCGAAGGGTGTTCTTGGGCATGGCGGATGGACCTCTTCGAATAGCGCGGAGGTCGCTCACTTCAGGGCGGGGCCTGGTGCTTCCCGCATGGACGCCGCGGGTCAGACAACCCACGGCGCTGAGCGACGCCAGCCATTCTTAGCGGCCGCAAAAACCACTGGCAAAGCTGTGACCTACGATCCCGGGTAGTGGATCAGGTGAGGGCAAATCCGGACAGACCAGAACGTCCTTCCCGCTCGCTCTGGGTGTATTTATCTCCTATTGACCTTCGTACGTGACTTAGGCCCTATGTGCGGCCTCACATACAAGGTGGGATGATTTCACCTTGCGTTGCTGGCGCAATGCTCACAGTGACGTGCCCTCGTCCGGAAGGAGGAGATGGACGTCCCCGAACTCGTGCCACAGGTAGCGATGGCGCAGCGCCTCCTGGTACCCCCGGTCGATCGCCGCGGCGCCGGCCACCGCCTCCAGCATCAGCAGATGCGAGGCCTCCGGCTCGTGCAGCCCGGTCAGCAGCCCGTCCACCACCCGCACACCGCGCTCCGGCGTCACCACGAGATCCGTCCACCCCTCGGCCGCCCGGACCACCCCGTCAGGCCCCGCGGCCGACTCGACGGCGCGCACGGCGGTCGTGCCCACCGCGACGACCCTGCCGTCCCCCGCGCGCACGGCGTTGATCAGCCGTGCCGACGCCTCCGGCACCGCGAACCGCTCCGGATAGGGCGGCTCGTGCGCCTCCGCCGAGGCCACCCCCGTGTGCAGCGTGATCGGCGCGAACTGCACACCCCTGCTCACCAGCTCGGCCACCATCCGATGGGTGAAGGGCCGCGCCGCACTCGGCATCTCCGCGCTGCCCGGCCCACCGGCCGGCGGATCGGGCAGCGCGAACACCGTCTGGTAGACGGACAGCGGCTGATCCCGCTCCGTGTAGCGGTAACGGATGGGCCGCCCGTACGCACCGAGCAGCTCGCACACCTCCGCCCCGTCCACCCGCGCCCACCACAGCCGCTCGCCCCGCGTGCTCAGCGGCTCCTCCAGCACCAGCCGCACGCCCCCGGGCAGCCGCACCACCGTCCCCAGCGGACCGCCCGCACGCGCGCGTGTGGTGCCCTGCCCGTCCGGATCCCGCAGCTCCACGGCCCATCGCCCGTCGTCGCCGAGCGTCGAGAAGTGCACCACCACGCGCGTGTGCCCGGCCCACCCGTCCACCGCCGCGGCCAGCGTGGAAGAGGTGTTCACGACCAGCAGATCGCCGGCCCGCAGCAGCCGCGGCAGCTCCGCGAACGCGTGATGCGACACCTGCGTCCCCCGTGACACCAGCAGCCGTACGGCGTCCCGGTCCAGCCCCGGCCCCCGCTGCTCCGCAGGCACGCGCGCGGACAGTTCCCGCGGCACCCGGCCCCACGCGCGGACGGGCCCGGCCGGCGGTATTCCCAGCGCCGCCGTCATCGCGCCTCCTCCAGCAGGGCCGGCGCCCCGTAGCGACCGCTCGCCGGCCGCTCGTCGAGCAGTCGCAGGAACGCCGGCACCACACTCGCCGGCTCCGGCCGCGGACCGTCGTCCTCCGGTACGGCCGCCGCGTACAGCTCCGTCGCCATGTCCCCGGGGTCGACCGCCCAGACCCGCAGCCGGGGCTCCTCCGCGGCGAGCACCGCCGCCAGGTGGTCCAGGGCCGCCTTCGACGCCCCGTACCCGCCCCATGTCTCGTACGCCTCGGCGGCCGCGTCCGAGCTGACCGTGATCACCGCGGCCTGCCGCGCGGCCCGCAACAGGGGCAGCGCCTCCTGGACCAGGCCCAGCGCGGCCACCACGTTCACCTCCAGCGCCCGCCGCAGCCCCTCCAGGGGCAGGTGGTCCAGCCGGACCAGCGGTTCGGCGCCCAGCGCGCTCGCGTTGTTCACCAGCAGGTCGACGCCGCCCAGCTGCCAGGCCGCCGCCACCAGCCCGGCCCGGTGCCCGGCGTCCGTGACGTCCCCGGCCAGGGCCTCCACCCGCGTCCCGTACGTCGCGAGCGCCGCCGCCGTCTCCTTCAGCGCCCGCTCGCCCCTGGCGTCGAGCACCAGGTCCCATCCGCGCGTGGCCAGGGCCTCGGCGAGCGCCCGCCCCAGACCTTTCGACGCCCCTGTGATGATCGCAACCGGCATGACCGTTTCCCCTCGTCCTTCGGCGCCGCGAGATCGGCGTGCCCTCAACGTAGGAACCGGGGGACCCGCTCCGCCTCGGACGCGGGCCGCAAAGCGGCGGGGCCCTTCGACCTAGGCCACGGGGCCGCGACCTCGGGCCTAGGCCCAGCGGCCCAGGCGGCTGCCGTCAGCGGTCCGATCCGCACTGTCACCCCCCGCCGGTAGCGTGGAGTCATGAGTCAAGGTCCCCGGTCCGGCCTCGCCGCGGTGAGTTCCGCGCTGCTGGCCATGAGCAGGCATCTGGAGGTACGCGACGTCCTCAAGACGATCGTGGCCTCGGCCCGCGAGCTGCTCGACGCGCAGTACGCCGCGCTGGGCGTCCCGGACGACCACGGGGGCTTCGCCCAGTTCGTGGTCGACGGGGTCAGCGACGAGCAGTGGAAGCAGATCGGCCCGCTGCCCCGCCAGCACGGCGTTCTCGCGGCGATGCTCCGCGACGCCAAGCCGCAGCGCCTTGCCGACGTCCGCACCGACCCCCGCTTCGGAGGCTGGCCCTCCGCCCACCCCGACCTGGCCGACTTCCTGGGTCTGCCCATCCGCGACGGCGACGAGGTGATCGGTGCCCTCTTCCTCGCGAACAAGAACTGCCCCAAGGCGGAGGGCACCTGCGGCTTCACCGCGGACGACGAGGAACTGCTGGCCATCCTCGCCCAGCACGCCGCGATCGCACTCACCAACGCCCGGCTCTACGAGCGCAGTCGCGAGCTCACCATCGCCGAGGAGCGCTCCCGGCTGGCGCACGAACTGCACGACGCCGTCAGCCAGAAACTCTTCTCCCTGCGCCTGACCGCCCAGGCCGCCACCGCCCTGGTCGACCGGGACCCTGCCCGCGCCAAGGGGGAACTGCAACAGGTGGCCGCGCTCGCCGCCGAGGCCGCCGACGAGCTGCGCGCCGCCGTCGTCGAGCTGCGCCCCGCGGCCCTCGACGAGGACGGTCTCGTGGCCACCCTGCGTACCCAGGTGCAGGTCCTCGACCGCGCGCACACCGCGCGCGTGACCTTCACCGCCCACGGCGTGCGCGCCCTGCCGGCCGCCCAGGAGGAGGCCCTGCTGCGCGTCGCCCAGGAAGCCCTGCACAACGCCCTGCGGCACTCGGGGGCCGAGCGGGTCGGCGTGACGCTGGCCAGGTGCGACGGCGGCGCGGTGCTGCGGGTCACGGACGACGGCGGCGGCTTCGACCCGCGGGCGATCCGCCGTGCCGGACGCCACCTCGGCCTGGTCTCCATGCGGGACCGGGCCGGCGGAGTGGGCGGCAGGCTCACCGTGGAGTCGGCGCCCGGCAAGGGCACCACGATCGAGATGGAGGTCCCCGGTGGCTGACGCAATCAGGGTGCTGCTCGTCGACGACCACCAGGTGGTCCGCCGTGGCCTGCGCACCTTCCTCGAAGTCCAGGACGACATCGAGGTCGTGGGCGAGGCGGCGGACGGCGCCGAGGGCGTCGCCCAGGCCGAGGAACTGAAGCCCGACGTCGTCCTGATGGACGTCAAGATGCCCGGCATGGACGGCGTCGAGGCGCTGCGCAGACTGCGCGAGCTGGGCAACCCCGTGCGTGTGCTGATCGTGACCAGCTTCACCGAGCAGCGCACGGTGGTCCCGGCCCTGCGCGCCGGCGCCGCCGGGTACGTCTACAAGGACGTCGACCCCGACGCGCTCGCCGGCGCCATCCGCTCGGTGCACGCCGGGCACATCCTGCTCCAGGCCGAGGTGGCGGGCGCCCTGCTCTCCCAGGAGGAGGCCAACTCCGGCCAGGGCAGGGCGGGTGCGCTCACCGACCGGGAGCGCGAGGTGCTGGGCCTGATAGCGGACGGCCGCTCCAACCGGGAGATCGCCCGCGCGCTGGTGCTCTCCGAGAAGACCGTCAAGACGCATGTGTCGAACATCCTGATGAAGCTGGACCTGGCGGATCGCACCCAGGCCGCACTGTGGGCCGTTCGCCATGGCGTGACCGGCTGAAACAGGCCGAATAGCACTCGGTACGGCAATACGGAAGGTTCCGCTCCGAGCTGAGATTCATACCGTCGTGGGAATGTCCCCCGGATGGCGCATCCTCCGCGGGGCGCCGGCGTTCTTCAGTGCGTGCTACGGCGACTGGCCGTGGCAATCGCATCAGAAGGGCTTACGAAGTGAAGAACCTGAAGAAGGCAGCGGCCGTGACGATGGTGGCCGGTGGTCTGGTGGCCGCCGGTGCCGGTATGGCCTCCGCCACCGACGGATCGCTGGCCACCGGCAAGGCCGAGCACTCGCCGGGTGTCGTCTCGGGCAACCTCGTCCAGGCCCCGGTGCACATCCCGGTGAACGCCGTCGGCAACAGCGTGAACGTCGTCGGCGTGCTGAACCCCGCCTTCGGCAACCTCGGCATCAACCGCTGAGCTTTTGCCGTACCGGCCGTCGGCCCGAAGGACGTGGGCAAGCTCCCGACCCACGTCCTCACCGCCTGACGCCGATCGGGCACCGAAGGGCGCCGCGAGTCATGGGACGACTCGCGGCGCCCTGTGCCGTACGCCCCTCGGCGACGTCCGCTCCCCGGGCGCCGGCACCGTCGCCCGGGGCGGCCTCACCGCCGCTCCCGCTCCTCCACCACGGAGTTGTACGCCGCGACCTGCGCCCGCCGGGCCGTCCGCTCCACCGGCCGCAGCACCTCCGCCCGAGCCGCCATCTCCGAGGCGCTCACCGCTGCCCCGTGCCCGTTCTCGTACGCCACCGAGATCAGCACCCCGATCCGCTGGGCCAGCTCCAGCACCCGCACGGCCCGTCCCGGATACCCGGGCGCGAGCACCTCCCGCCCCCGCTCGGCCCGCGCCCGGTACGCGTCGATCGCCGCCTCGGCCACCGGTCCCGAAGCGGCCATGTCCAGCCGCGTCAGCACCTCGGTCGCCTCCCTGAGAGCCTCGGCCAGCTCCCGCTCCGCCTCCCCGAGCGACGGCACATCGGCCGGTGGCGCCTCCCGCACGGGCAGGCAGTGCCACACGACCTCGACATGTACATCACCGTCGGGCCCGGCCTCGTACACCTCCGGTACGAGCCCCAGCGCGCCGCCGTGGCAGATCACCGCCTCCTCGGCCTCCAGCGCCCGCGCATTGAACTCCGGCGGCCCGCTCAGCCCCAGCGGATGCCCTGGCGCGGGCAGCGCGACCCGCAGGCCGCTCACCCCGAGCGCCCGCAGCCGGCCCAGCGCCAGCGTGAGCCCGACCGGCGACGTCTCACCGGGCAGCCCCTCCACCCGGTGCACGGCGTCCTCGCCGACGATGGCGAGGACGGCTTCGTCCGGCGAAATGAGTCCGGCAAAAAGGGCATTTCCCCAAGCGGCCAGGCGGCCGGAGCGCGGTTCCGAGAGCATGCTCCCACCCTAAGTACCGGGCCGAGGGAATGGACCGGCGGACCGGTGGCGTAGATTTCCTTGAGGGCTGCGCCCACCGGCGCGGCGGACCGAGCCACAGGCCTACGCGACAGCCGAGACCGGCCACACTGCAAGGGGAGACAACGCGCTCATGAGCGATGTTCTGGAGCTTCAGGACGTATCCGTGGTCCGTGAGGGCCGGGCTCTGGTCGACCAGGTCTCCTGGTCGGTGAAGGAGGGCGAGCGCTGGGTCATCCTCGGCCCCAACGGCGCCGGCAAGACCACCCTCCTCAATGTCGCGTCCAGCTACCTCTACCCCAGCAAGGGCACCGCCACCATCCTCGGCGAGACCCTCGGCACCCCCGGCACCGACGTCTTCGAGCTGCGCCCCCGCATCGGCATGGCCGGCATCGCCATGGCCGACAAGCTCCCCAAGCGCCAGACGGTCCTCGAGACCGTGCTGACGGCCGCGTACGGCATGACGGCGGGCTGGCAGGAGGAGTACGAGGAGATCGACGAGCAGCGCGCCCGCGCCTTCCTCGACCGCCTCGGCATGTCCGACTACCTGGAGCGCAGGTTCGGCACCCTCTCCGAGGGCGAGCGCAAGCGCACCCTGATCGCCCGCGCCCTGATGACCGACCCCGAGCTGCTCCTGCTCGACGAACCCGCCGCCGGCCTCGACCTCGGCGGCCGTGAGGACCTGGTACGCCGTCTCGGCCGGCTCGCCCGCGACCCGATCGCCCCCTCGATGCTCATGGTGACCCACCATGTCGAGGAGATCGCCCCCGGCTTCACCCACGTACTCATGATCCGCCAGGGCAAGGTGCTCGCCGCCGGCCCGCTGGAGCTCGAACTCACCTCCCGCAACCTCTCCCTGTGCTTCGGCCTCCCGCTCGTCGTCGAGCAGGTCGGCGAGCGCTGGACCGCCCAGGGCCTGCCGATGTCCTGAGCCGGTGTCCCGCCGAGGCACGGGCAAGAAGCCCGCCCGAACCAGATCGCGCCCTGTCCGCGCACGTCCCGCGGTCCTACCATGACCGTGTGGAAATCGACGCGTGGGTATGGTGGTTGGTCGCGGCGACCGGGCTCGGCATCGGGCTCGTGATCACCGCGATGCCCGAACTCGGCATGCTCGCGGTGGGCGCCGTCGCGGCCTCGGTGACCGCGGGCATCTTCGGCGGCGACGCCGTCTTCCAGGTCGTCGTCTTCGCCGCCGTCTCCACCGCCCTCATCGCGGTGGTACGCCCCATCGCCAACCGGCACCGCGCCCAGCGGCCCCAACTCGCCACCGGTGTCGATGCCTTGAAGGGCAGACAAGCCGTCGTACTGGAACGCGTCGACGGGTCCGGCGGACGCATCAAGCTCGCCGGAGAGGTCTGGTCGGCCCGCGCCCTCGACAGCGGCCACGTCTTCGAAGTCGGCCAGGAGGTCGACGTCGTGGACATCGAAGGCGCCACGGCGATCGTCATGTGACCTCGCCCCCCCAAGGTGGCCGAACACCGCACCTGCCGTGCGACGGTCTGTCAGACTCGACCAGCAAGATCTTCAACAACCATAAGATCTGCATCAAGAGGATCCGCCGAGCGCGGATCCACCGAACGCGCCGAGGCGGAGAAGGGTACGGGGAACGACGATGGAACCGGTCATCATCGTCCTGATCATTCTGGTGGTGTTGGTCTTCATCGCCCTGATCAAGACGATCCAGGTCATCCCACAGGCCAGCGCCGCCATCGTGGAGCGCTTCGGTCGCTACACGCGGACACTGAACGCGGGCCTCAACATCGTCGTCCCGTTCATCGACACCATCCGCAACCGCATCGACCTGCGTGAACAGGTCGTGCCGTTCCCGCCGCAGCCGGTGATCACCCAGGACAACCTGGTCGTCAACATCGACACGGTCATCTACTACCAGGTCACCGACGCACGGGCCGCGACCTACGAGGTCGCCAGCTACATCCAGGCCATCGAGCAGCTGACCGTCACCACCCTGCGCAACATCATCGGCGGCATGGACCTGGAGCGCACCCTCACCTCCCGCGAGGAGATCAACGCCGCCCTGCGCGGCGTCCTGGACGAGGCCACCGGCAAGTGGGGCATCCGCGTCAACCGCGTCGAACTCAAGGCGATCGAGCCGCCCACCTCCATCCAGGACTCGATGGAGAAGCAGATGCGCGCCGACCGCGACAAGCGCGCCGCCATCCTCCAGGCCGAAGGTGTCCGGCAGTCCGAGATCCTGCGCGCCGAGGGCGAGAAGCAGTCCCAGATCCTGCGCGCCGAAGGTGAGGCCAAGGCCGCCGCGCTGCGCGCCGAGGGCGAGGCCCAGGCCGTCCGTACGGTCTTCGAGGCGATCCACGCCGGCGACCCGGACCAGAAGCTCCTCAGCTACCAGTACCTCCAGATGCTGCCGAAGATCGCCGAAGGCGACGCCAACAAGCTCTGGATCGTTCCCAGCGAAATCGGCGACGCCCTCAAGGGCCTCTCCGGGGCCATGGGCAACTTTGCCCCGAGGACCGGCGGTTCGGGTTCGTCGGACAACGGCAACGCCTCGGGCACGGAACGCCGAGAGCGGCCGAGCATCGACTGACGGCTCGTTGCGTACTTGGCTCCGCCCCGGCGCCCCTGACTCCAGGGGCGCCGGGAACCACACGGACAGCCCCGCGGGCCGTCAGCCGGCGAACCTCCGCACTCTCAAGCCGCAGCCGACCCCAGCCACTCAGGCAGCGACTCGTAGTCGTCCCGCGCCAGAGCCAGAAGCATCGCGTCCGCCGGCGTCGGCTCGAACGGCTGCCGGAGCAGCGGCATACCGGCCTCCTCCGGCGTCCGGTTCGCCTTGCGGTGATTGTCCTCCGCGCACGAGGCCACCGTGTTCAGCCAGGTGTCCTGACCCCCCTGGGACCGCGGCATCACGTGGTCCACGGTCGTCGCCCGACGACCGCAGTACGCGCACCTGTGCCGGTCCCGCACCAGCACACCCCGCCTCGACCACGGCGCTTGTCTTCGGAACGGCACCCGTACATACCTGCACAACCTGATGACCCGGGGCGCCGGTATGTCGACCGCGGCTCCACGCATGCGCAGCTCGGGGTGGGCCTGCTCGACGACGGCCTTGTCCTGAAGCACCAGAACGACGGCTCGGTTCAAAGTCACCGTCGACAGCGGCTCGAAGCTCGCGTTCAGCACCAGCGTGTCCCGCATACCAGCCCACCTCCCGTGTGCACCCGGCCCACCCCCTGGCGGGCTGGGATCAACTCTGGCCGGGCACGCCGAGATGGACAACGCAATATCCGCTGCTCCACGAGGTAGGACCCCGTGTCCCCCTGGCGACAAAAATGCCCGCCTCCGATCACTCCCAGACCAGAGACGGGCAAACGTTCGGTGAACGTCAGGCTTCCGCGGGCACCTCGTACTCACCGACGAGCTGGGCGCGACCCAGCGTGTGGAACCGCAGGTTGAAGCCCACGACGGCCGGACTGGCGTCCGCGTCCGGACCGAGCTTCTCCTGGTCCACGGCGTACACCGTGAACACGTAGCGGTGCGGCCCGTCCCCGGGCGGCGGCGCGGCACCGCCGAAGTCCTTCGTGCCGTAGTCGTTGCGCGCGTGCACCGCCCCCTCCGGCAGGCCCTCGAACTTGCCGCTGCCCGCACCCACCGGCAGCTCCGTCACCGAGACCGGGATGTCGAACAGGACCCAGTGCCAGAACCCGCTCCCCGTGGGAGCGTCCGGGTCGTAGCAGGTCACGGCGAAACTCCTGGTCCCGGCCGGGAAGCCCTCCCACCGCAGCTGCGGTGAGGTGTTGCCGGCCGCGTGGACCTGAGCGTCCTTGAGGGTCGCACCCTCCTGCACGTCCTCACTCGTCACCGTGAACGACGGCACGGGCGGGTGGAAGTCGTGGGGGAGCGGCCGCCTCTTGAGCTCGGTCACCTCGGTACCTCCTGATCGGATGGTTCAGTGACCTCGAGCCTAGAACCAGTTGCGCTTGCTGCCGACTTCGGACAGCCACCGGTTGAGATAGGCCACCCAGTCGGTGCCCTGGTAGTCGTGCAGCCCCACCTGGAACGAGCGGAAGGTGTCACTGCCCTCGCCGAACAGGCCCGGCTTCTTGTCCATCTCCAGCACGACGTCCATCGCCTGCGCGTCGGCCACGAAGCTCAACTCGACCTGGTTCAGCCCCCGGTACTGCTGCGGCGGCAGGAACTCGATCTCCTGGTAGAAGGGCAGCTTCTGGCGCGTGCCCCGGATGTGACCGCGCTCCATGTCCGCGTTCTTGAAGCGGAAACCCAGCTGGATGAAGGCGTCGAGAATCGCCTTCTGCGCCGGCAGCGGGTGCACGTTGATCGGGTCCAGGTCACCGGAGTCCACCGCGCGCGCGATCTCCAGCTCGGTGTTCACGCCGATGTGCATCCCGCGCAGGGCCTGCCCGTCGATCATCGTGATCGGCGTCTCCCACGGGATGTCCAGCCCGAAGGGGACCGCGTGCACGGCGTTCGCCTGGAGCTCGAAGGCACCGCCGAGCCGCACCTTCGTGAACTCGATGTCCTGCTTGTACTCCGTGTCCTGGCCCTCGACCTCCACCTTGGCCTGCAGCCCGACCGACAGCGCCTCGATCTGCTGGTTCACGGACCCGCCCTGGATACGCACCTCGCCCTGGACGACGCCGCCCGGAACGACGTTGACCTCGGTCAGTACGGTCTCGACCGAGGCCCCGCCGGCCCCCAGACTCGCGAGCAGCTTCTTGAACGCCATGTCTCTCCCTCGTTCACTACGTCTGTGACCACTACCAACGCGATCCGGCCCGGGCCGGTTCCGGGACCCACCCTGGCAAGACGAACGTCCTGTGGCCACCCAGCCCGCCCCTGCCTGTCTCCATTACCCTCGGACGGCATGATCGCGACCTCCGACCGTACGCCCCTGCCCCGGGACTTCTTCGACCGGCCCGTACTGGAAGTGGCCCCCGACCTCCTCGGCCGCATCCTCGTACGCACGACGCAGGACGGTCCGATCGCTCTCCGCCTGACAGAGGTCGAGGCCTACGACGGCCCGAACGACCCCGGCTCCCACGCCTACCGCGGCCGCACACCCCGCAACGACGTGATGTTCGGTCCGCCCGGTGTGTACGTCTACTTCACTCATGGAATGTCAAGGCGGTCAGCGTGAACGTTGACCTTCTCGCCCATCCTGCCGAAGAGGTCGCCCCCAAGCTGCTCGGGTGCGTCCTCAGCTGCAAGACCCCCGAGGGAACCGTGAGCATCGCGATTACGGAGACCGAGGCGTACTCCGGCACGGCTGACCCAGCTTCCCATGCCTACCGAGGCCGGACACCCCGTAACGCCGTCATGTTCGGACCCGCAGGACACCTGTATGTCTACCGGTCCCACGGTCTTCACTGGTGCGCCAACATCGTCACCGGGACGGATGGCATCGCCTCAGCTGTCCTCATCCGGGCAGGCAGGGTCATCGAGGGGGAAGACCTGGCACGCAAGCGGCGAGGGGAGGGGGTCGAGAGCCCGCGTCTTGCGCGAGGTCCGGGGAACTTCTGCCAGGCGCTCGGTATCACGGGAGAGCACAACGGCGCAGACCTCCTGACAGGTACCTCGGTCATGTTGTCCGAGGGTGAGCCGGTACCCACCGCGCTCATCAAGGTTGGTCCTCGGGTAGGCGTGAGCAAGGCCCACGACTGGCAACACCGGTTCTATCTCGCCGGTGATCCAACGGTCTCGGTGTACCGACTGAGCCCGAGAGCCAAACCGCCCGCCGGATCCTGAGCCGTTGTGTACCGGGGCCGCTCGCGGCCGTCCATGCACGGACGTGACGCGCCGGCAGCCGGCTCGGCTCTCCGCGATCGGATCTCAGGGGTTCCGGAAAGTAATACGGCAGTGCTCGGCATTGAAGGCTCGGACCCTCGACCGCGCGGCATCAGCTCGACTCGCTCGCAGACCTGCATGACGACGGTCCGCACGTAGTCGATGCGGTCGGGGTCCTCGTAGACCAGTTCCTCCCACAGGTACTCGACGTCGCCCAGGTCGACGCGCACCCGCTTCGTCGCCAGGTCTGCCAGCTCGGCCCGGATCTTGGTCAGGTCGGCGTCACACCTGCCGATGCCCGTCCGCAAGGTCGACCCGTCGATGTCCCCACAGCGAACATCTCCGCCAGGGCGGTGCACCTCTCGGATGCGGCAGTCTCCTCGGCCAGCAGTTCGGCCCCTCGCTCCTCGTTTGCGTTATCCGCGGCCGGTGCCGCGTTCCACTCCTCGGCCTTGTCGATGGCATGACCTTCCGGACCACGAAGGAGTCAAGAGCGTCTGCCGGGCAGGTGATGCACCGGCCACCTGAACAGGTGTAGATGCGGTACCGCTCGCCTGCCGCGTTCTCCTTGCGCCTCCCCTGAGTGGCGACGGCCTGACACTTCGAGCAGCGGACGACACCGGACAACAGGGCCTTGCGCTTGCTGCCGCCCGTGTTGCGCTCCGGGTCGCTCAGGTAGCGGACCAGGGCCCGGAAGATGCCCTCGGAGACGATCGCCTCCCAGTTGCCCGCGCCGGTCTCATCGGTCAGCCGCACGCGCTTCCCGTCCGGCTTCTCGACCCACTGCGAATACGTCTGGATTCCCGCGTTCCTTGGCTTCAAGAGGACACCTCGAAGGTTCGAGCTGCGCCACTCCTTGCCGTGCGGCGAGAACAGTCCACGGGCGTCCCAGTCCTTCGCGATGGACCAGAGGCAGACACCGGTCAGGACGTCCCGGTACGCCTGCCGTAGGGCTTCCGCCTCTGCCTCACGGTGCCTGCCGTCGGGCTCGAAGCCGAAGGGGCGAGTACTCCGGAAGGGCCTGCCCGACTCTCGTACGGCGCTGATGTCCGAGTACCTGACGCTCTACTACTCGCATCTCGGTCTCGTTGCGAGCCACCACAGCGCCGATGCGAGCAGCGAGACGCCCGGAGGGGGTGGACAGGTCGAGCACTCCCTGAGTTTGTGCGGCGGCAAGCGTGACGCCGGTCGACTCAGCCAGGTCCACCAGGTCCTCAAGATCCCAGGGGGCCCTGGACGGCACCGACGCCTGCACCTCCGGCGACACACCCCTGCGCATACTGACCGGTACCTCTGTCCCCTCTGACCAGGTACGCGACGGCCCTCGCACGGGCGTGGCCGGCGACGGGGGCGACGGAGGCGTCCACCCCTGGCGCTACTGGATCGCCAACGACCCGACGGTGAGCCCGTATCGGCCACACGTCCCGAGGCGCCGCCGGAGTTGACGCGCCCCTGGAAGGTGCGTAATGTGGCCCGAGCCGCTGAACCGGGTACTGCGATCGTCAGCAGCCGGAGCGGCCAACCCACTATCTAACGAGCACCCCTCAGCGGGGTCGATTCCGGTGTGTACGCATGCCTGAATCCGAATCCGCCGGCCCCGATTATGAATCGGGTGGGGGAATCGGTTAACGTAGTGAATGTCGAAAGGCCGCGAGGCCGAAAGGCAAACCCCGCCGACGGGGAATCGGAGCCGAAAGGATCTGATAGAGTCGGAAACGCAAGACCGAAGGGAAGCGCCCGGAGGAAAGCCGCGAGAGGGAATCTCGGGTGAGTACAAAGGAAGCGTCCGTTC